>JAFSZX010000012.1 GCA_017458825.1 Oscillospiraceae bacterium
TAAGTCTCCTTGTTCTTGTGATGTTGGTCGGCAAACCTTTCATTCACTTTAACTTGGAGACTTTTTCTTGTCTACTTTTTTCCTCGCTGTAAGCTCTTCTTTCCCCCCGGCATAGCCGGGGGTTGCCTTTGGAACACCCAATGCATGCAAAAAGAGCCGCCTCATAAGGGCGGCTCTTTTGATATGGCGGTTTACCGTTCCTTTTTTCCGATTTCTCCGTGGTTCTTTTCAAACGCCTCCACACAACGGCGAATCAAAACCACGATCTGACCGTTGGCGGAACGCCCCTCATAATCGGCTACAACATGGAGCTTATCAAGCAGTTCATCATCAATGCGAATAGATATACTTTTCATACTGCACCTCATTTTAGATTTATTATGTATCTATTCTAAAATCTACTGTTGTATTATGCCGTTTTTGATGTTATAATAAATCTAAAATAATTCTATTTAGGAGTTATAATAAACGTATAATGGATATTATAAAAATTGATGTGCGGCACTATACGTATACCATGCAGGAAATCCGATCTGCGATTGACGATATTCAGGCTCGCATTGATGAGCTTAATGTAAAGATCCATATGATTCATGAACGAGCTGTCGCAGAAATGGTTGATAATTTAGATGATTCGGTCATCATTCTCCGCAGTGGGGACACCGACAGATGACACAGCTATATAAAAACGCGTCGCCCGTCTATCTGATAGCGGGCGGCGCGATTGATATGGATTTACCGATTTACCCCTTTTTCACCTGCTCAAAGGTGTCGGTCACTTCGATAGACGGCGCTTTGGTGATCAGTGATACCGCCACGTCCATGATGAGCGCCGCGATAAACGCCGGCAACAGCTCATAGATGTTCCAGATGCCGCCCATGGGCGCGATGAGGAACTTCCACACAAACACCATGCCGCCGCCGGTGATCATACCGGCCAGCGCGCCCCAGCGGTTGGAACGCTTCCAGAACAGTGCCAGAAGCATCACCGGACCAAAGGCGGCGCCGAAACCTGCCCACGCAAAGGACACCACACGGAACACACTGCTGTTGGGATTCCACGCCAGCACGATACCCACGCCTGCCACCAACAGCACCGTAACGCGCGCCACCAGCATAGACGCCTTGCGGCTGAGCTTGATGCCGAAGAAATCCTGCAGAAGATCCTGTGACATACTGCTTGCCGCCGCCAGCAGTTGGGAATCCGCCGTGGACATGGTCGCCGCCAGAATCCCCGCCATGATAACGCCTGCCAACAGCGCCGGCAAAATACCGAAACTGCTCATCAGTCCTGCCAGCTTAACGATGATCGTCTCGGAATCCGCCACGTCGACCTTCCCTGCCGCGGACACGCTGTAACCGATGATACCGATCGCTACCGCCACCGCCATGGAGATCACCACCCAGATAACGGCGATCCGGCGGGAAGTCTTGATCTGCTTTTCATCTCGAATCGCCATAAAGCGAAGCAGGATATGGGGCATACCGAAATAACCCAGCCCCCACGCCAGCGTAGAGGCGATGGGCAGAGCGCCGAAGCTGCCTGCCGCACCGGCGGCGGGATCGTACCCCTTGGTAAGATTCAAATAACCGGGCAACGCCTTGGCGTTATCGATCACCGTGTCAATGCCGCCCGCCTGACGGATCCCGAACACCACGATCACCGCCAGTGCCACCGTCATCACGACAGACTGGATCAGGTCGGTGGTGGACACCGCCAAAAAGCCGCCCAGCACCGTATAGCCGATGATGACCGCCGCGCCGATGATCATGGCGGTATGATAATCCCAGCCGAACAAGCTGTTAAAGAGCGTGCCCACCGCCTTGAAGCCGGATGCGGTGTACGGCACGAAGAATACGAGGATCGCCAGCGACGCGATGCAGGAAAGCACGTGGCGCTGATCGTTATACCGGCGCGAGAAAAAGTCCGGCACGGTGATAGCGCCCAGTTTGGCGGAATACACACGCAAACGCTTCGCCACCAGCAGGAAGTTCAGGTACGTGCCCACCGCCAGACCGATCACCGTCCAGCCTACCTCCGCCACACCGCACAGGTACGCGAGGCCGGGCAGACCCATCAGCAGCCACGAGCTCATGTCGCTCGCCTCGGCGCTCATGGCGGTCACCAGCGGTCCCAGCTTGCGCCCACCCAGGAAGAATGTGCCGGAATCGGCGCCGCTCCCCTTGCGGTTGAAATACAGTCCCACCGCCACGGTCATAATAAGATACGCGGCAATGGCGATCAATACACAGATGTCAGAAGTTGCCATAGTTTCTCTCTCCTTTACGTTTGAACAGGTCACAGTGTATCATACATTTTTCCGTTCGTAAATACAGAACAGAGTATAGACGATTTTCTATACTCTGCCAATGTAAAACTATTGTATCTCTTTTATATCAACGGAATTATACATTTCAAAAAATAGACGCTTGAATTACCGAAAAATAAAATTTTTATTTTTCCTCCGGTCGGTAACCCTGCAAAAACATGGGCATCATCTGTCCGGCATAGCGCGACAGGGCGTATTCCCCGTTGCAAAGGCACCAGTCGTACATCAAGCCCCGTTCAAACATGGCGTACCCCTTCACGATCTCGTTGGCGGACAGGTCGGTGCGCAAGTGTCCTTTCTGCTGTCCCTCCCGCACGATCTGCTGTAACAGTTTGAAATAGGTGCGGTCTCGGCTCAAAAGGTGCTTTTCGCCGTGGGTGATGAGCTGGGAGGAAAATAGCCGCCCCAACAGCTCCGGCGATACGGTGTTGTCGATCATGGTAAACAGCGCCCGATTCAGGAATACCAACTGCTCCACCGCGTCCATCTCCGGCGTCAGCCGTTGCCGCAGCGACTCGTACTCCTCGTCAAACAGAACGCTCAACGCGCCCAACAGCGCGTCTTTCCCCTCGAAATAGTGGTAAAAGGAACCTTTGGAGGTCTCCGAAGCCGCCACGATGTCCTCCACCGTGGTGTCCTCGTACCCCTGCTCGTAAAACAGCTTCCATGCCGCGGACACGATCCGCGCCTTGGTATTGCTCTTTTTGCCCATACCGTTCCTCCCTATCGCTTCCGGCGATCCAGCAATCGCCGCACCGGCGCGGACACCAGCTCCCGTTCATAGCGGCTCATGCCGAAGCGCCACATAAACACGGCATAGATCGCCACAAACACCGCGCCCCACAGCACCACGCCCCGATAGCCCCGCACCGGCGCGAACAGCGCCATCAGCACCGCCGAGAACATGGGGATCGCCATAGAGGGCAGAAGTCGAGCGATCCGCCGCCAGAATCGGGGAATATCCAACCCTGCGTACTGGTGGAAATACCAGTTCAGCGCCACGATACCCACGGTGCTGGAGATCATGGTACCGATGGCGGCGCCCAGCGCCTGAAAATGGATGCAAAGGGGAATCGAGATCACCGTATTGCCCAGTGCCACCGCCGCCGCCAGCAACGCGCTGAATCGGTGCAGTCCCTTGGCGCGAAGGATCTCATAGCCTACCAACTGGGTGTTGCTCCAGATGGAGGCGAGAAACAGCATGATGGTCACAAAGTAGTCGATGGCAAACCGGTCGCCGCCTGCCCAGGTGGTCACAAAGGTCCTGCCTACCGCCACAAACCCCATCAGGATCCCTGCCAGCAGCATAAACTGAAGCCGCGCCGCGCGGATAAACAGCGTATCCAGTTCCCTTGCGGGTCGCCGCTCCGCTACCAGCCGGTGTACCCGCGGCGTCAGCACATTGGTCACCGCGGCGGAGAAAGATTGATAGTATACGTTCAACTGTGCCGCCACGGTGTAGATCGTCACCGCCGTACTGCCGTGGAACCACAAAAGCAGCAGCCGGTCAATGGACCAGTTGAAATTATCCACCACGATACCCAGAAAAACGTAAAACGTAAAGCCGCACATCCGCCGCATCAGCGACAGATCGTAGTGCCGGAACGATACCGGCATTTTCAGCTTTGTAAAGCAGTACCAGATATCCACCGCGCCGGTAACGAGCGTAAAGATCAGCGTTACCACCGTCAGCGTCACGGAACGGAATCCCAGCAGCAGCAGAGGGATCATCAACAGCGGATTGAGCACCTGCTTTGCCATGTTGAGCGCTTTTTGGTAGATATACCGCTCATGGATGGTCACGTGTGCGTTGAATACGCTCAAGGGGAGATACACGGCGGAGTTCACCGTCATGATCCGCAGCAGCCGCTCACCCAGCGCCGCCTCTTCCGCCGTCACCTTACTGCCGAAGATCACGTCGCCGTGGAGCGACAGTGTGAATCCCACCGCCAGACACACCACGCCCAGCGCCGCGAAGGTGAGCAGGAACATACCGTTGAGCTTTGCCATCAGGTGCCGGTCCTTCGCCACCTTGGCGCGTGAGTAGTAGCGCACATAGGCGCTGCCCAGCCCCAGACTCAGGAGATTCAGATACGACACGATCGGCAATACCGCCTGATACAGTCCGTATTCGCTATCCCCCAGCCGCTGGATCATCACCGGCGTATACACCAGCGAGATCACGGTGCTCAACGCCATGGACACGTAGGAAAGGATCGCCCCCACGCGGATCTGGTTGACCGGCTGTTTTTCACCCACGGCGCACGCACCTCCTCTCGCCGCAATGCCATAGCATACCAGTATAATGATATGACTATACCATATTATCTCCGCCCTGTAAAGATGCAACTCCTCCGGCAAACGGCGCTAAAAAAGAGCGGGGACCGGCACGCTGTCCGATCCCCGTTTTTCTTTTTGCTGTTCAGTGTTTGAGCCGCTTATCGCTCTTGACCGCCAGACGCGTGCCGATGCTCTGGAAGAGTTGCACCAGTAAAATCAGCAGAACCACCGCGATCAGCATCACCAGATACTTGTAGCGATAGTAACCGTAGTTGATGGCGATCTGACCCAGACCGCCGCCGCCGATGATACCGCTCATGGCGCTGTAACCGAGGATGGTGGTCAGCGCGATGGTGACGTTGCTCAAAAGGGACGGCACGCTCTCCGGCACCATGACCTTGCAGATGATCTGCATGGGCGTAGCGCCCATGGACTGCGCCGCCTCGATGATGTTGGGGTCTACCTCCCGGAGACTGCTTTCCACCAGTCGGGCGATAAAGGGGAATGCCGCCACCACCAGCGGCACAATGGTGGCAGTGGTGCCCACAGTGGTACCGATGACAAGACGGCTCAAGGGAAAGACCATGATCATGAGGATCAAGAACGGAATGGAGCGCAGGAGATTGATGATCACGTTGAGCACCTGCATGACCCATTTAGGAAGCGGCAGAACGCCCTTCTTCTCCCCCACCACCAGCAATACGCCCAGCGGCAGACCGATCACCAGCGCCAGAAGCGTAGAGAGCACCGTGACGTAAAACGTCTCCCAGATGGCAAAGGGGATCTCGTTTTGTAAACATTGCAGCGCGTCCGAAAGGGATTTTTCGGAAAAGAGATTGTCATACAAGGTCGCTCACCTCCTCCACCGTCAGTTCAGGGATCCCCCGCAGGAAATCCAGCGCGGCGGATAATTGCTCGTGGGGGATCCCCAACAGAATATCGCCGTATGTTTTGCCGTCGATCGGCTGGGTATTGGCGGAAATAATGTTCGCCATGACGCTCCGCTCCCGCGCCATACGCGCCACCAGTGGCATAGACGCGGCGGCGGCGCTGGCGAAGATCACGCGCACCTTCGTTTCACTGCCGGGATCGCTGATGATCTCGCCCTCCCGCGCCGGATAGACCAGCCGGCGCGCCGCCTCGCTTTTGGGCGCGGCAAATACGGCGCTCACCAGCCCTTCCTCCGCCACGGTGCCGTGGTCGAGGATCGCCACATGCTTGCAGATCTCCTTGACCACGCTCATCTGGTGGGTAATGACCACCACCGTGATACCCAGCTTATCGTTGATATCGCGAATGAGTGAAAGGATCTGATGGGTGGTGTTGGGATCCAGCGCCGAGGTCGCCTCATCGCACAGCAGCACCTTGGGGTCGGTGGCAAGGGCGCGGGCAATGGCAACCCGCTGTTGCTGACCGCCGGAGAGCTGTGCCGGATACGCGCCCGCCTTGTCCGGCAGGCCTACCAGCTCCAAAAGCTCCATCGCCCGCTTTTTCGCCGCCGCCTTCTTCACGCCGGACAGCTCCATCGGGAAGCAGACGTTTTGTAAACAAGTGCGCTGCATCAGCAAGTTGAACTGCTGGAAGATCATGGTGATCTCCCGCCGCGCCTGACGCAGTTCGGCGTTGGAAAGCGCGCCCATATCCCGTCCGTTCACCGTCACGGTGCCGGCGGTGGGGCGCTCCAGCATATTGATACACCGCACCAGCGTACTCTTGCCGGCGCCGGACATTCCGATAATTCCGTACACGTCGCCGTCGGCAATGGTCAGATTGATGTTCTGCAAGGCGTCCACCTTATCGTCGCCGGAGGAGAATGTCTTGTATAGGTTTCTGATCTCGATCATGGAGAGGCTCCTTAACGCGCCGCGATCCGGAGCGCCCAAGGCGCTCCGGATGCGGCAGATGTGTTTTTACTTACTTGCCCAGTACGCTCAGGTCGGACTGCTTGCCGCCATAGAGGCCCATCGGCTCCACGTGGGGCGCGCAGACGGACACGATGTGGGTGCCCTGCTCGGCGTTGAAGTCATCCAGATAGGGAACGTGCTGGAAGTAGTTGGCGTCCACCGTACCGTCTTCCACCACCGTGTTGGGAACCACGTAGTCGTTGAACTCCTGAATGTCCAGCGTGATGTCCTTGGCGGCAAGGATCTCCTTGGCTACCGCCAGGATCTCGGCATGGGGCGTGGGGGAAGCGGCCACGGAAATGGTGCTGCCCTTGAGCGCCTCATAATCCACGTCAGAATCGTAACCGTCGCCGGGATTGTCGATGGTGCTGACCACAGCGCCTTCATACTTCTCCGCGATGAAATCCGCCACAGCCTTGCTCTCCAGAGCCGCCACCAGCGCCTTCACCACGTCGGAAGCCTCGTTGCCCTCTTTCACAGCCAGGATGTTGGCATAGGCGGAGGAGCTGCCCTCGATGACCAGGGAATCCGCCACGGGATTCAAACCGGCGGAGAGCGCATAGTTGGAGTTGATGACGGCGTAGTCCACATCCTGCAGGATGTTGGGAAGCTGTGCCGCTTCCGCCTCAACGATCTCTACGTTGTAGGGATTCTCGGCGATGTCGTTCTTGGTGGCGGTGATGCCGGCGCCCTCTTTGAGCTTGATGATGCCGTTGGCCTCCAGCAGCAGCAGCGCGCGGGCTTCGTTGGTGGTGTCGTTGGGTACGGCGATCTGGATGGTCTTGGTGCCGCTCTCGCCGCCCTTATCGCTCTCGCCGCCCTTATCGCTCTTGTCGCCGCAGCCGGTCAAAACCAGAGAGGCAACCAGTGTAAGCGCCAGGATCAACGCTCCGATACGAATGTGCTTTTTCATGTTTGTTCGCTCCTTTTTTCATTCAAATTGTTTCTTCCTATTCTTACGCCGGCATATTCCCCGCCGGCGGGGTTTACTGTTTATTTTGTGTCCCTGTGGACACATTCGCCGCCCGAATCGAACCTTCATGCCGTTAACCTCCTTATCATAAACGAAAAACAGCGGAATGTCAAATGACTTTCCGCTGCTCTGGTAAACGGCATCGCGCCCGGTTTCGGCGCTTCAGGAAAGCACTTGACGATTTTGCACGCAACGACGCATGCACATGGACATATCCATGCACATCCCCCACATCATCATGGCGTTGCGACGCTTCATCAGATGCTTTCTCCCTTCCTCACGATTCCATCCGCCGGATGGATTGTTGGTATCATAGCACGCCCGCCCTCCCCTGTCAACCTCTTTTTTGCAAATTTTTCGCATCAATTTAAAATGCTAAAGATAAGCTGTCCTTATACCGCCGCACCCTGCCATTCCCGCCATGCGTCGCGGCCGAAAAACCTATTGACTTGATAGGTTTCTTGTGCTACACTGATAATGCCTACCGATTAGGTAAGTTTTATGAAAGGAATCCTGTTCTATGTTTGTCTACGCGGATAATGCCGCCACGACCCGCATGAGCGACGCCGCCCTTGCCGCCATGCTTCCCTGCTGGCAGGAGTTGTACGCCAACCCCTCCAGTCTGCACAGCGCCGGGCAGAAAAGCGCCGAAGCGATCGAGACGGCGCGGCAAACCGTTGCCCGTCTTCTGCACGCCGACAGCAAGGAGATCCTCTTTACCTCCGGCGGCAGTGAAAGTGACAATCAGGCGCTTCTCTCCGCCGCGGCGCTGGGCGCAAGGCAGGGCAAGCGGCACATCCTCTCCACCGCCTTTGAGCATCACGCCGTACTGCATACGCTCAAAAAGCTGGAAAAGCAGGGCTTCGAGGTCACACTTCTGCCGGTACACGAGGACGGTCTGGTGCGTCCTTCAGAGTTGGAGGCGGCGATCCGCCCCAATACCTGCCTTGTCAGCGTTATGTTTGTCAACAACGAGATCGGCACGATCCAGCCGGTCAGTGAGATCGGCGCCATCTGCCGGGAAAAGAACGTGCTCTTCCACACTGACGCGGTGCAGGCGGCAGGTCATATTCCTCTTGACGTGGAGGCGATGCACATCGACCTCCTCTCCCTTTCCGCCCATAAATTCCACGGTCCCAAAGGCGCAGGCGCGCTGTACGTCCGGCGCGGCGTTCCTCTCACGCCGCTGATCGAAGGCGGCGCACAGGAGCGGGGCAGACGCGCCGGCACGGAGAATATCGCCGGTATCGTGGGTATGGCGGCGGCGCTGGAGGAGAGCTGTCGGACGTGCCAGGAGGTACACCGCCGCCTGTATCCCCTGCAGCAGCGGCTGATCGACGGATTATCCGCCATTCCCCACGCCGCCCTGAACGGCGACCGGTCTCATCGCGTTGTCACCAACGTCAACTTCTGCTTTGAGGGCATTGAGGGCGAATCGCTGTTACTCCTGCTGGATCAAAAAGGGATCGCCGCCAGCTCGGGAAGTGCCTGCACCTCCGGCTCTCTGGACCCCAGCCACGTATTGCTGTCGATCGGACGTCCCCACGAAGTGGCCCACGGCTCACTGCGCTTGAGCCTGAGCCGATACACCACGGCGGCGGAGATAGACTATCTATTAGAGCACATTCCGCCGGTGGTGTCGTATCTGCGGCAGATGTCTCCCGTGTGGAAAGATCTGGAACGGGGCGCAAAACCCCACCTTCTGTGAGAAAGGAGCAACGATATGGCGTTATACAGCGAAAAAGTCATGGATCATTTTCTTCACCCCCGCAACGTCGGCGAGCTGGAGAATGCCGACGGCGTAGGCGAAGTGGGCAATGCCAAATGCGGCGATATTATGAAGATCTATCTGAAAATCGAAAACGACACGGTTACAGACGTGAAGTTCAACACCTTCGGTTGCGGCAGTGCCATCGCCTCCAGCTCCATGGCAACAGAGCTCATCAAGGGCAAACCTCTTTCGGAGGTACTGAAGCTGACCAATCAGGCGGTGGTAGAAGCGCTGGACGGCTTGCCGGCTCATAAGCTCCACTGCTCCGTGTTGGCGGAGGAGGCGGTGAAAGCCGCCCTGCGCGACTACTATGAAAAAAACGGCATCCCCCATGACGCCGACCTTCTCTCCCCCGGCGTCCACTGTGAATCGTGCCATTGAATCCTGCAACGCGCAACGAAGCGACCGCCCATAGCGGTCGCTTCTTTGCCAGCGTGTCAAAAAAGCCTCGCAGAGTTCGCGCCGCGCACGGCGCGAAGA
>JAFSZX010000013.1 GCA_017458825.1 Oscillospiraceae bacterium
GTGAGCGAAGAGACCGCCCGCGAGGCGCTGCGCCTGGCCAGCCACAAGCTGCCCATCCGCACGAAGATCGTGCGGCGCGAAGATACCGAGGCCGAGGCGGAGAGCGCCGAGGCCGCTGAGACCGGGAAAGCAGGTGAATGAGAATGAAGGCAAGTGAAGTCCGCTCCATGAGCGTTGCCGAGCTCAACACCAAGCTCGATTCTCTGAAGAAGGATCTGTTCCTCCTGCGTATGCAGCACGCCACCCGCCAGCTTGACAATCCCCAGAAGCTGGTGGAGACGAAGCGCGACATCGCAAGGGTCAAGACCGTGATCCGTGAGAAGGAGGAAAAGTAAGATGGAAGAGAAGAGAACGTCCTCCCGCAAGACCCGCGTGGGCAAGGTCGTTTCCGATAAGATGGATAAGACCGTAGTGGTCGCCATTGAGGACCGCGTAGCGCATCCCCTGTACAAGAAGATCGTCGGCCGCACCTACAAGCTGAAGGCGCACGACGAGGAGAATACTTGCGGCGTCGGTGACGTTGTCAAGGTGATGGAGACCCGTCCGCTGTCCAAGGACAAGCGCTGGCGCGTGGTCGAGATCATTGAAAAGGCGAAGTAAGGAGGTGCCGGAGTATGATTCAGCAAGAGTCCTATCTGAAGGTGGCCGATAACACCGGCGCCAAGGAGATTAAGTGCATCCGGGTGCTGGGCGGCTCCAAGCGCAAGTACGGCAACATCGGCGATGTGATCGTCGCGTCCGTGCGCAAGAGCACTCCCGGCGGCCAGGTGAAGAAGGGCGAAGTCGTCAAGGCTGTCATCGTCCGCAGCGCCAAAGGTGTGCGCCGCGCCGACGGTACGTACGTCCGGTTCGACGATAACGCCGCCGTCCTTATCAAGGACGACAAGAACCCCAGAGGAACCCGTATCTTCGGGCCGGTTGCTCGTGAGCTGCGCGACAAGGATTACATGAAGATCCTGTCCCTCGCTCCCGAAGTCATTTAAGGAGGAGCCGGAACATGAACAGTCTTAAAATCAAGAAGGATGACAAAGTCATCGTTCTGTCCGGTAAGGACAAGGGTAAGACCGGCAAAGTGCTGGGCACGATTCCCAGCGAAGCCAAGGTCGTTGTGGAAGGCGTGAACATGGTCACCTGCCACATCAAGCCCCGCAAGCAGGGCGAAGAGGGCGGCATCGTCAAGCGTGAGGCGGCCATCTACGCCAGCAAGGTGCAGGTCGTTTGCCCCAAGTGCGACAAGGGTACCCGTGTCGCCATGGAAGTAAAGGACGGCAAGAAAGTCCGCGTGTGCAAGCACTGCGGCGCCCAGCTTTGAGAAAGGAGAGCAGTGAAATATGGCACGTCTGAAAGTAAAATATACCGAAGAAGTGGCGCCCGCTCTCTTCAAGAAGTTCGGTTACAAATCCACCATGCAGATCCCCAAGATCGACAAGGTCGTTGTGAACGTGGGCTGCGGTGAAGCGCGTGAGAATCCCAAGGTGCTGGACGCCGTGGTGAAAGATCTGAGCGACATCACCGGTCAGAAGGCCATCGTCACCATCGCCAAGAAGTCCGTTGCGAACTTCAAACTGCGTGAAGGTATGCCCGTAGGCGCCAAGGTCACGCTGCGCGGCGAGAAGATGTGGGAGTTTTTGGATCGTCTGTTTAACGTGGCGCTGCCCCGTGTCCGCGACTTCCGCGGCATCAGCGCCAACGCCTTTGACGGCCGCGGCAACTATGCCCTGGGCATCAAGGAACAGCTGATCTTCCCCGAGATCGACTACGATAAGATCGACAAGATCCGTGGCATGGACATCGTGATCTGCACCACGGCGCAGACCGATGAAGAAGCCCGCGAGCTGCTGACGCTGGTCGGCGCTCCCTTTGAACGCTGAGTAGGAGGAGAAGAAACATGGCAAAGCTGTCGATGAAGCTCAAGCAGAAAGCTCCGGCGAAGTTCTCCACCCGTAAGTACAACCGCTGCAAGATCTGCGGCCGTCCCCATGCGTATCTGCGGGATTACGGCGTATGCCGTATCTGCTTCCGCACGCTGGCGTACAAGGGCGAGATCCCCGGCGTTCGCAAGGCTTCCTGGTAAAAAGTTTTCCAAGCGCCGCCGGGGAGCTTCCCCGCGGTTTATAAGGATGGCGAAAGGTCACTGTTAATTACAAAATTAGCAGTGATACCTCGCTGCCTGAACAGGTAAAAACCTGTAACTCTAAATTAGGAGGATAACAAAATGCATATCACCGATCCTGTTGCGGATATGCTGACCCGCATCCGCAACGCAAGCAATGCAAAGCACGAAACCGTAGACGTTCCCGCCTCCAACATGAAGAAGAGCATTGCGCAGATTCTGTTGGACGAGGGCTACATCAAGTCCTATCAGATCGTGGACGACGGTACCCAGGGCATCATTCGCATCACCCTGAAGTACAACGCCGGCAAGGAAAAGGCGATTGCCGGACTGCGCCGCGTGTCCAAGCCCGGTCTGCGTGTGTACGTGGGCGCCGATGAGCTGCCCCGCGTGCTCCGCGGTCTCGGTATCGCGATCGTGTCCACCTCCAAGGGCGTCATGACCGACAAGGCCGCTCGCGCGGCTCACGTCGGCGGTGAAGTCCTGGCGTTCGTATGGTAAGGAGGGTCTGAACAATGTCGAGAATTGGTAGAATGCCTGTTACCGTACCCGCCGGTGTGGAAGTCACTATTGCGGAGAATAATGTTGTCACCGTCAAGGGCCCCAAGGGCACGCTGACCCAGGCGCTCCATCCGGAGATGATCCTGGAGAAGGACGGCGCCGTGATCCACGTTAAGCGCCCCTCTGACGACAAAGCCCATTGCGCGCTCCACGGCATGACCCGCGCTCTGCTGCACAACATGGTTGTTGGTGTGAGCCAGGGTTTCCAGAAAGAGCTGGAGATCAACGGCGTGGGTTACCGCGCCGCCAAGGAAGGCAAGAATCTGGTCATGAACCTGGGGTATTCCCACCAGGTCACCGTGCCGGAGATCGACGGCATCAGTATTGACGTGCCGAACCCCAACAAGGTGGTCATTTCCGGTTGCGACAAGCAGAAGGTCGGTCAGTTTGCGGCGGAAGTTCGCGAGAAGCGTCCGCCGGAGCCGTACAAGGGCAAGGGCATCAAGTATGTGGATGAAGTCATCCGCCGCAAGGTCGGTAAGACCGGTGCCAAGAAGTAAGGAGGTGTGCCGATATGATTAAAAGACCTGATACAAACGCTCAGCGTTTGAAGCGCCATAAGAGAGTCCGCGCCAAGGTGTCCGGCACTCCCGAGCGTCCCCGTTTGAACGTGTTCCGCAGTGAGAAGAACATCTATGCCCAGGTGATCGACGACGTGGCGGGCAATACGCTGGTATCCGCGTCCTCTCTGGACAAGGAGATCGAGGGCAACGGCGGCAACAAGACCGCCGCCCGCGCTGTGGGTAAGCTGGTAGCCGAGCGGTGCAAGGCGAAGGGGATCGACAAGGTCGTATTCGACCGCGGCGGTTACCTGTACCACGGCCGCGTAGCGGAGCTGGCGGAAGGCGCCCGTGAGGGCGGCCTGGAATTCTAAGGGAGGAGGACAACTGACAATGGCAAGATTTGAGAAAGAACCCAGCGAATTTGTAGAGCGGGTCGTAGCCACGAACCGCGTGTCCAAGACAGTCAAGGGCGGCCGTGTTATGAAGTTCTCCGCTCTGATGGTGGTAGGCGACGGTAAGGGCAAGGTCGGTTTCGGTCTTGGTAAAGCCGCCGAAGTGCCGGAAGCCATCCGCAAGGGCATTGAGGACGCTAAGAAGAACATGATCAACATTGCGCTGTCCGGTTCCACCATTCCCCACGAGGTGATCGGTGAAGCCGGCGCGGGCCGCGTGCTGATGAAGCCCGCCGCTCCCGGTACCGGCGTGATCGCCGGCGGTCCGGTGCGTATCATCATGGAAGCCGCCGGCATCAAGGACATCCGTACCAAGTGCCTGCGTTCCAACACCGCGGTAAACGTGGTTGCCGCCACTTTTGAGGGATTGAAGGCACTGCGTACACCGGAAGAGGTCGCCCGTACCCGCGGCAAGTCCGTGGACGAGGTCGTAGGTTAAGGAGGGCATCATGGCGAATTTGAACATCAAGCTCGTTAAGAGCCTTAACGGCAGGCTGGATAAGCACATTGCCACTGCCCACTCTCTGGGTTTGAGAAAGATCGGCGACGCCACGGTGCAGCCCGACAACGACCAGACCCGCGGCAAAATTGCCAAGATCGGTTACCTGCTGCAGGTGACCGAAGAAGAATAAGGAGGTGCGAGAGAATGAAACTGCATGAATTATCTCCCGCAGCCGGTTCCACCAAGGAAGCCTACCGCAAGGGTCGCGGCGCCGGTTCCGGCAACGGCAAGACGGCGGGTCGCGGTCATAAGGGCCAGAAGGCACGTAGCGGCGGCGGCACCCGTATCGGCTTTGAAGGCGGTCAGATGCCTTTGGCGCGCCGTATCCCCAAGCGCGGCTTCAACAACATTTTCGCAAAACCCCTGGAGATCATCAACCTGAGCGCCCTCAACCGGTTTGAGGACGGCGAGACCGTCACCGCGGAGGCTCTGCTTGCCAAGGGGATCCTGAGCAAGTGTGAGTACGGCTACAAAGTTCTTGCTAACGGCAGCGTGAGCAAGAAGGTGACCGTACAAGCGAATGCTTTTTCCCAGGCTGCTAAGGAAGCGATCGAGGCGGCCGGTGGAAAGGCAGAGGTGATTTGACGTGATTCAAACGATTCGCAAGGCATGGGGGATCCCTGAGCTGCGCAAGAAGATCGTCTTTACCGCGCTGATCCTGCTGATCTTCCGTATCGGCAACGCCATTCCCACACCGTATGTGGATACGGCTCTGCTGAATAACTACATCGATCAGCTCAGCACCACGGTACTGGGGCTCTACAACGTGATGTCCGGCGGCGCGTTTGCCAACGCGACCATCTTCGCGCTGGGCGTACAGCCGTACATCAACAGCTCCATCATCATCCAGCTCCTCACCATCGCCATTCCCGCCCTGGAGCGTCTGGCGCGGGACGGCGGCGAAGAGGGCAAGAAGAAGATCCAGTCCATCACCCGGTATGCCACCATCGCCATTGCCATTCTGCAGGGCTGGGGCTACTACATGATGATGAAGAACTACGGCATCCTCACCGTTTCCAACTTCTGGGCGGCGCTGGTGATCATCGTATCCTTCATCGCAGGCAGTGCCTTTGTTATGTGGATGGGCGAGCAGATCACCGAGTTCGGTATCGGCAACGGTATCTCCATGATCCTGTTTGCCGGCATCTTGAGCCGCGTGCCCACCATGGTCGGTCAGATGATCTCCGGCCTGCGTGCCGGAACGCTGGCTTGGTGGATGGCGGCGCTGGTGATCGTCGGCATGCTGGCGCTGATCGTGCTGATCACCTGGGTCAACGGCGCGGAGCGCCGTATTCCGGTGCAGTACGCCAAGCGGCAGGTGGGTCGCAAGATGTACGGTGGTCAATCGTCGACGCTTCCTATGAAGGTGAATATGTCCGGCGTTCTGCCCATCATCTTTGCCCAATCCATCGCGATGCTGCCCGCCACCATCGGCGCGTTCTTCAAAACGCCGTCGGAGGGTACCTTCTGGTACGGGCTGCTGCAGGCGATCGACAGCAAGTCGGTGCCCTACATGCTGGTCTACTTCCTGATGATCATCGGCTTCAGCTATTTCTACTCCACCATTCAGTTCAACCCGGTGGAGATCTCCAACAACCTCAAGAAGAACGGCGGCTTTGTTCCCGGTTTCCGTCCGGGCAAGCCCACCGCCGACTTCATCCGCAAGGTGCTCAATAAGATCACGCTCTTTGGCGCGGTGTATCTGGGTATCGTGGCGATTTTGCCGCTGATCATCGGCAGGATCGTGGATAACGCCAGCCTCTCCATCGGCGGTACGTCCGTCATCATCGTGGTAGGCGTGGCGCTGGAAACGGTGCAGGCGCTGGAATCCCAGATGCTGATGCGTCAGTACAAGGGCTTCCTTGAGTAAGAGGTGCCGCATGAAACTGATCCTTTTAGGCGCCCCCGGCGCCGGCAAGGGAACGCAGGCGGAGAGACTGAAGAAAGAGTTGGGTATCCCCACGATTTCAACGGGAAACATCCTGCGCGCGGCAATCAAGAACGGTACGCCGGTGGGTCTACAAGCCAAGGCGTATATGGATGCCGGACATCTGGTACCCGATGAGGTCATCATCGGTGTGATTCGGGAGCGGCTCCGGCAAGACGACTGTGCCGCCGGCTATATTCTCGACGGTGTGCCCCGTACCATCGCCCAGGCAGAGGCGCTGGAAGCGGCAGGAATCAGATTTGACGCGGTGGTCGCCATTGAGATTCCGGACGAGAAGATTGTCCAGCGGATGAGCGGTCGTCGCGTGTGCGAGCGTTGCGGCGCCAGCTATCACATCGTCCACATTCCCTCCAAGGTCGAGGGCGTATGTGATACCTGCGGCGGCGCGCTGGTGCAGCGCAAAGATGATACACCGGAAACGGTCCTGGACCGCTTGGCGGTCTATCATAAAGAGACAGAACCTCTCAAGGGCTTCTACGAGGCCCGCGGGATTCTGAAAACTGTGTTGGATTGCGGTCAGGTGGCGGCAACCACACAGGCTATCCTCGCGGCGCTGGAGGGCAGTGTATGATTACGCTGAAATCCAGCCGCGAGATCGAATGGATGCGTCGGGCCGGCAAAATTACCGCGGCTGCCCGTGCTGTGGCACGGGAAATGGTAAGACCCGGCGTAACAACCCACCAAATTGATGAAGCAGTGTTTCACTTCATCCAGTCACAGGGCGCCACTCCGTCCTTTCTGCACTACAACGGCTATCCTGCCAGCGTGTGTGTCAGCGTGAACGATGAGATCATCCACGGGATTCCCGGCAAACGGGTCCTGCGTGAGGGCGACATCGTCAGCGTAGACGTAGGGGCCTACATCGGCGGTTATCACGGCGACTGCGCCGGAACCTATCCCTGCGGGGATGTGTCCGATGAGGCGATGCGTCTGATCCGCGTAACACAGCAGAGCTTTTTTGAAGGCATCAAATATGCCAGAGAAGGCGGCAGGATCGGGGATATTTCCCACGCGGTGCAGAGTTATGCGGAGTCGCAGGGCTTCAGCATCGTGCGCGAGTATGTCGGACACGGCATCGGTCAGCGGATGCATGAGGATCCGGAGGTGCCTAATTACGGTGAGGCCGGTCATGGACGCCGTCTTCTGCGTGGCATGACCATTGCCGTGGAACCGATGGTGAACGCCGGCAGCGCGTCGATCATCCAGATGAGCGACGGCTGGACGGTAAAAACGGCGGACGGGAAGTATTCCGCCCACTACGAGAACACCATTTTGATCACGGCGGGTGAGCCGGAGATCCTGACGGATCCCGAGAAATCGTTGGTGTGAGTATGGACATTGCCAAATCAGACATCGTAAGAGCCGTTGCCGGCAGGGATCAGGGCAACCTGTTCTTTGTTCTTGCCACGGAGGGTGACTTCCTGGTATTGGCGGACGGTAAGAAGCGGCGGATCGAGACGCCCAAGCGCAAGCGCCGCAAGCACGCGGTTTTTGTAGCCCACGGCGCGGGCGCCGTTGCCCGCAAGATCCAAAGCGACGAAAAAGTCACCAACAGCGAGCTTCGCAAAGCCATTGCTGCCATAGGCAGCGGTAATCAAGACCAGGAGGGATCGTAACTTGGCAAAATCCGATATGATCGAAGTGGAAGGCGTGGTCGTAGAATCACTGCCCAACACCACATTCCAGGTAGACATTGGAAATGGACACACGATATTAGCGCATATTTCCGGAAAGCTCAGAATGAATTTCATCAGGATTCTGCCGGGAGACAAGGTGACAGTGGAGATGTCGCCCTACGATCTGACCCGTGGTCGGATCACCTGGCGCAGTAAGTAGGAGGTACAAAACATGAAAGTTAGACCGTCCGTGAAGCCCATGTGCGAGAAATGCAAGATCATTCGCCGCAAAGGCCGTGTAATGGTGATTTGCGAGAATCCGAAGCATAAGCAGAGACAGGGCTAAGTAGAAAGTGGAGGTGCTTTAAAAGTATGGCACGTATTGCCGGTATTGACCTGCCCAAGGATAAGCGAATCGAAATCGGTTTGACTTATATCTACGGTATTGGCAGAAAGACCGCCCAGGACATCCTGGCGAAAACAGGCATTAACCCCGACACCCGTGTAAAGGATCTGACCGAGAGCGACGAGGCCAAGCTCCGTGAGGCGGTAGACGGTTATGTGGTGGAAGGCGATCTTCGCCGTCAGGTAGCGCTGGATATCAAGCGTCTGACGGAGATCGGCTGCTATCGCGGCACCCGTCATCGTCGCGGACTGCCCGTGCGCGGTCAGCGCAGCAAGACCAACGCACGCACCCGCAAGGGTCCCAAGAAGACCATTGCCAATAAGAAGAAGTAAGGAGGGAAGAATCGACTATGGCTACTGTGAAAAGCGGTAAGAAAGTAGTTCGCCGCCGCCGTGAAAAGAAAAACGTTGAAAAGGGACAGGTTCATATCCGTTCTTCCTTCAACAACACCATGGTGACCGTTACTGACGCGCAGGGCAACGCACTGTCTTGGGCGTCCTCCGGCGGTCTGGGCTTCCGCGGAAGCAAGAAATCCACTCCCTTTGCCGCACAGAGCGCCGCTGAAACCGCCGCCAAAGCGGCGATGGAATACGGGCTGAAGACCGTTGAGGTCTTCGTAAAGGGTCCCGGCCAGGGTCGTGAGGCTGCCATTCGCGCCTTGCAGGCGGTGGGTCTGGAAGTGACCATGATCAAGGATGTCACGCCCATTCCCCACAACGGCTGCCGCCCCCCGAAGCGCCGCCGCGTGTAAGTTGAAGAAGGAGGAAGTATAGAGTATGGCTAAGAATATGCAGCCTGTCGCCAAGCGTTGCAAGGCGCTGGGTATTTCTCCTACCGTGATGGGATACGCCAAGAAGGAGACCAAGCGCAATCCCGGCGGCCAGATGAGAAAGAAGAAGAGCGAGTATGCCATCCAGCTCAACGAGAAGCAGAAGGTCAAGTTTGTCTACGGCATTCTGGAGAAGCAGTTTCACATGTACTATGAGAAGGCTTCCCACATGCCCGGCAAGACCGGCGAGAACCTGTTGACGCTGGTCGAGCGTCGGCTGGACAACGTGGTGTACCGTCTGGGCTTTGCCATGACCCGCCGTGAGGCGCGTCAGCTGGTGAATCATGCCCATTTCACCGTGAACGGACAGAAGGTCAACATTCCCTCCTATCTGGTTCGCGTGGGTGATGTCATTGAGGTCAAGGAAAGCAGCCGTTCTTCCGTGGCGTTCAAACGCCTGATGGGTGAGGATGCGCCGCTGGTGACAGTTCCTCAGTGGTTGGAGCGTGAGAAGAACGCCTTAAAGGGTACCGTTACCAAGATGCCCGCCCGTGAGGACATTGATATGCCCATTGAGGAGCACCTCATCGTTGAGTTGTACTCCCGATAATGTGGCGTAACCCTCAAGCACACACGGAACCGAACAGGCGCGGCACGGATCGCGCCGTAATGAGAATGAAGGAGGGTACTGCATGATCGAAATTGAAAAGCCCAAAATCGAGTGTATCGAAGCACCCGGCGATACTTCCTACGGGAAGTACGTGATCGAGCCGCTGGAGCGCGGCTACGGCAGGACGCTGGGCAATGCCCTGCGCCGCGTCATGCTTTCGTCCCTGCCCGGTACGGCTGCCACCAGCATCAAGATCGCCGGTGTACAGCATGAGTTTTCCACTGTCCCCGGCATGAAAGAGGACGTGACCGAGATCGTTTTGAACGTCAAGGAGCTGCTGGTGAAGCTGCACAGTGACGCGCCCAAAACGGTGTTCATCGAAGCCACCGGACCCTGTGAGGTGACGGCTGGCGACATCAAGGGTGACGGCGAGGTAGAGATTCTGAATCCCGACCTGCACATTGCCACGCTGGATGTGGGCGGCACGTTGAGCATGGAGATCACCTTGAGCCACGGCCGCGGCTACGTATCCGCCGACCAGAACAAGGCGCTGCGCGGCGGCGTGATCGGTGTGATTCCCATTGACTCCATGTATACGCCGGTCTACAAGGTCAACTACACTGTGGAGAACACCCGTGTTGGGAACATGACCGACTTCGACAAGCTGACGCTGGAAGTGTGGACAGATAACACCATCTCCGCCCGTGACGCAGTTTCGCTGGGCGCGAAGATTCTGTGCGATCATTTCGCGCTGTTCACCGACTTGAGCGACACGCTGGGCGACAAGTCCACCGTGGTAGAAAAGCCTGCCGATCAGCGGGATAAGGTGCTGGAGCTGACCATTGAGGAGCTGGATCTCAGCGTCCGCAGCTTTAACTGCCTCAAGCGCGCCAACATCAACACGGTGGAGGATCTGATCTCCAAGACCGAGGATGAGATGATGAAGGTACGCAATCTGGGACGCAAGTCTCTGGAGGAAGTCATCAACAAGCTGGCGATGATGGGCTTGAGCCTGGCCAGCGAAGAAAACAACTGACTTTCGCGCTCCACGCGGAAGATCCTGACAAGGAGGAAACTGAAATGCCCGGAACTCGTAAACTCGGCAAGACCACGGATCAGCGCAGAGCGATGCTCCGTCAGCAGGTCACCGATTTTCTGGATAACGGCAGGATGGAGACCACCATCACCCGCGCCAAGGAGATCAAGCCCATGGCTGAAAAGATGATCACCCTCGGCAAGAAGGGCGATCTGGCGGCCTATCGTCAGGCTCTGGCGTTCATCACCAGAGAGGACGTTGCCAACAAGCTGTTCAAGCAGATCGCGCCGGAGTATGCCGAGCGCAACGGCGGTTATACCCGTATCGTTCGCACCGGCGTCCGCCGCGGCGACGCCGCCGAGACGGCTGTGATCGAGCTGGTCAAATAAGAAAGCCGGTTACACAGGGAAAACACCCTTTTCTATGGTTTGAGCCCATAGAAAAGGGTGTTTTTGCCTCGCGCAACGGCAAGTTGCCGGAAAAACCGCCGCCGCCCCATATCCGCAACGGAAAGTAGATAGACACCGCCGCCGTAGTATGGTAGAATAGCATAGGTCAAAGGAGGTATGGAACGATGGCAACGATTCGCTGTAAAGGCTGCGGCGCGTTTTATCGCTACGAGAAAGAGGGCTGTTGCCCCAGGTGCGGCGCGTATAACCGTCCCCCCGTCCGCGAGAAAGTGGACGCCGACGGCACGGTGCGCCATATGAGCGACGACGCCTTTGCCCGCCACGGCGGCGGCAGTGACAAGGTGTGTTTTGAAACGAAAGAGTGCCATGAGCGCAAGGAATGCTATGAGGAGCAGGGGCGACAATACCGCGCCCCGGAGTCCTCCCCGCCGCAGACCGCTCCGGCGCGCCGGGAAAAGAAAAAGAAACAGCCCTCGCTGGGCGCCATTATCCTGACGGTCGTGGTGGTGATCACGGTCACCAACGTGTTAAGCGAGCTGACCGATTCCGACGATTCGGATCCCTACCCGCAGACGCAGGAAACGGAGTATGCCGAAGAACTGCCTTACAGTCAGTGGCAGGCGTCGGACTGCGAGATACAGACTGCGATGGGTCAGCGCATCCTGCTGGGGGACGGCGCCACGTTGGCTGTCACCGGTGTGGAGTGGGATCCGCAGCAAAGCGCCTATATCGTTCTGACGGAGCGGACGTATCTGGACGGGATGACGGAGGAGAACAGGGCGGCGGCGCGGGACAGAGTGTATCCGGAGGGGCTCTATTGCCAGCGGGAGGACAGCTTCTTCGTGCTGGAGTGCATTGCCGAGGAAGAGAGCGGATACGTTTTTTTCACGGACGATCCCCTGCTGCTGCCGGGGCATATCGTGTTTTACTATGAATCCCCGGAGGGCGACGCATACCGGCGCATCCGCATCACGCTGACGGTGCAGGACCCGGATTGACGGGCCGATCGCATAAAAAAGCCGCCTCGTAAGAGGCGGCTTTTCCTGTTCAGCGAAGGATCACAGCCCGGCGGCGACCATGCAGTTGAGCGCCAGCGTCAGCACGATGAAGGCGGCGCCGACCCACTTGGTGGCTCTGGCGAGCTTCGCGTCCAGCGACTTTGCCTTGCTCTTTGCCATGTAGCTGTCGGCGATACCGCCGATCGCGCCGGACAGACCCTGGCTCTTGCCGGACTGAAACAGCACCATCGCGGTCAGGATCAGCCCCACGAGAAGCTGTAAAATCGTAATAAAAATCATCATATCGGAAACTCCTTTAACTGTATTCCATGCCAAACGGCACATTTATCAGCGTAAAAGCTATGTTATCACAGTTTTTCCGAAAATGCAATAGGCAAGTGGGAAAAAATTATGCCCTATTTCAGCCGTATGATCTCTTTGCGTTGCTTTTTCGCCGGTTTCACAAACTGTGCGGCGCTGATCGGAATACGGCGATCCACACCGGATAACACTGTCCGCGGCAAGTCGAAGAATCCGCGGATCATGACGTTGCATAAAATTGCCAACGCGTGTAATATGGCGGTATCCGGGCGCCCGGATTTTCCGGAGCGGAACGATTACTCCTTTGAGGACGATGACGATCGTCGAAAAGCACCTCACATCACAGCGGCGGTGCTTTTATCTTTGCAAAAAACATAAAAAAGTAATAGAACAAATGTTGCAATTTCGAAAAAGGCGTGTTATACTGTAAAAAAAGCGTCGGAGGGCATCGTATGACTAAGATGACCAAAATGCAGCAGCGGATCTACGACTATATTGCCCAGGCCACCCGTCGGCAGGGCTATCCGCCGTCTGTTCGGGAGATCGGCGAGGCGGTGGGGCTCAAGTCGCCGTCCACGGTGCATTTCCATCTCAAGCACATGGAGGAGCTGGGGCTCATCAGCAAGGGCGCCGGGAAAGGTCGCGCCGTAGCGCTGACGGGGCAGGAGCCGGCGGCTCCCGCGCCCGCGCCGGAGGTTCCGGCGGGCAGAGTCCCGATCGTGGGCAACGTGGCGGCGGGAACGCCGATTCTGGCGCAGGAGTGCATTGAGGACTATCTGGCGTTCGATACCGGCGGGCGTGACGGGGAGTATTTTGCCCTGCGCGTGCGCGGTCAGTCCATGCGTGACGCCGGCATTTTGCCGGACGATCTGGTGGTGGTACATCAACAGCGAGAAGCCCACAACGGGGAAATCGTGGTGGCGCTGTTGGGCGAGGAGGCGACGGTCAAGAGATTCAAGCGCACCGGCAGTGAAGTGTGGCTCCTGCCGGAGAATCCGGACTATCAGCCCATCGACGGGCGGGAAGCCACGATCCTGGGCAAGGTCTCGGCGGTTATCCGCACCTATTGACGAAAAAAGAAAAAAGGAGACGGCACCTGTGGGTGCCGTCTCCTGCTTGTTATCCGTCGTACCGTTCTTTTACAGGGAGATCATCGCCACCTGCGCGCCCCGATTGCCGCCCGTTTTGCGGTGCGACCAGAATAGATCGGTGCGGCAGGAGGTGCACAGGGGGCACACGTCGATTTCCGTCACGCCGCACTGCCGGAGCCACAGGGCGTTAATGGCTTTCAGATCTGCGTGGTATTTCCACCCGTCCCAGGTGATAAACGGCGCGGCGTCCTCGCCCAGCGCCTCATAGAGCGCGTGGGGAACGTCCCCGTCCGTTTCAAAACAGCACGCGCCGATGGACGGACCGATGGCGGCATGGATATCACCGCCTTCACAGCCGAACTCCCGCTCCATGGCTTCCACCGCTTTCTTCACAATGCCCAGCGCCGTGCCGCGCCATCCGGCGTGTACCGCGCCGATCGCGCCCTGTACGCCGTCGTAGAGCAAGATCACGTTGCAGTCCGCCCCGAAGACCACCAGCGGCAGATCCGGCGTTTGGCAGATCATGCCGTCCACGCTGGTATAATCCCGGTCGCGCCAAAGTCCCTTACCCCGATCCTCCGGCGTGACGAGGCGTATCTTGTCCTCATGCACCTGCTTACTCAAAACACAGCTCCGCGCGTCCATATCCACCGCGGCGCAGAACCGGCGGTAGTTCTCCTGCACGGACGCAAGCGCGTCGCCCCGCCCCACGCCCAGATTCAACGTGTCCCACGGCGGCGCGCTGACGCCGCCCTGCCGTGTGGAAAATCCGTGCCGCACGCCGGAGAGCGCGTCGCTCGTCAAGTAGACCAGGCCGTTTTGTTCATGGCTGTGAAAGCTCATGTCCGCTCCTTTCCGTCTCCGGTGCCGCCTGCTTTGCCGGCCATTCCCCCGCCACCGCCGCGCCGAGGATCAGCACGGCACCCGATAGCGAGAGAAGCGTCACCGGCTCTTTGAGTACCAGCGCCGACAGGATCAGCGCCGTCACCGGATCCAGGTAGCTGAAAAGCGCCACCGTCTGCACCTGTAAGCCGTCCATACTGCCGAAATACAGCGCGTATGCCGCGCCGGTATGTACCAGCCCCACGGTCAACAGCAAAAGCACCGCCCCCGTCGTTTGAAAGCCGGACAGGGACGGTTTTTCAATCAGCAGGGAGGGGAGCAGTACCACCGCCGCCGCCAGAAGCTGCAGGATGGTTTTTTGATACGTCTCCACACCTGAGAGTTTTTTGTTCAGCACGATCACCGCGGCATACAGCATGGCGGCGCCCAGACCGAACAGCATGCCGATCCCGTCCGCCGAGCGGGGCGCGCCGCCCCCGATCACGCCGGATACCAGCACCATTCCTGCCACGGATACGGCGGCGCACAGACCTTTTTGCCACCCGATCTTCACCTTGAACACCGCCGGCGAGAGCAAAATCACCATGGTAGGCGCCATATAGTAACACAAGGTGGCGGTGGCGACCGTGGTATATCGGTATGCCTCGAACAGCAGCAGCCAGTTCAGCCCCATAAGGGCGCCGGACAGCAAAAGCAGTGCCGTTATTTTGCCGCCTGCGGGGCGGAAGACCTTTTTTCTCTGTATGACCGCCGCCGCCAGAAGGAACAGCGCTCCTGCCGCGCCCCGAAAGCAGGCCAGTGCCGCCGAGGTCAGGGGAATGGCGCGGCGAAATACGCCGATGCTTCCGAAGATCACCATGGAGAGCGTCAGCATCCATAAGGAGGCGGCGTTGTTCTTTTGCATAAGGCGCGGTCTCCTTTCCGAGCGATACGCGCCGGCGGCGTGTCAGTTACTGTGATACTGGGCGCAGGTGCATTTTTTCCACTTCAAGCCCGATCCGCAGGGGCACGGGTCGTTCCGCCCGATCTTCACCACTTTTTTCGGCTGTTTTTTCACCGTGCCGTCGCCGCCCACGTTCTCCGTCATGCCGGTTGCGACGCGCTGGCGCTTGACTTCCTCGTTCTGCCGCAGGCGCACGGAATAGATCCGGCGCACCGTCTCTTCCTGAATGGCGGCGATCATCTCCTCAAACATCTCCAGCGACTCCTTCTTATAGGCGATCACCGGATCGGTCTGGGCGTAGGCGCGCAGGCGGATGCCCTGCCGCAGATCAGCCATGGCGTCGATATGATCCATCCAGTATTCATCCACCACACGCAGCATGATCACACGCTCCAGCTCCCGCATAACGGGGGAGGTGAGCTCCTGCTCCTTCTTCTCGTAGAATGCCTCGGCGGCGGTACAGAAGCGGTCGATCACGTCCTCGGCGCTCAGCGTATCCAGTTCCTGGGGGTCGAGACGTACAGCGTATTTGGGGAAGTAGATACCCTCCGCGCCCCGCAGCACCTCCCGGGCGCCCTCCGCGTCCAGATGGGTCCGGGCGAGGAACGCACCGTTCACGTGGGAGGCGATGGCGTTGCGCATCATGTTCATAATGACGTCCTTCACGTCCATGCCGTCGAGCACCTGTTTGCGCTGATCGTAGATGATCTCCCGCTGTTTGTTCATCACGTCGTCGTATTCCAGCACCGATTTACGGGACTGGAAGTTACGGGACTCCACGGTGGTCTGCGCCTGTTCGATGGCGCGGGAGAGCATTTTGTTTTCGATGGGCGTATCCTCGTCGATGTTCATGCGCTCCATGACGGCGGTGACCCGGTCGCCGCCAAACAGGCGCATGAGATCGTCCTCCAGCGAGATATAAAACCGGGTTTCACCCGGATCGCCCTGTCGGCCGGAACGTCCCCGGAGCTGGTTGTCGATCCGTCGGGAATCGTGCCGCTCGGTGCCGATGATAAAGAGTCCGCCCGCCTCGCGCACCTTTTCCGCCTCGCCGGCGATCTCCGCTTTGTGCTGTGCCAGCTTTTCGGCAAACAGCTTGCGGGCGGATAAGATCTCCTCATTGTCCGTTTCGGCGTAGCCGGTGGCTTCGGCGATCAGCTCGTCGGAAAGCCCCGCCTTACGCAGATCGGCAGTCGCCAGATACTCCGCGTTACCGCCCAGCATAATATCCGTGCCGCGCCCCGCCATGTTGGTGGCGACCGTCACAGCGCCGGGCTTACCGGCCTGGGCCACGATCTCCGCCTCCCGTTCGTGGTTTTTGGCGTTAAGGAGATTGTGCTTGATACCTGCGCGGGTCAGCATCTGCCCCAACAGCTCGTTTTTCTCGATGGAAACCGTACCTACCAGCACCGGCTGTCCCTTTTCGTGGCAGGCCTTTACCTGTTCGATCACGGCGCGGAACTTGCCCCGCTCTGTTTTATATACCGCGTCCTCGTTGTCCACACGGGCAATGGGACGGTTGGTGGGGATCTCGATAATGTCCAGCTTATAGATGGTGGCGAATTCCTCCTCCTCCGTCAGCGCCGTACCGGTCATGCCGGAGAGCTTGGAGTAGAGGCGGAAGTAGTTCTGGAAAGTGATGGTGGCGAGCGTCTTGCTCTCCCGCTGAACGGACACGTGTTCTTTCGCCTCGATGGCCTGATGCAGTCCCTCGGAGTAGCGCCGCCCGAACATCAACCGTCCGGTGAACTCGTCCACAATGATGATCTCGCCGTCCTTGACCACGTAATCCACGTCTTTTTTCATAATGCCGTGGGCACGGATCGCCTGATTGATATGGTGCGCGATGGTGCTGTTTTCCGGATCGGAGAGGTTTTCCAGATGGAAGTATTCCTCCGCCTTCTTCACGCCTCGGGCGGTAAGCGTCACGTGCTTGCCCTTCTCGTCCACCACGTAATCCGCGTCGATGTCCGCGTCCTCTTCCACCTTGTCGTCCGTCTCCGCCACCACGTATTTTTTCAGGCGGCAGGCGAAATTCTCCGCCATGTCGTACAGTTGGGTGGATTTATCGCCCATGCCGGAGATGATCAGCGGCGTCCTTGCCTCATCGATGAGGATGGAGTCCACCTCGTCCACGATGGCAAAGTTATGTCCCCGCTGTACCTGCTCATTGGCGTAAAGCGCCATGTTATCCCGCAGATAGTCAAATCCCATCTCGTTGTTGGTGCCGTAGGTAATGTCGGCGGCATAGGCGTCCTGCCGCTCTTTCTTATCCAGATCGTGTATGATCAGTCCCACGGTCAGCCCCAGAAAACGGTGTACCTTGCCCATCCACTCACTGTCGCGCTTGGCAAGATAGTCGTTCACGGTAACGATATGCACGCCTCGCCCCGTCAGCGCGTTCAGATACGCGGGCAGCGTGGCGACCAGCGTTTTTCCCTCGCCGGTCTTCATCTCCGCGATGCGCCCCTGATGCAGTACGATGCCGCCGATGAGCTGTACCCGATACGGGCGCAGCCCCAGCACGCGGTCGGCCGCCTCCCGCACGGTGGCGAAGGCCTCCGGCAAAATATCATCCAGCGTTTCGCCGTCGGCAAGACGCGCCTTGAACTCCGGTGTTTTCGCCTGAAGCTGGGCGTCGGTCATGGCATGGTATTCCTCCGCCAGCGCCTCGATCTGATCGGCAATAGGGTAGATGGATTTCAACTCCCGTTCGCTGTACGTTCCGAAGATTTTTTTCAACAGTCCCATATATCTCTATGTCCTTTCTGCTGTGAAAGACAGCGTCACACAATATATCACGGTAAGTATAGCACAAAGGCGTGTCAGATGCAAAGGAAATCCGCCGTTTGCCGCCCCGAAAAAAAGAGGGCGTAGAATTTTTTTCAAAAAAGGGCAAAAAATAGCTTGACAAGGGGGTATAGGAGAACGTATAATAAGCCTGTTCCGCCGCGAGGCGGTGGGGGCGTGTACCTTGTAAATTAAACAATGAATGAAAGCACCAGACGGGACGCACGGAAGACGTGCGGACAAAAGGCTCAGGCGCCGGGGTTCAGTCAATTACCCGGCGGCATGGGCAAGGAATGAA
>JAFSZX010000002.1 GCA_017458825.1 Oscillospiraceae bacterium
GTCAAGCAGTGCGTGCAGAGCTTCATCTACGGCGTGAATACCCCCAGCCGCTGGGGCACCCAGGCGCCCTTCTCCAACGTGACGCTGGACTGGACCGTGCCCAACGACCTGAAAAACCTGCCCGCCATCGTCGGCGGCAAGGAGATGGATTTCACCTACGGCGAGTGCCAGAAGGAAATGGATATGGTGAACAAGGCGTTCATCGAGATCATGATCGAGGGCGACGCCAACGGGCGCGGATTCCAGTATCCTATCCCCACCTATTCCATCACCCGCAACTTCGACTGGAGCGAGACGGAGAACAACAAGCTCCTCTTCGAGATGACCGCCAAATACGGCACCCCCTATTTCTCCAACTACATCAACTCCGATATGGAACCCAGCGACGTGCGCTCCATGTGCTGCCGGCTGCGGCTGGATCTGCGTGAACTGCGCAAGAAGTCCGGCGGCTTCTTCGGCTCCGGCGAATCCACCGGTTCCATCGGCGTGGTCACCGTCAACCTGCCCCGTATCGCGTATCTGGCCTCCGACGAGGCGGATTTCTACAAGCGGCTGGACAGCCTGATGGATATCGCCGCCCGAAGCTTGAAGATCAAGCGCACCGTTATCACACGGCTCTTGGAACAGGGTCTGTATCCCTACACCAAGCGGTATCTGGGCACGTTCGACAACCACTTCTCCACCATCGGCCTGATCGGCATGAACGAGGCGGGTCTGAACGCCAAGTGGCTTCGCGCCGACCTGACCGACGAGAAGGTCCAGCGCTTTGCCCGTGACGTGCTCAACCACATGCGGGAGCGGCTGTCCGACTACCAGGAGCAGTACGGCGACCTCTACAATCTGGAGGCGACGCCTGCCGAGTCCACCACCTATCGCTTTGCCAAGCACGATAAGGAGGCGTTCCCGGATATCATCACCGCCAACATGAACGGCACACCGTATTATACCAACTCCTCCCACCTGCCGGTGGGCTATACGGAGGACGTGTTCTCCGCGCTGGATATTCAGGACGATCTCCAGACCCTGTACACCTCCGGCACCGTGTTCCACGCCTTTTTGGGCGAGAAACTGCCCGATTGGAAGGCGGCGGCGAATCTGGTGCGGAAGATCGCGGAGAATTACAAGCTCCCCTACTACACCATGTCCCCCACCTATTCCGTGTGCGCCGACCACGGCTATCTGACCGGCGAGCAGAACGTCTGCCCCATCTGCGGCAAGAAGACCGAGGTATACAGCCGCATCACCGGCTACTACCGCCCGGTGCAAAACTGGAACGACGGCAAGGCGCAGGAGTATAAGGACCGCAAGGTGTACAACATCGGCGCGTCCCGTCTGACCCACGTGGGTCCCAACCCCGCGCCGGTGGATGAAGCACCTGCCGCGGCGCCGGTCTGCCGGAGTGCGGAGACCAAGTCCGCCGCGCCCGACGGCTCCATCCTGCTTTTTAAGACGCCCACCTGCCCCAACTGCAAGGCCGCCGGCGCTCTGCTGGATAAGGCCGGCATCGCCTATACCGCCCTCAATGCCAATGAGGAGCGGGATCTGGTGGAGAAGTACGGCGTCAAGCAGGCGCCTACGCTGGTACTGCTCAAGGGCGACACGTTTGAGAAGTATCGCGGCGTGTCCGATATCAAGGGCTGGCTCATGAGCCGCTGAACGACAGTAAGAGGGTGAGTCCATGTATGACGTGATCGTTGTCGGCGGAGGTCCCGCCGGCATGACGGCGGCGCTGTACGCGCTGCGCAATGGTAAAAGCGCGCTGGTGATCGAAAAGGCAGGCTTCGGCGGTCAGATCACCCACTCCCCCAAGGTGGAGAACTATCCCGGCACGCTGTCGATGAGCGGCAACGAGTTTGCCGAGCAGACCCTCAACCAGATCCTGGCACAGGGCGCCGATATTGAGATCGAAACCGTTCAGTCCGTGGAGGACGCGGGGGATCACAAGGTGGTGCGCACGGAAGAGGGCGGCGCTTATGAGGGCCGTACCGTGGTGATCGCCACCGGCGTAAAGCACCGTATGCTGGGGCTGGACGGTGAGGACGAGCTGGTGGGCGAGGGCATCTCCTTTTGCGCTGTGTGCGACGGCGACTTCTATGCCGGCAAAACCGTCTGCGTGGCGGGCGGCGGCAATTCCGCGCTGCAGGAAGCCATCTTGCTGGCGGAAAAGTGCAAGGAAGTCATCATGCTGCAGGATCTGCCCTTCTTTACCGGCGAGAAAAAGCTGCAGGACGTGTTGTTTGCCCGCCCCAACGTGCGCGCCTATGCCGGCGTGAAGATCTTGCGCCTGCGCACGGAAGACGGCGCTTTGCGCGGCGTGGAGATCGCCGGTGAAAGCGGCGAGCGTACCGCCATTGATTGCGACGGACTTTTCGTCGCCATCGGCCTGATACCGGAGAACGAGCCCTTCGCGCCGCTGGCGGACTTGAATGAGTACGGCTATTTTGATACCGACGAGCAGTGCCTCACCCGCACCGGCGGCGTATACGTGGCAGGCGATTGCCGCAGTAAGCGGATCCGCCAGCTCACTACCGCTGTGGCGGACGGCGCCACCGCCGCGCTGGCGGCGTGCCGGTATATCGACGGACTGTAAGCGCTTTTGCGCATATAAAAACACCGCAGACCTTGACGGTCTGCGGTGTTCAGCTTGTCAAAAAAGCCTCGCAGAGTTCGCGCCGCGCACGGCGCGAAGATATTAAATTGTCATTTGCTGCGGCGTGTACGTGGCAAATGACACCGATCAGACTACGAAGTGTGCGAATGGTGCGCCATGGGCGCACCATGAGTGCGCGCAGTAGGCTGCAACCCTTTTGTCAAAAAACGGCTTTGCCGTTTTTTGACAGTCTCAACACCGCAGACCTTGACGGTCTGCGGTGTTTTTCAGGGTATGTTTACTTCTTAAAAAACAGCACGCCCAGGCAATCCGGCCCGCAATGGCTCCCGATGGTACTGCCGGCGTCCGTTTCCAGCACCTCTTCAAAGGGCTGAAGCTCCTTTACCAGCGCCACGGCGGCGTCCACCACCTCCCGGGACATGGGGGAATGGGTGATGAAAATGCGCTTGAGGTCCAGATCCGTTCTGCCCTCCAGCCTGCCGCGGATATAGTCGCACACGGAGCGCTGCATACTGCCGCGATACTTGGTGCCTACGCTCATCACACCGTCCTGCACCCGAATTTCGGGGCGGAGCTTCAAGAGATTGGCGCCCAGCACCGCCACGCCGGAACACCGGCCGCCCATACGCAGATACTCCAGATGCTGCAGTACAAAGCTCACGTCCAGCTTCTCCTTGCGCTCGTTGAGGATCTCCACGATCTCGCCGGCGCTCTTACCCTCGCGGGCAAGCTCCACCGCCAGAAGCGCCAGATGACCGGAGCCGCTGGAGAGATTCCGGCTGTCGATCGGATAGACGTTCTCCACTTCCTGCGCCGCCAGACAGGCGTTTTGATAGCAGGCGGACATATCCGAGGAGATGTTGATGTGGATCACGCTGTACCCCTGCTCCACCCACGGGCGGAACGCGGCGGCGTATTCCGCCGGTGAAATGGCGGAGGTCTTGGGCAACGTCCCCGTCTTGTCCGCATAGGCGTACAGATCCTGCACCGTCACGTCCACACCGTCGGCATAGAGCTGATCGCCCAGCGTGATGCCCAGAGGCAACACGGTAATATCGTACGCGCTGTAAAGCGCCGCTGTCAAATCGCAGGTGGAGTCGCAGGTCACTTTGATCTTTTCCATAATGATTCCCCTATTTGCCCGTATTATATGTGCTATTATAGCGCGTTACGGCGGCGATTTCAACCGTCACGTTTGCCACGGCGCGCCTGTCAGTCCTTATGGTACAGCTTGCGGATCTCATATTTCGGCTCACAGCTCACCCGAATCCCCAGACGGTGGTAGAGCTTGGCGTCCTCCTCCGAGAGGATCACCGTGAAGTGCGCCTCACAGCCGCGCAGATTCTTGAGCTGCTGCTGGACCAGCGCCGCCAGGGGATTGCTCAAGGCGGAGATCGTCAGCGCGATGAGCACCTCGTCAGAGTGCAGACGGGGGTTGCGATGACCCAGATAGTCGATCTTCATGGTGCTGATGGGCTCGATCACAGACGCGGGGATCAGCTCCAGATCGTGGCGGATCCCCGCCAGATGTTTCAGCGCGTTCAAAAGAAGCGCCGCGCTGGGGCCGAGTAAGGAGGAGGTTTTTCCGGTGACTACCGCGCCGTCAGGCAGCACCATGGCGCCGGCAGGCGCGCCGGTCTCCGCGGCTTTATCAAGGCTCGCCTGCACCGCCGGACAGAGCTCCGGCGTGACGCCGGACTGCTGCATCACCATCTCCAGCTTCGTCACCACGCTGTCGTCACACTTGCCTTTGATACGATCCACCGCGCCGGCATAGTAACGGCGCAATATCTCCATGCGGCTGGCCTGCTGACACACCGCGTCGTCCACAATGGCGAAGCCGGCCATATTCACGCCCATATCCGTAGGCGATTTGTAGGGGCACTGACCCTGGATCTTCTCAAACATGGCGGCAAGCACCGGAAAGATCTCCACGTCCCGATTGTAATTCACCGTCGTCTCCCCGTACGCCTCCAGATGGAACGGGTCGATCATATTCACGTCATTCAGATCGGCGGTCGCCGCCTCATACGCCAGATTCACCGGATGCTTCAAGGGCAGGTTCCAGATGGGGAACGTTTCATACTTGGCGTAACCGGCACGGATGCCCCGCTTGTGCTCATGGTAGAGCTGGCTCAGACAGGTCGCCATCTTGCCGCTGCCGGGGCCCGGCGCGGTGACCACCACCACCGAACGGCTGGTCTCGATATACTCGTTCTTGCCCAGGCCCTCTTCGCTGACGATGTGGCTCACGCCGGAGGGATAGCCGGAAATGGGATAGTGCTTATAACTGCGGATGCCCAGCGCCGTCAAACGCTTGATAAAAGCGTCCGCCGCGCTTTGACCCGCGTAACGCGTGATGACCACACTGCCCACGTAAAAGCCCAGCTCGCGGAATACGTCGATCAGGCGCAAAACGTCCTCATCATAGCTGATGCCCAGATCGCCGCGGATCTTGCTTTTTTCAATGTCACCGGCGCAGATCGCCACCACGATCTCCACCTCTTCACGCATGGTGGCGAGCATACGGATCTTGCTGTCCGGCTGGAAACCGGGCAGGACACGGGAGGCGTGATAGTCGTCAAACAGCTTGCCGCCGAACTCCAGATACAGCTTGCCGCCGAACTGACTGCGCCGCTCCTTGATATGCTCCGCCTGCAGGGCGAGGTACTTATCGTTGTCAAACCCGATCTTCACCGCAATATCCCTCTTTTCGACAAAAATAACGCCCTTATTATACACCTGCGGTCGCCGTGAGAAAAGGCGTTTTTTCGATTTTTCCCGCGGCTTTTTCCACAAATCTTTCCCCTCTTTTTTGTCAAAACCCACCGTTGCTTTTTCGCCGCGTTTCGGGTATACTGGAAAATACCCCCCTTTGAGCAGGCGGGGCACGATACCGCCACAAAACGGAGCGCTTCGGCGCTCCGTGAGACTGTCAAAAAACGGCTCTGCCGTTTTTTGACAAAAGGGTTGCAGCCTACTGCGCGCACTCATTGTGCGCCAGTGGCGCACCATTCGCACACTTCGTAGTCTGAGCGGTGTCATTTGCCCCGTACACGCCGCGGCAAATGACGATTTAATATCTTCGCGCCGTGCGCGGCGCGAAAGTAAGCGAGGCTTTTTTGACAAGCTGACGGAGCGCTTCGGCGCTCCGTTTCTTATCTGTCTATTTCCCTATTTATTGCCGGAAAATCGGGAAAAACTTTGTGGTATTCGCCATTGACTTTAACAGATAAAAGTGCTAAATTTTCAATAACGGATCGTTGGCGGCGGAGTGGATGCCGTCGCACCGGTCCGCCCATTTCAGCGATTATTTCCTTATCTCCTCATCTCAATTTTTCCTTCCTGATCTTCGCTGAAATGGAAAAGACGGGTGAACACCGGTTCACCCGTCTTTTTTGCTGTCTTTCAAAGATAGCGCTTCATACCGTCCGTGGCGGCTTCCTCACCGGCGCTGACGGTCACGGTGAATTTGATGGCGTTCTTCTCGCTGAACCGATCCAGCCAGTCCAAAAGCTGTTCGGCTTTCGCCATATCGTCGCTATGGGCGATCTTGCAGAGGTTGTCCACAAAAATATGGGAAATATCGTAATTGCCCGCGTACAGACCGCATAAAAAGCCGCGCAGGCTCTCAAACGAATTCAAACCGTACTCGCCGGCGTTCACCAGCCGGGCGTTGTAACTGATGTCATAGCGCATATCCGCTTTCGGCTCAATGCACACCACGCTGCCGCTCTCCGACTCCACCGCTTTATGGACCATGTCGATCAGCTGCTTGGTCTTGCCGGCGCCGTTACCGCCCATAATCAAACGAACCATACGAAATCACTCCTTGTGCTTTTGTCGGGGATCTGCTTGTCCCTCTTACAGCATACCATATTCCGTGAAAAATGGCAATGGAGAAAAACGCCTTCTCTTTTTGTGGATTTTACCGATCCAGCTTCGCAAGAAGCGTCTGGCGCAATTCCTCATAGCCCGGCTTTCCCAGCAGAGCAAACATGTTTTTCTTATACGCCTCCACGCCCGGCTGGTCAAAGGGATTGACCTCCAGCAGATAGCCGCTCAAGCCGCAGGCGTATTCAAAGAAGTAAATCAGCTCGCCCAGCGTGCGGGGGCAGATCCGCTCCGCCTGCAGGATGATGTTGGGTACGCCGCCCTCCACGTGGGCCAGCAACGTACCGTCCATCGCCTGACGGGCGATGAAGTCCATGTCCTTCCCCGCCAGGAAATTCAGCCCGTCGCCGTTTTGCTCGTCAAAGGGCACCACGTTTTCCCGATGGGACGCGCCGAAACGCACCACCGTTTCCAGCATGGTGCGTTCGCCCTGCTGGATATACTGACCCATGGAGTGCAGATCGGCGGTAAACTCCACGCTGGCAGGGAACAGACCCTTATGCTCCTTGCCCTCGGATTCGCCGTAGAGCTGTTTCCACCACTCCGCCATGAAGCGGAAGTCCGGCTCGTACGCCGCCAGGATCTCAATGCGCTTACCCAGACGGTACAGGGCGTAACGGGCGGCGGCATACTGCCAGGCGGGGTTTTGATCCGGATCCTCCGCGGCGCAGGTCTTCATCATATCGGCGGCGCCGGACATCAGTTCATCCAGATCCACGCCCGCCACGGCGATAGGCAAAAGCCCCACCGCCGTCAGCACGCTGTATCTGCCGCCGATATCGTCCGGCACCACGAAGGTCTCATACCCGGCGCTGTCCGCCAGCGCTTTGAGCGCGCCGCGGTTTCGGTCGGTAGTGGCGTAGATCCGCCGCGCCGCGCCCTCGGCGCCGTAGCGCTCCTCCAGCATGCGGCGGAAAAAGCGGAACGCCACCGCCGGTTCCGTGGTGGTGCCGGACTTGGAGATCACATTCACCGAAAAGTCCACACCGTCCAGCAGATCCATGATCTGGCTCATATAATCGGAGCTCAAACCGTTGCCCACAAAATAGATATTGGGCGTATCCTTTTTGCGCAAATTGTAATTGGCGGAGCAAAGGCACTCGATCACGCCCCGGGCACCCAGATAGGAACCGCCGATCCCGACCACCACCAGCGCCTGAGAATCGGAGCGGATCTTGCGCGCCGCCGCCTTGATCCGGGCAAACTCCTCCCTGTCATACGCCTGAGGCAATGCCACCCAGCCGGTGAAATCACCGCCCGCGCCGTCATGGCACTGTAAATGCCGGTGGGCAGTCAGCAGACGGGGCGTGAGCTCCGCCTCATAGGGCTGGGAAATAAAGGGGCGGATGTTGGACAGTTGCACTTGGATCATGGTATGGCCTCCCTTGTAAAAAATGGATCGGATTCTACCTTTTCTATATCATAAATCCAACGGCGCAAAAACACAAGGAAATTTTACCCCAAATCCGCGGGCAGACAGACGGCACGCAGGAGTAACCGCCCGAAAAGCTGTCCCCACGTCAGCCGCGGTACCGATTCCGCCGCCGTCAGCGGCAGTACGGCAAGCTCCGTGTCGCCGCTTGTGACCCTCAACTGCCCGATCACGTCCCCTGCCTGCACCGGCGCTTCCACCGATTCTTCCAGCGTAACGGCGCGTTCCACCGTACCGGCGGCGGCGCGCTCCGTCAGAAGCATCGTTTCGCCGCCCACGGCGACAGATACGGCGGCGGCGCTTCCCAGCACCACCGGTACGTCCGGCAGTTCCACACCCTCGGCAGCGTCTACCAGCGCGTAGGTGGAAAAGCCGTAATTGAGAAGCGTCTTGGCGTCCTCAAACCGCTCATCGGAGGTATCGGCTTTCATCGTCACGGCGATCAGCTCCATGCCGTCGCGCTCGGCGGTGGCGCTGATACAGTAGCCGGCAGAGCTGGTAGAGCCGGTTTTCAGGCCTGTGGCGCCGTCATAAAAACGGATCAGCTTATTGGTGTTGCTGAGCTGAAACGAGCCCTGACGGAGCGTATCCATCCAGATAGTGGTGAAGCGGCGGATGTCCGGATGGCGCAAAATCAGCTCCCGACTCATCAGCGCGATGTCATAGGCGCTGGTCACGTGCCCGTCCGCCGGTAGACCGTTGCAGTTGACAAAATGGGTGTCGTTCATGCCCAGTTCACGGGCGCGGTTGTTCATCCGTTCGGCAAACAGCTCCGTTACGCCTGCCAGATGTTCCGCCAGCGCCACCGACGCGTCGTTGCCAGACGCCACGCAGACCGCCTTCAACAGATCCTCCACCGTCATCTGCTCCCCCGCCTTCAGGTAGACCTGACTGCCGCCCATGGAGCTGGCGTTGTCGCTGGCGGTAACTACGTCGGTATAGGAAAGGGCGCCGCTGTCGATCGCCTCCATGGTCAAAAGAAGCGTCATGACCTTTGTGACGCTGGCAGGCTCCAACGGCTCATGCTCGTTTTTGGCGTACAGCACCCGACCGGTGGATTTCTCCATCAAAATCGCGGACCGCGACGCGATGGGCAGTTCCACCGCCTGCGCCCGTACGGGCAGCAGCGCCGCCAACAGCAACAGGGATACCGCCGCGCAAACCATTCGTTTCATCTTGCTCACACTCCTTTTTCGTATGGTATGACGGACGAAAAAAAATCATGCCGGCGGCGGAAAATTTAGAGGTTGCAAAACGCCGTCGGGTATGGTATACTGTGTCGTACCTTGCAGGGTTGGTATATCGGTATTACAGCGGCTTCCCAAGCCGTTAAGGCGGGTTCGACTCCCGTACCCTGCTCCATGGGAGCGCCCCTGTCGCCACGGTGACAGGGGCGTTCCTTTTTTGCCCGCGGGCGGCGCCGGAGAAGTTTTCCTTGACGAACGGCGCAAAAAAGGGTATGATACGTTTTGTAACGCTTTTGTAACTTTTTAGGCGGTAAAATATGGACAAGCATACAGCGCCGCCGGAAACGAACCGGACGGCAAGACCGACCATCAGGCGGAACAACAGAATCATGCGCCCGAAACGGTGGCTTGCGGCGGCGGGGGCGGTATGCGCCTACCTGGCGGCGGCGGTGCGGCGCGGCATCGGGAACGCTCTGCCCCGCGTAAAGCGGTTTTTTGCCATCGTGCGGGCGCTGGGCGCGTATCTTGCCTCGGCGGCATGGCGCGGCATCGGGCGGTTGCCTGCCGGCGCGGAGCGCGCCGTACAGAGGGCTTTCCCCCGTGTAAGACGGTTTTTTGCCGTAGCGCGGGCGCTGGGCGCGTATCTTGCCTCGGCGGCATGGCGCGGCATCAGGCGGCTGCCTGCCGGCGCGGAGCGGTGTTTTGCCGCGGCAGGGGCGTTTTTCGCGCGCCTTTGGGCGGCGGCACGGCGTGCGCTGCGCGTGCCGAGGCGCGTCACGGAAAAGATCCGGGCACTGTCCCGTGAGCGGCACAGCAACCGTTTTCCGGAATCGGATCTGGCGGCGGTACAGCTGTTACTGTTACTGTGGGGCTGTCTGCCTATGCTGGGCGGCAGGATGCGGGAACGGCTGCTGCACCGGAGAAAACGCTCCGCCCGCGGCAGAGGCCGGTGGCGCAGTTGGGCCGAAGAGCTGCAGCTTCACCCCGCGATCTTCCTATCCGGCGCGCTGGTGATCGCCGCGGTGGCGGTGGTACTGTCGCTCTACACCATCGGCACGTCTGTCAGCTACGACGGCAAGGCGCTGGGAGTCGTTGCCACGGCAAAGACGGCGGAACGGGCGGTGGACGCGGTGGAATCCGTCACGCGGACGGCGCTATCGAGCCAAACGTATCAGATCGACCGCAGTTTGCTGGCTGTTCAGCGCCAGTTGGTAGGGCGGCGCACGGTGGAAAAACAGGCGGCGCTGGAGCAGACGCTGGTGGAAACGCTGGACGAGGTGGTATACGGCTATATGCTCTACGTCAACGGTGAACCTGTGGCGGCTACCACGTTCCCCGGTGCGCTGGAGGAGCTTCTTGAGCAGATGAAGATCGGCTACGTTACCGCCAATACGGTGGAATGCAGTTTTACCGAGCAGGTGGAAGTGCGGGAGGAGTACGTGCCCCGCAGTGAGCTGATGAATCTGGGCTATATCGCGGAAAAGATCAACGACACCAAGGTCGGTGAAATCACCTATACGGTGAAAGACGGCGATACCTATTACGGCGTGGCGGAGCAGTTCGATCTGACGCTGGAGCAGTTGCTGGGCATGAACCCCGGCTACGACGTGGATACGCTCCACGCGGGGGACGTGCTGACCGTGTCGCGCGCCGTGCCGTATCTGACGGTGGTGAACGTGGAGCGGCAGAGCTACGTGCGCGACGTTCCTTTCTCCGTCACCTATCAGGATGACGATACCATGTATCAGGGGGAATATCAGGTGCTCTCCGCCGGTGTGTACGGCAAAGCCGACGTGACTGCCAACGTGACCTACGTCAACGGCGCGGAGACAGGGCGGCAGATCGTTGCCAGCGTGACGCTGCGCGAGCCTGTGGCGGAGGTGCAGATCCGCGGTACCAAGGTGCGGCCCTCCTGGTTCCCCACGGGGACGTTCCGCTGGCCCTGCTATGGCAGTATTACCTCCTATTTCGGCTATCGAAGCACCGGCATCGCCGGCGCCACCACCTATCACGAGGCGCTGGATATCGCCAACAGTACCGGCACGCCGATCTACGCCTCTGACGGCGGCACGGTGGTACTCGCCGGCTGGTGGAGAGGCACCGGCTACACCGTGCGGATCGACCACGGCAACGGGTTTGTCACCACCTACGGACACAACAGCGCCCTGCTGGTAAACGTGGGAGACCATGTGTATCAAGGGCAGTTGATCGCCCGTATGGGGATGACCGGCGTCGCCAGCGGACCACACTGCCATTTCGGGATCCAGCTGAACGGGACCTACGTCAATCCGCTGAACTATTTGGAGTGATGGACATAAAAAAGAGGGAGAACAGCGGTGCTGTTCTCCCTCTTTTGAGACTGTCAAAAAACGGCAAAGCCGTTTTTTGACAAAAGGGTTGCAGCCTACTGCGCGCACTCATTGTGCGCCAGTGGCGCACAATTCGCACACTTCGTAGTCTGAGCGGTGTCATTTGCCACGTACACGCCGCGGCAAATGACAATTTAATATCTTCGCGCCGTGCGCGGCGCGAACTCTGCGAGGCTTTTTTGACAAGTTGGAAAGAGGGAGAACAGCGCCGCTGTTCTCCCTCTTCTTTATCCGTTCGGTTTAAAACCACCGCTCCTGCTCCGCCATCTCGCCTGTGCCGATCTTGCGGACTTGACAGGTATGGGTCTCCGCCAGACGGTCGGAAATCGCCATGTGGCGCAGAATATCCCGCACCGTTTCATCCAGCGGCGTTCCCGCCCGATAGTCCGCCGGAAAGATAAAATTCACTCTGTCCCGACAGAGCAGTTCCTCCACGGCGGCGCGGTTGCTGTCCTGATAAACGGCGATCGCCTGACCGCCGTAGGCACGGGTCATTTTCATACACGGCACGTCGCTCAATCCGTCGCCGATATAGAGCATGTTCCGGAACGGGATCCGCTTGCTGTCGTCCGGCATGGAGCTGTTGAGCGCCCGATCGTCACTGACGTCCAGCACGCCTTTGTTGATGCGGTAGATGAACTGGGTCTTGTTGGTGAAATTCACGTCCAGCTTGGGCCAGGACGCGTCGCCATGCTCGTCATAGAGAAACTCACAGGCGTAGATCTCCTTAAACTCATGGGCGATGCCGGTGCCCTCGATGATCTCGCGAAGTCCGGAGGAGAGAACGTAATGCTCCACCGCCACGCCCAGCTCCGCGCCGAAGGCGTTGATGCGCCCGAACCAGTCCCGCACGCCGGGAAAGAGCGTGACTGCCTCGCCGCACCGGCGCAAAAACGCGCGGTCCAGCCGGATCCCGCGCCGGCGGCACTGGCGGATCATGGTGTACATATACGCCAACAGCCCGTCCATCTTGTTCTCCCTGCCGAACTCGTTGGCAAGATCCCAGAAGGCCCGGGGCGTCATCCCCAGCGCGGGGATAAAGGCGTAGTCCTCCATATCCGTGGTGCAAAGGGTTTTATCAAAATCATACAGCAGGGCAATAACGGGTTTCATAGCCGCCTCCGTCGGAAAAATGAAAAAGCGGCCGTACCGAGCGCGCGGCCGCTTTCCTACTGATTATTTGCCTTTGTAATTGGGGCCGAACTTCAACTGATCCAGACTCAACTTGAAATCATCCGGCAACACGGTGGTATCGCCTGTGGCGTCAGGCTCCTGCGCCTCCGGCTCGTCCTGTGCGGGCTCCGCGGGCGTGTCTTCCGCCTGCGCTTGTTCCGCCGCGGGTTCTTCCGCCGCCCGGGCGGGAGCTTCCTTTGCCAGCGGCAGTTCGGGCAGCTCGTCTAACAGCGAGATCTGCTTGGTGCAAAGCGCCCGCGCACCGTCGATAAACGACTGCATGCTCTTTTGCGCCAGCGCCAGACGATCCTTGGCTTGCGCCACCTGCTCATCCAGCACGGCGATCTGATCCGCCGCCTCCTTGCGCGCGTCGGACAGGACCTTGTCCTTCTCCTCCTGCGCCTCCTGCACCAGCTTGGACGCCATCTTCTGCGCCGTCAACAGCGCCGAACGCATAGCGTCTTCCGTGGCGCGATATTCTTCTACACGCTCCGCCAGCACCTTAAGCTTGGCTTTCAACGTGGCGTTCTCTTTGAACAGTGTGGAGTAATCCTCCGTCAGCGTATCCAAAAACTCATCTACCGCCGCCATCTGATAGCCGCTGCTACCGACAAATGAGGAGCGGGGAAAGGCTTTTCCGGAAACTTCCTGTGGCGTCAACATACTTTTTTCCTCCCGACCAGTTTATTCTCTGTCACGCGCCCGACTTACAGGCACATACCGTTATTTTCCAGCTCGTCGATCAAATCGCCCATAATGTCCACAGAATAGGGCGTGATGATATAGGTGTTGGCGGCGACTTTCTTGATCTTCCCGTCGCCGGCATACGCCACGCCGCAAAGAAAGTCTACCAGACGGCGCGCAACGTCCTTATTGGTGGATTCCAGATTCAGCACCACCGTGCGCTTTTCGCGCAGATGATCGGCGATCTCCGAGGCGTTTTCAAACCGCTCCGGCTTCACCAGCACCACCTTGAGCTGTGTGGTGGCGTGAATGTTGACCACCTTACTGCGCCGCTCCTCGGCTCTGCGCTCTTCCCGATGCTCATCGGAGAACAGTCGGCTTTCACTGCGCTGACGCTCCAGGGGATCGTCCTCAAATTCGTCCTCATCGTCACCGGGACGGAGAATGCTCTTGATATCGTCTATAAAACTCATGGCAAAAGCCTCCTTACAAAATATGGGCGCTCGACCGCCGGATCCGGCGATGTCTTCTCCTTATTATCATATATTTTTTTGTTTGTGTCAACAAAAAGGGACAGAAAAGTGAAAATTTTTATCCCGTCAGCGCACAACGATACCGTCCTCTAAACGGGTGGCGGTCAGGATGATCTCATCGCCCCGACGCAGTGTGGCGGAATCGGACGCATCGGCGGCCGGACGCACCAGCGTGTAGCCGCTGCCGCGATACACCACCTCCACCGGTTTGAATCGGGCGGTGATCCCCGCCACGCAGTAAACGCCCAGTACGCCGTCTTCATCCATGCGCAACGCGGACGACGGGATCCGAAGCCCCTCATAGGTGTCCATGACCAAAGACGCCGCCTGACGGCGCAGTGTGGTGACCTGGGGCAGATACTCCGCGCAGGATAAAACCACCGCCGCCTGTCCCCCCTCCGGCTCACTGACGGATTCCACCGTCACGTCAATATCACGCTCAAGACCTTTGGCAAGCCGCAGTGTCACGATCTGCCCCGGCCGCAGGACCTCTACATACTGCTCGTCCAGCACGGCGGCATAGTACCATGTGTCGCCATAGATCATCTTTCCCACGTTGCCGGTATTTTCACCGGGTGTGATATGCTGAAGGGACGAGGGCGTTACGGACGGGAGGATATCCGGCGTGAGGACGGATTCGTACCCGTCGCACACGGCGGAATAGATCCCCGAACGCGGCGCGGCGATATACTGCGCGCCGGTCAGTGTGGCGCGCAAAGCAGAAAGCTCGCTTTGCACCGCGGCGATGTCCGCCTGGATCTCTTCGGCGGAGGAATACGTATGACTGCGCTTGAGCACGGCGGCTTTCAGAGCCGACAGCTCGTCCGCCGCGGCGGAGTAGTCGCCGGAGGCAAACTGACGGCGCGCCGAGAGGATACTGCCGGTGATGGTGGTATCCAGCTTCAGCGCGGCGTCGGCGTTGAGATAGGACGTATGGGCAAATTCCAACTGCTGGAGCTGGAGCTCCAGCGTTTCGATGCGGGACACGGTATCCAGCGCGGCGGCGCTCTGATACGCGACGGCGATGGTCTCGCCGGTAGCGGCTCTGGCGCCCTCGCTCAACGAGTGGGTCACTGTGGCGGCGTCGGCATGAAAGCTCTCCTCCCGACGCACGATCCAGCCGGTGAGGGAAATGCTGTCCTCGGCGGCGGACTCATAGGTAAGCGTGGTGGAAAACGGGTTGTCCAGATACTGGTAGATCTCCACCACGAAATACAGCACCACCGCCGCCAGCACTACGGCGGACAATAGCTTGAAGGAGAAGGAAGATTTCATCGCTACACCTCACGAAAGTTCAGCTCGTCCCCTCCTCCGCGTCCTCATGGAGCGGAACGCTCCGCATGGGCGCGACGGTGGAGATGGCGTGTTTATAGATCACCTGCTGTTTGCCCTCGCTGTCCAGCACCACCACGAAACAGTCAAAGCCGGTAACGGTGCCGCGAAGCTGAAACCCGTTCACCAGAAAAACTGTCACGGGAATGGACTGCTTGCGCAGTCGGGTCAGTAAAATGTCCTGTAAATTGTTTGTCTTTTGCATATCGTCTGCTCCTTTATCTGTTGTGCAGACGATCCCTCTTGCCGCCTGCCGAGGTTAGCATACGCCCTCGGCGGTGAGGATTTCTGTCGCTTTTTGTAGTCCGGTGGGAAAATTCGGCTCTTTTTCCCAAAAGATCCAGTGGAGCGTCGGATCCCGCCGCAGCCACGTCAACTGACGCTTGGCATACTGCCGCGAGCGGAGCTTGATCTCCGCCACCGCTTCTTCCACAGTGCCCTTCCCCCGGGCTACCGGCAAAAACTGCTTGTAGCCGATCGCCTGCCACGCGGTGGCGGTAGGCGGCAAGCCCAGCGCAAGCAGCTCCCGCACCTCCTGCAGGAGACCCTTTTCCACCATGCGGTCTACCCGATCGTCGATCCGGCGGTAGAGATCGGACCGGTTGGAAAACGTCAGCGCCAGTGAAACGGCGCGGTATCGCGGCGGCGCTTCCCTTGTGCGCCGGTCGTGTTCGGAGATGGTTTCGCCGGTCTCCTGCCACACCTCCAGCGCCCGAATGATCCGCTTTTCGTCGTTAGGATGAAGCCGCGCGGCGGTTTCGGGATCCACCTGACGGAGCAGGGTAAGAAGCGCCTCGCCGCCCTCTTGCGCCATGCGCTGTTCCAGTGCCTGACGCACCGCGCTCCCGCTTTGTCCGGCAGCAAACGAGGTGCCCCGAAGCAAGGCGGTGAAGTACAGGCCCGTGCCGCCCACTAAAATCGGCAGACGGCCGCGGCGCAGAATATCCTGCACACATTCATCCGCCGCCGCCGCGTAGCGGGATGCAGACCACTGCTCCCCCGGGTCCGCCACGGCGATCATGTGATGGGGGATCCCCTCCGTCTCCTCCGGCGAGGGAGCCGCCGTGCCCACCGACATACCGCGATAGATCTGCATGGAGTCCACCGACACCACCTCGCCGCCGTATCGCTTGGCAAGCGCCACGCCCATGGCGGTTTTCCCGGTAGCGGTGGGGCCCATAATACAAACAACCGTCTCCATACGGCTATGCCCGTTTGAACATCTTCTCGATGTCGTACCGGGAGAGGGCGTATTTCACCGGCCGGCCGTGGGGACAGTACGCCACGGCGCCGGACTGCACCTGCGCCACCAGCGCCGCCAGCTCCGCAGGGCTGGTATCCATACCGGCTTTGATGGCGCTTTTACACGCCATGGTGTGCAGCAGCGCGTCCCTCGCGCCCTCCGGATCGGCGCCGCCCAGCGCCAGCTTCTCCGCCAGCTCCTCCAGCGCCGCCGGCGCGTCCTCCGGACGGATATCAGCAGGGATCCGGCGCACCAGCACAGTGCCGCCGCCGAAATCCTCGCAGGAGAACGCGAAGGATTCCAGCAAGGGCAGATGTTCCAGCACCGCGTCGTATTCCGCCTCCGCCAAGTCCACCGCCAGCGGCGTCAGAAGCGACTGCGCCATGGGCGGCGTCGCGGCGGCGCGGAGCGCGTCAAAGCGGATGCGCTCGTGGGCGGCGTGCTTATCGATCAGCCAGACCGTTTGGTTCTCGTCCTCGCAGACGATATACGTTTTGAGTACCTCGCCCACGATCCGCCAGGGCTTCACCTGCTCCGGCTCGATGGTCTGCTGTTCCGGCTGCGGGCGGGGCGCCTTGACCGGCGGCGCGGGCGGCGTGATCTGATAGGTGACCGGCTGACCGCCGCGCATGACCTCGGCGGTAAACGGCTTGTGAGGGACGGCAACGTCATGCATGCGGAGCTGTACGCCGCCGGCGGCAGGGTTCGGAGCGGTTTTCGCCCGGGGCGCTTCCTGCGCGGCGGCACGGTATTCCCGCGCCGTCATGGTGCGGAAAAAGTCACGGGGCGCCTCCTGTGGAGGAGCGGCAGGTGAAGCGGGGCGGTCCTGGGCGTCCAGCGCGTCCAGCACCGTATAATACACCGCGTCGAACACCGGCTTGTCGGCGGCGAATTTCACCACCGTTTTGGCGGGATGGACGTTCACGTCCACCTGATCCGGCGGCAACGTGACGTGCAAAACACAACCGGGGAATTTCCCTTTCATCATGCGGTTGCGGTACGCCTCCTCCAGCGCCGCCGTCAAGAGCTGGGACTTGACCAGTCTGCCGTTGACGAAGAACACCTGCTTGCCCCGTGTGCCGTGGCATTGCAGGGGTTGGGATACGAAGCCATCCACGGCGACAGGGTCGGAAGCGCCGTGCACGATCAGTAATCCGCGGGCAAAATCGCGCCCCATGGCGGCGTATATGGCGCTTTGCAGCGTACCGTCGCCGGGAGTGTGGAGCACCTCCGCGCCGTCACGCAGAAGGCGGAACGATACGTCGGGATGGCTCAACGCCAGATGGGTAACGATCCCCGACACGGCGGCGCCCTCGGCGGTGTCTTTTTTCATAAACTTCATGCGGGCAGGCGTGTTATAAAAGAGATCGCGCACCACGATCGTGGTGCCTCGGGGGCAACCGGCGGGGCGCACCTCGCCGGCAACGCCGCCCTCCAGATGGAGCGAGGCGCCGCTGTCGGCGCCGGATACGCAGGAGAGAACGTCCACCCGACTGACGGCGCTGATCGCCGCCAGCGCCTCACCGCGAAAGCCCAGCGTACCGATGGCGTTCAAGTCCTCCGCTGTACGCAGTTTGCTGGTGGCATGGCGCAAAAACGCCGTGGGCAGATCCTCCGGCGCGATACCGCAACCGTTATCTGTGATGCGCAGATACGTCATGCCGCCGTGAGCGATCTCCGCCACGATGGCGGAAGCGCCGGCGTCTATGGCGTTTTCCAACAGTTCCTTGACCACGCTGGCAGGGCGTTCCACCACCTCGCCGGCGGCGATCAGATCCGCCACGTGGGAGGGGAGCTGTTTGATAGCAGGCATACGATCAACTCCTTTGTTGCCGGAATCAGCGGACAGGTCAACTGTCCAGCTTCTTTTTCAGTTCATAGAGAAATTGCAGTGCTTCCAGCGGACTGAACGTGTCCACCTGCGCCCGACGCAGTGATTCCGCCGCCTCCTGCTCCGCCATGGCGGAAAAGGAGAGCTGATCGTCCTGCGGCAGTGCCGCGGGTGCTTTCCCCTCGGCGGATTCCAGATCGCGCAGGACTTCCCGTGCCCGCTGTATCACCAGTTTCGGCAAGCCCGCCAACTGCGCCACCTCAATACCGTAGCTCCGGTCGGCGCCGCCGGGGAGGATCTTGCGCAAAAAGATGATCTCCTCGCCTCTGGCTCGGACGGCAATGTTGTAATTCTTCACGCCGGGCAGCGTGTCTTCCAGCTCCGTCAGCTCGTGGTAATGGGTGGCAAAGAGGGTCTTGGCGCCCAGACGGCGGCTGTCGGCACAGTATTCCAGCACGGCGCGGGCGATGGACATCCCGTCAAAGGTGGAGGTGCCGCGCCCGATCTCATCGAGGATCAGCAGACTGCGGGACGTGGCGTGGCGCAAGATCTCGCTGACCTCGCTCATCTCCACCATGAAGGTAGACTGACCGGCAGACAGATCGTCGCTGGCGCCGATACGGGTGAAGATACGGTCCACCACGCCGATATGCGCCGAACGCGCCGGAACGAAAGAGCCGATCTGGGATAGCAGAACGATCAGCGCCACTTGACGCATATAGGTAGATTTGCCCGCCATATTGGGGCCGGTGATGATGGCGACCCGATTTTCCGCCGCGCCCATACAGGTATCGTTGGGCACGAACAGCGCGTCCGCGCGCATCTGCTCCACCACCGCGTGGCGCCCGTCGGAAATCTCGATCCGCCCCGATTCGTCCACCGACGGACAGCAGTAGTTGTTTTTCACCGCCACCGCCGCGAGGGCGCAGAACACGTCCAGCTCCGCCACCGCGGAGGCGGAACGCTGGATGCGCCCCACATGGGAGGCGATCTCCAGACGCAGTTTGTTGAACAGCTCAAATTCCAGCGCGCCTACCCGATCGGCGGCGGAGAGAATGTCGCTCTCCAGATCCTTGAGCTCCTGCGTGATGTATCGCTCGCCGTTTACCAGCGTCTGCTTGCGGATATATGTGTCCGGCACCTGATCGCGGAAGGAGTTGGATACCTCGATATAGTAGCCGAACACCTTGTTGTAGCCGATGCGCAGCGTGCGGATGCCGGTTTTCTCCTTTTCCTCGGCTTCCATGCGGGTAATAATGCTCTTGCCGCCGTGGAGGATCTCACGCAGACGGTCCACCTCCGGATGAAACCCTTCCCGGATCATCTCGCCTTCCCGCACGGAAAAAGGCGGCGCGTCCACCAGCGTTTGCCCGATCAGCGACGCCAGATCGTTCAGATCGTCCAGCGCCTCGTCCAGCTCGTGCAACCGGCCCTTGGGGAACGACGATAACTGCGCCTTTACCAGCGGCAGACGCTCCATGGCACCGCGAAGCGACACCAACTCCCGGGCGCCGGCGGTGCCGTAAACGATCCTGCCGATGAGACGCTCCATGTCGGCAATACCGGACAGGGCCTCGATCAGCTCCCGGCGCGGCACCGTGGCGTCCACCAGCGCGGAAACGGCGTCCAGCCGGCGTTGGATCTCCGTTACGTGCAACAGCGGACGCTCCAGCCAGCTTCGGAGCATACGGCCGCCCATGGCGGTCTTCGTTTTATCCAGCACCCATAAAAGGCTGCCCTTTTTCTCCTTGGAGCGGAGTGTTTCCGTCAGCTCCAGATTGCGCCGCGCCGTCAGATCCAGCTCCATGAACTGACCTTGCGTATAGTATTCCAGCGTGTCGATATGGCGCAGGTCCGTTTTTTGCGTTTCGTGGAGATAGTACAAAAGACCGCCCAGCGCAGGCAACAGCGCGCCGTTATCTCTGGGCAGGCGGGAAAGCGCGTCCTCCCCGAACTGCTGGCGGCTCAATTTCTCCGCCGCTTCCGTGCGGAAACAGGCGCCGGCGAGCTTCTCCATGTGGCAGGAAAACCGCTCCTCCAGCGTGCGGCGCAGTGTTTCGTTGAAATACGCGCCCTCGTTTAACACCGCTTCCACAGGAGAAAAACGCCCCAGCTCGTTGATCAGCCGGGTCAGGTGATCAGTGCCGGAAAAGGCGGTGGCAAGCGTTTTGCCGGTGGACACGTCACAAACCGCCAGCGCGGCGCAGTCGTCACCGAGGAAAATGCCGGCGCAGAAGTTGGAACGCCCCTCCTCCAGACACGACGCGTCCATCACCGTGCCGGGTGTGATCACGCGGAGAACGTCCCGCTTGACCAGCCCCTTGGCGAGGGCGGGATCCTCCGTCTGCTCACAGATGGCGACCTTGTAGCCCTTGGCGATCAGGCGGGCGATATACGCCTCGGAGGAGTGATAGGGAATGCCGCACATGGGCACTTTCTCCTCTTCGGATTTGTTCTTGTCCTTATCACGGGTGGTCAGCGTCAGATCCAGTTCACGGGACGCGGTACGGGCGTCGGCATCGAACATCTCGTAGAAATCGCCCAGACGGAAAAACAAAATGGAGTCCGGGTTCTGCTGCTTGATCTCCATATACTGGCGCATCATCGGCGTCATATCTGCCATGTGGAACCGTCCCTCCTTTTATTCCATGTGACCGTACAGCGCCCAGGTATTACTGTCGGTAACGGATACGTCTCGATACGTTCCCAGCGCGGTATCGTCACCCGTCAGATGCACCAGCCGCCCGCCGGCGGTGCGGCCTTGCAGCGGCCAGCGCAGATCGCCGCTATGCTGATCCACCAGCACTCGCACGGTCTTGCCCACGTATCGGGCGTGAATGGCGGCGGAGATCCCGTTTTGCGCGGCGCAGAGCCGGTCGAACCAGACCTGCTTTTCGCTGCGGGGCACAGGATCGTCCATCTTCGCCGCCGGCGTGCCGGGACGGGGTGAGAAAATAAACGTAAACAGCGCGTCAAACCGGACGCGCTCTACCAGCGCCACGGTCTCCATCGCCTCTGCCTCCGTTTCGCCGGGGAAGCCGACGATCACGTCGCTGGTCAGCACCAGATCGGGCATCACGCGGCGGGCATAGGCGATCAGCGCCTCGTACTGCGCCACGGTATAGGGGCGGTGCATGGCGCGCAGGACGCGATCCGAGCCGGACTGCACCGGCAGATGGAGCTGGTGCGCCACGTGGCGGCTCGATGCCATCACGTCAAACAGCTTCTGTGTGGCGTCTTTGGGCTGGGAGGACATGAAACGGATCAAATAGTCCCCCTCGATGGCGTCCGCCGCCGACAGGAGATCGGCAAAATCCCAGCCGATATCCAGATCCTTACCGTAGGAATTGACGTTCTGACCCAGAAGCGTGATCTCACGGTACCCCTCCCGCACCAGTGAGCGGATCTCCGAGAGGATCTGCTCCGGCAGGCGGCTCCGCTGACGGCCGCGAACGTACGGCACGATACAGTAGGAACAGAAATTGTCGCATCCGTACATGATGGATACCCACGCGCGCAGTTTGTCCTGCCGCACCACAGGGATCCCCTCGGCGATCTGCCCCGGCTCGTCCGCCACGGAAAAAACGCGCCGCCGCCCCGCGTATACGCTGTGGAGCAGTTCCGGAAAACGCCAGAGAGATTGGGGCCCGAACACCAGATCTACCTGCCGGTACGATTCGCGCACCTTTTCCGCCACGCCGGGACGCTGTGCCATACAGCCGCACAGACAGATGATCTGCGAGGGATTGGCACGCTTGGTGTGGCTCAACGCTCCTAAATTGCCGTAGACCCGCTGCTCGGCGTGTTCCCGAATGGCGCAGGTGTTCAGCACCACCACGTCCGCCTGCTCCGGCCGGTCGGTAAAGGAAAAGCCCATCTCCCCCAGCATCCCCCGCAGCAGCTCGCTGTCCGCCTCGTTCTGCTGACAGCCGAACGTGTCCACCATGGCGAAATGCTCCCGCGCCGCCGGCGCCAGCAGTTCCCGGATCCGGCGGGTATAAGTCCGCTGGGCGTCAAGCTCCTCCTGCGCCACAAACACGTTTTTCCGTTCCAAACCGCTCCTCCTGTTGCGGCGCGCCTTTTCAGGCAAACACCGCGCCTAACGCGAAAAATCAAAACGGTATCTCGCGCCGCCGCATCCGGCGGCATACCGACTCATACTCTTAAAACGGCGCGCATACCATACAAACAGCCGCCTTTCGGTTATTGTACCACAGTTTTCCCCCGATGACAAGAAACGACAAGGGGAAAACGCCCCCCTCGGCGCAGTTTTTTTCATTCTTCGCCGTTCCCGCCTTACGGTAAAAATTTTTTCATTTTTTTCTTATCTTGCGCTTGACATCGCAGCGGCGGCGTTTTATAATCAAGGCAAAGTTAGTTGGGGCTAACATTTTTATTTGACCGGCGGTTAGTTTTAACTAATTTCGACAGAGAAAGGGTGTGGCGAACGATGATACCTCTGTCACTGGTAAAAGAGGGCGAGGATGCGGTGATCCGACGGATCGGCGGCGCGCCGGAGATGCGGAAGCATCTGGAGGATCTGGGCTTTGTGGTCGGCGCCGCCGTCACGGTGGTGCGGCGCATGGGCGGCAGTGTGATCGTGAACGTGAAAGGCTCGCGCATTGCCATCAGTCAGGAAATGTCACAAAAAATCATGGTATAAATCAGAAGAAAGGAGCGCGTGTATGAACACCAGTTTGCGTGAAGTCAAGGTGGGGCAGACCGCCACGGTCGTCCGGCTCCATGGCGAGGGCGCCGTCAAGCGCCGCATTATGGACATGGGCATCACACGGGGCGTGGAGGTGTACGTCCGCAAGGTGGCGCCGCTGGGAGACCCTATCGAGATCACGGTACGGGGCTATGAGCTGTCTTTGCGGAAAGTCGACGCGGAGATGATCGAAGTGACGCTGTGATCCCCCGCAGGAGGGCGTACCCTCCTTTTTTTGAAAACAACTGTTAGTCATGCCTAACACAAGAGAAAGGAAGCGGAACGATGGAACTGAACATTGCGCTGGCAGGCAATCCCAACAGCGGTAAAACGACGCTGTTCAACGCCCTGACCGGCTCCAACCAGTTTGTGGGTAACTGGCCGGGCGTAACGGTGGAGAAGAAAGAAGGACGGCTCAAACGGCACGACGGCGTGACCGTCACCGATCTGCCGGGGATCTACTCCCTCTCCCCCTACACGCTGGAGGAGGTGGTCGCGCGGAACTACCTGATCGATGAACGACCCGACGCGATCCTGAACATCATCGACGGCACGAATCTGGAACGAAACCTCTATCTCACCACTCAGTTGACGGAGCTGGGGATCCCGGTGGTCATCGCTATCAATATGATGGACGTGGTGCGCAAAAGCGGCGACGTGATCCACACGGCGGAATTGAGCCGGCAGCTGGGCTGTCCGGTGGTGGAGATCTCGGCGCTCAAGGGCGAGGGCGTGCAGGAGGCGGCGGAGGCGGCGATCGAAGCCGCCCGCGGCGCGAAAACCGTGCCGATGCACACCTTCTCCGGTCCGGTGGAACACGCCCTGGCGCATATCGAGGAGGCGGCGATCCACGGTCTGCCGGAGGAACAGCAACGCTGGTACGCCATTAAGATCTTCGAGCGGGACGAACAGGTACTGGGCAAGCTCGCTCTGGATAAAGAGACGATGGAACATATCGAGTCGGACATCCGCGCCACGGAGCGGGAGCTGGACGACGACGCGGAATCCATCATCACCAACGAGCGGTATATCTACATCGGCAATATGCTCAAAGCCTGCTATCGGAAAAAGTCCGCCGGTAAACTCTCGCCGTCGGACAGGATCGACCGGATCGTGACCAACCGCTGGCTGGGGCTGCCCATCTTCGCGGCGGTGATGTTCCTGATCTACTACCTCTCCATGGTGACCGTGGGCGCCGCCGCCACCGATTGGGCGAATGACGGACTGTTCGGCGAGGGATTCCACCTCTTCGGCATCGGCGCCGCCGCCTACGAGGAGGCAAACGGCGACTATACCGCCGCGGTGCGCGCTGTGTCCGCCTTTATGGGTGAGACGGTGGATCTGACGGAGGAGCCCTCGGATCCGGCGCAGACGCTGGCGCAGATCGCCTCCTTCTCCGGCACGGGGACCGCCGTGTTTTCCGGCGAGGACGAGGAGACGCTGGAGCCGTATGAGCTGACGGTATATTATGATGCCGTTCCCGCAGACGCCGACGGGGAGACGGTCAACGCCATGTCCTTTACCGACGCGGCGGCGTATTTTTCCGCCAACGGCTTTACACCGCCCGATCCGGCGTCATACGGCGTATGGGTGCCGGGGGTGCCGGTGCTGGTGGAACAGGTGCTGGACGCTCTGCACTGCACTGAGTGGCTCAAGGGTCTGGTGCTGGACGGCATCGTGGCAGGCGTCGGCGCGGTGCTGGGCTTCGTGCCCCAAATGCTGGTGCTTTTCTTCCTGCTGGCGTTCGTGGAGGCGTGCGGCTATATGGCGCGGATCGCCTTCGTGCTGGATCGGGTGTTCCGGCGGTTCGGTCTATCGGGTAAGTCCTTTATCCCCATCCTCATCGGCACCGGCTGCGGTATCCCCGGCGTGATGGCGTCACGCACCATTGAGAATGAACGGGATCGGCGGATGACCATTATGACCACCACCTTTATCCCCTGCGGCGCCAAGGTGCCGTTTATCGGTATGATCGCCGGCGCCGTGTTCGGCGGCAGCGCGTGGGTGGCGACCAGCGCCTATTTCGTGGGTCTGCTTGCCATTATCCTCTCCGGCATCATCCTCAAAAAGACGAAACGGTTTGCCGGCGAGCCGGCGCCCTTCGTGATGGAGCTGCCCGCCTATCACTGGCCCACTCTCGTAAACGTTCTGCGCAGTATGTGGGAACGGGGCTGGTCGTTTATCAAAAAGGCAGGCACCATCATCCTCCTGTCCACCGTGGTCATCTGGTTTTTGACCTTCTTCGGCACCGTGGACGGCACGTTCCGCATGCTGGGCGAGGAGGAGATCGGCCACAGCGTTCTCGCCACCATCGGCAGTTTGATCGCGTGGCTGTTCACGCCGCTGGGATGGGGCAACTGGCAGTCGGCGGTGGCATCCATCACAGGTCTGGTGGCAAAGGAAAACATCGTGGGCACCATGGGCGTTCTCTACGGCACCGGCGGCGGCTCCGCATGGAGCAATATGGCGCAGTCCTTTACCCCTGTGAGCGCCTATTCCTTCCTGGTATTCAACCTGCTGTGCGCTCCCTGCTTTGCCGCCATCGGCGCGATCCGGCGGGAGATGAACAATCCCCGCTGGACGTGGTTTGCCATCGGCTATCAGTGCGCCTTTGCGTATCTGGCGTCCCTGTGCGTCTACCAGATCGGCGGCGCCTTGACCGGCAGGGTGAACGTATTGGGGCTGATTGCCGCTGTCGCGGTGGTCGCCGCCGGTGTATATCTGCTGGTGCGGCCGTATAGGGAGACAGTCAAACGATCCGAGAGGATCAAAGTATCATCGGTAAAGGAGTGACGGGATATGCTGGCATGGTTGATGGAAAACGCCGGCTCCCTGCTGGTGCTGGCGCTGATCGCCGCCGCCGTTTCTCTCATCGTGGGCAAGCTGGTGCGCGACCGGCGCGCCGGACGGCACTGCTGCGGCGGCGACTGCTCCGCCTGCCGCGGCTGTGACAAACCGTGAATTTTGTGATTTTTCACAGTAGCATTTCCGGAAAAACACGCTTATAATGGGAGGCGAACATTGGATACAGGAGTAAGGGGGTCACGCCATGTACGACGCGCCTATCCGCGACGCCGCGTCCCAGATCGGTGAAACACTGCGCCGAAGCGGTACGCAGATCTACGGCAAATGTCTGCATCTGCCGGATCGTAAGGCGATCATTGACATTCTCGATACGCTGCGCAAGCTGTTCTTCCCCGCCTATTTCGGTGACGCCGCGTTGATGACGCTCGCGCCGGAGGATTACGCGGCGCTGCTTTTGGAGCCGCTGGAGTTGCAGTTGGCACAGCAGATCTCTCTGGCTCTGCCGGAGAACAGCGCCGCCGATCCCGACGAGCTGGCACAGGATTTTATCGCCCAACTGCCCCGCGTGCAGCAGCTCCTGATGAGCGACGTGGAGGCGCTCTTTGACGGCGACCCCGCCGCCCAGAACAAGGAGGAGATCATCTTCGCCTATCCCGGGCTGTACGCCATCTTTGTCTATCGGCTCGCCCACGAGCTGTATCTGCGAAAGGTGCCTACCATTCCCCGCATTATGTCGGAGTATGCCCACAGTCGCACCGGTATTGATATTCACCCCGGCGCCGCCATCGGCTCCCACTTTTTCATCGACCACGGTACCGGCGTGGTGGTGGGGGAAACCACGGTGATCGGCGACCATGTGAAGCTGTATCAGGGCGTTACGCTGGGCGCGCTTTCCCCCCGGGGCGGGCACGAAAGTCTGCCGGGTAAACGCCACCCCACGGTGGAAAACGGCGTCACCATCTATTCCGGCGCCACCATCCTCGGCGGCGACACGGTGATCGGCGCGGGCGCCGTAGTGGGCGGCAACGCGTTTTTGACCCGCTCCGTTCCGGCAGGAACACGGGTCGTGATCCACGCGCCGGAGCAGACGTTCAAAACGACGGAATAAACGCATACTTGTTTTTAGAGGCGGAGCGATGGATCGCTCCGCCTCTTTTTTACGGCGCCAGATCGTCCGTGTTGTCCTGGTCCAGCGCCATGTTCCGCCACAGGGCGGGCAGTGCCGGCCCGATCAGCGGAAAGAGGTTGTCTGAATCCGACGTGGGTTGGATATTATACGTCCCGAATTGGTTTAAAAGCGCAAACGTGCTGTCCGGATTGCCGAAAAAAGCGTGTACGTCCGGCGCGGCTTCGCGCCGCGGCTTGCGTTTCATCGTCTCGTCACCTCCGCAGATAGTATGTCCCGAAGCGTGATAAACCCCCACACACCGCCGCTTGCCATTTTTTTCGGCAAAAAAACGGCGCGGCCCCGCCTTACAGCGGGGTCGCACTTCAGTCATACAAGGCTGTCAGCAGCAGCACAGACCGAACAGACGGCACAGCATCTCCATAAGAGACTTGCAGTTAAAATTGCACATGGTCAAACCCTCCTGAATAGTGATCGTCTCGCGAGGACAGTTACATGGTAACAAACTTGTAACCGTTTTTCAAATGCAATTATTTCCATGGAATATTGGAAAAAAACGGCAAAAAAAGGAGCAGGCTTGCCTGCTCCAACACATAGAAGACGATGAAACTGTCGCCGGACGCTGCGGAAAAAGGCGGCGCCGGTCAGTGCATCTCCACCAGGATCGCGTCTTCCGGCGAAAAGTAGTCGTTTGAATCACTGCTGACCCACGCCGCCTTGTATGCCTGCTCAAACGATATCTCCTCGATATTGCTCAAGTATACGAACGATGAGTCCGCCGCCGCCTGGGGCATTCTGCCGCTGATCTCAAGCCGGTATTGATAGGTCCTGCCGTCGCACGTCCATGACCCGTCCGTCATTTCGTCATACGTCTTCATATTCCCTTCCACCGTGCGTTTGACGGTGACGTTCTTTGCACAGCCGCAAAGCGCGGCCGCCAGCAGGATACATACCAGCAGTGACACTGTCCTTTTCACGCGTATACCTCCCCCAACATCGGTCTATCGGTCGACGGTCGCTCTCATTATAGCAAAAAGCGGCGCAAAACGCAAGTTTTTTTCGACGTGCCAGGCGCAATATGGGAACGATGAATCGCCAAGTATTCATTGCGGAAACGACAAATCCGAACCCTTCGCCTACCGGCTTAGGGTTCGGATTTGACCTGTTTGGTGCCCCGGATGA
>JAFSZX010000003.1 GCA_017458825.1 Oscillospiraceae bacterium
TAGGTAGCGCCAACATAAAAGACCGCAGTCGAAAGACTGCGGTCTTTTTGCTATATGTGAAGGGGCGGGAAAGATCGGGATGGATTCCCATCCCGTGACAGGTCAGTTAAGCTCGCTTCTGCTGACGATACTTGGTTGGAGACGACCCGGAAAAATAGGTAGCGCCAACATAAGAGACCGCAGTCGAAAGACTGCGGTCTTTTTGCTATGTAGGACAGATCAAAGCTTATTTCTGTTGGTAATGTCCGTGCGGCTTCGGAGTACATTTTTAATGTAAGAAAAAGCGGCAGACGATCAAATGACCGTCTGCCCTTTTCTGGTCCGAGTGTCGAGATTCGAACTCGAGGCCTCTTGAACCCCATTCAAGCGCGATACCAAACTTCGCCACACCCGGATATTCAATCATTGCCGAACCATTCAGCTTGATTACTATAGCACACCTTTGCCGGATTTTCAACCCCTTATTTGAAAAAAATTCATCTTTCTTACGTTTCTTTAGTTGACAAAATCGCCGGAGCATGGTAGTATAAATATCGCGCTTGACGGCAGGGGCTTTTACATACGGAGAGATGGCTGAGTGGTCGAAAGCACCGGTCTTGAAAACCGGCGATGTGAAAGCATCCGTGGGTTCGAATCCCACTCTCTCCGCCAATGTATCATAAGATACGCAGAAGTACCCAAGTGGCCGAAGGGGCTCCCCTGCTAAGGGAGTAGGGTGTGTAAAAAGCGCCGCGAGGGTTCAAATCCCTCCTTCTGCGCCAAAAGGAAAGACACCCGCGAGGGTGTCTTTCCCTTTGTAAAAAGGGATTCAGTTTTTGTGAGATAGGAAGAAAACCCCTTTTTCCACGCCCGAAGAGTTTAACGTAAACGCCATAGAGTCACCTGCGGCAAGCCATAGAGTCACCTGCGGCAAGGATCTGCTTGACAAGCGGCAAAAGTGTGGTACAATAGCGTTATCAAAACAGCATTGACGGAGACGAGATGCGCAGAAGCATGCCAAAGCGAGGCAGGGAGGGTGTAAGCCTGTCGGCAAAGCGGCGCGTCAGCCACTCCCGAGCCGGCGGCGATGAGCCGCACGATCCATCCCCGTTACAGGATGAACCGAGAGGGCGGCCAATGCCGCCAAGTAGGGTGGTACCGTGAAGTTGATCTTCGCCCCTATGTTGCGGGCGGAGGTCTTTTTATTTGCATAAAAGTATTTTGTTAAAGGAGCGATTGCCATGTCACATCCCTATCACGGATTGAACGAACTGCGTGAAATGTTCCTGCGCTTTTTTGAAAGCAAGGGGCATCTGCGTCTGCCCAGCTTTTCACTGGTGCCGCAAAACGACCGATCCATCCTGCTCATCAACGCCGGCATGACGCCTATGAAGCCGTGGTTTAAAGGGGAGGAGGAGCCTCCGCGCCGCAGGGTGTGTACCTGCCAGAAATGTATCCGCACGGGCGATATTGAAAACGTGGGCAAGACCGCGCGCCACGGCACATACTTTGAGATGCTGGGGAACTTCTCCTTTGGTGATTATTTCAAGCATGAAGCGATCGCCTGGTCCTGGGAATTCCTCACCAGTCCCGAATGGGTCGGCCTTGAGCCGGATCGGCTCTATCCCAGCGTCTATCAGGACGATGATGAGGCATTTGCCATTTGGCGCGACGAGGTGGGCATTGCTCCGGAGCGTATTTTCCGCTTTGGCAAGGAGGACAACTTCTGGGAGCACGGCTCCGGTCCCTGCGGTCCCTGCTCGGAGATCTACTACGATCGGGGCGCGGAGTTCGGGTGCGGTAAGCCGGACTGCACCGTGGGCTGTGACTGCGATCGGTATATCGAAGTGTGGAACAACGTGTTCTCCCAGTTCGACAACGACGGACACGGCAACTATACGGAGCTTAAACAAAAGAATATCGATACCGGCATGGGTCTGGAGCGTCTCGCCTGTGTGTGTCAGAACGTGGCAAGCCTTTTTGATACCGACACGGTGATGAACATTACCAACCGCGTCAGCGCCCTTACCGGCGCCCACTACGGCGAAAGCCATCAGCGCGACGTGAGCCTGCGGGTGATCATCGATCATATCCGCAGCGCTACCTTCATGATCTGCGACGGGATCCTGCCCTCCAATGAGGGGCGCGGTTACGTCCTGCGCCGTCTTTTGCGCCGCGCTGCCCGACACGGGAAGCTGCTGGGCGTAAATGAGCCGTTCCTCTATGAGGTGGTGGATACGGTGGTCCATGAGAACGAGTGCCAGTATCCCGACTTGCGTGAAAAGCAGGGCTATATTACCAAAGTGATCCGCACCGAGGAGGAGAATTTTGCCCGTACCATCGACGGCGGTATGCGTATCTTCGGTGAAATGCTCGCCGAGCATAAGGCAAAAGGGGAGACCACCTTCTCCGGCGCCGACGCGTTCAAGCTGTACGACACTTTCGGATTCCCCATCGACTTGACCATAGAGATGGCGTCGGACGAAGGGTTACAGGTGGACGAGGAAGCGTTCCGCGGTTTGATGAAAGAGCAGAAGGAACGCGCCCGCGAAGCGCGCAAGGCGTTGGGCGACCTGGGCTGGGCAGGCGTTGATCTGGGGAAGGAGATCCCCGCCACGGCGTTCGTGGGCTATGAGCAGGAGAGCGCCGACGGTGTAGTGCTGGCAATCGTGGCGGAGGAGGAGCTGCGCCAGGAGATCGCCGCCGGTACGGACGCTATCGTGGTGCTGGATAAGACGCCGCTATATGCTGAAATGGGCGGTCAGACGGCGGATCACGGCGAGATCGTCACAGCGAACGGGCATTTTGCGGTAACTGACGTGCAGAAGAATAAGGGTGGAAAATTCCTCCATTACGGACACATGGTCAGCGGCGCTATGGCGGTGGGAGATACCTGCACCGCCTCGGTAGACAGCCGGCGCCGCACCGCCATTCGCCGCGCCCACAGCGCCACGCATCTTTTGGATGCGGCGCTCAAAAAGGTGCTGGGCGACCACGTGCATCAGGCAGGCTCCCTGGTGGAGCCGGATCGGTTGCGCTTTGACTTTACACACTTTGAATCCGTTACGCCGGAAGAGCTTCACAAGATCGAACGCATGGTCAATGAAGAGATCCTGCGCGGTTTGCCGGTTGTCACCGAGGTACTGCCCATTGAGGAGGCCAAACGCAAGGGCGCAGTGGCGATGTTCGGCGAGAAGTACGGCGAAACGGTACGCGTGGTGGAGATGGGCGATTTCTCTCTGGAGTTTTGCGGCGGCACCCATCTGGACAACACCGCCAAAGCCGGCTATTTCCATATCCGCAGTGAAAGCAGTGTGGCCTCCGGCGTTCGCCGCATCGAGGCGACCACCGGCGAGCTGACTATGGAGAGCATGGAACACGCCGCCGACACGCTGGCAAGCGCCGCGCAATTCTTTAAAACCAATCCCGATGAGCTGTTGAGCCGTATCGAACAGCAGGCGTCGGAGGTGAAAGAACTGCGCCGCACGCTGGAAAAACTGCAAAGCGAAGCGTCGCTGAGCGAGGCGCGTCAGATCCTGCTGGGCGCCAAAGAGATCGGGGGCGTGAAGGTCATCACCGCCCGACGGGACGGATTGGACGCAGGCGCTCTGCGCCGCATGGGCGATTTCCTGCGGGACAAAGAGCCGTCCGCGGCGGCGGTTTTGGCATCAGTCAACGGAGAAAAGGTGACGTTTTTAGCGATCTGCGGCGCGGACGCTGTTGCCAAAGGCGTGAAGGCGGGCGATCTGGTCCGCGCGGTCAGCGCCGTATGCCAGGGCAAGGGCGGCGGTAAGCCAGACAGCGCCATGGGCGGCGGTACGGACGTTGGGAAGACGGACGAGGCGCTGGCGCTGGTGGAGAGCTTTATTTCAGAAAGGGTGTGACGGAATGTTGCCCCGCGATCCGTATATCCTGCTGAGCTTCGTCAACACGAAACTGCGCGATGAATACGGCGATCTAAGCGCGCTTTGCCGGGCGCTGGACGTGAGCAGGGAAGCGCTGACCGATACGCTGGGACAGATCGGTTATACCTACGACGAAACGTGTCATCAATTCCGCTGAAGGAGAAAGGAGCGAGTATATGAAAAACGATTGCTTGTTTTGTGCTATTGCTGCCGGAGAGATCCCGTCCAACAAGATCTATGAGGACGATCAGTGCCTTGCGTTTTACGATATCGCGCCTCAGGCACCGGTCCATTTTCTGGTGATCCCCAAGGCGCATATCGCCTCGGTCGCCGCCATCGACGGGGGCAACAGCGGCGTGGTGTCCCACCTGTTCGAGGTGATCGCCGCCACGGCAAAGAAGCTGGGGCTGGAGAGTTATCGCGTGGTGTCCAATATCGGTGAACAGGCGGGGCAAAGCGTGCTTCACCTGCATTTCCACGTGCTGTCCGGCCGCGATATGACGTGGCCGCCGGGCTGATCACGGTAGATAAAGAAAAAGCCGATTGACAGGAATGACCTGCCAATCGGCTTTTTTCACAATGATAGACGCGCCAGTATGTCGGCATAATCCGCCCACGCGCCCATAGGCGGCGGCGTGAGACGGAAGTCGAGAGGCGCTCCGGTCTGGGGATGGGCAAAGGATAAACGGTGGGACCAAAGAGCGATGGGAAAAGGGGAAGACTCCTCCGTGCCGTAACGCCTATCGCCTGAAAGCATATAGCCGCGGCTGGCAAATTGCACGCGGATCTGGTGTGTCCTACCCGTTTGTAATTCTATTCTGACAAGTGAAGTCCCTTTACACCTGCCCAGCACCTCATAGCGCAGGATCGCCTCCTGAACGCCTTTGCCGGAGGAGGACGCCACGTAGGTCAGGCGGCGGCTCTTATCCCGCCCCAGCAGATCGCGCCAGGTATCCTCTTGGGGCGGTGCGCCGTGTACCACCGCCAGATACGTTTTTTGGAACGAGCCCTCACGGATCTGGCGGGAGAGGATCGACGCGGCTTCGCTGCTGCGGGCGAGTACCATCAATCCGGAGACCGGCGCGTCCAGCCGGTGCACGGTGCGAAAGCACCCGGTACCCAGTTCACGCCGCAACAGTGCCGGCATACCGTTGTCAGTGCTTAAAACACCCGACGGTTTTACCGCCACCACGATCCGCTCATCGCAATATACGATCTCCATAGCCACACCTCCGCTGTCATTATGCCATAGCCCCGCGGGAAATACAAGATTTGGTGCCGCCGGACGCAAAGAAAAACAAAATCCTGCGAAAAAAATGATTTACCCCCTATGCAAATGAAGAAAAATAAGGTAAAATACAAGGGAATACTGTTAGGAGGTTATCATGGGCGGAATACGATATAAGCGCGTACTGCTGAAGATCAGCGGCGAAGCGCTGGCAGGTGAGAAGCATTTCGGTCTGGACTTCAATATGATGAGCCGGGTGGCGGACGTGATACGTGAGTGCGTCGCCATGGGCGTGGAAATGGGGATCGTGATCGGCGGCGGCAATTTCTGGCGCGGCGTGAAAAACGGCGAGGGCTATATCGAACGTACCCGTGCCGATCATATGGGTATGCTGGCTACGGCGATGAACTGCATGGCGCTGGCGGACGTGCTGGAGCAGAAAAACGTGCCGGTGCGGATCCAGACGGCGCTGGAGATCAAGGAAGTGGCGGAGCCGTATATCCGCGCCCGCGCCGTGCGGCATCTGGAAAAAGGGCGCGTGGTCATCTTCGGATGCGGCACGGGCAGTCCCTACTTTTCCACCGATACGGCGGCGGTGCTTCGCGCGGCGGAGATCAACGCCGACGTGATCCTGCTGGCTAAAAATATCGACGGCGTTTATGACAGCGACCCCGCCAAGAACGCCTCCGCCGTCAAGTTCGATTCCATCACCTATGAGGACGTGCTGGCGCGCCATCTGGCGGTGATGGATTCTACCGCCACCAGCTTGTCGATGGATAACCACATTCCCGTATTGGTATTTGCCCTGAAGGATCCGCGCAATATCATCCGCGCCGTGCAAGGCGAGAAGATCGGCACCATTGTCAAAGAATAAAAAACTGCAAGCAGGAAGGAGATATACGCCATGTTGAAAGACGAATACAAAGCCTATGAGGAAAAGATGAAGAAGAGCATCGAATCCGTACTCCACGACTTTGACGCCGTGCGCGCCGGCCGCGCCAACGCCGCGGTGCTCAACCGCATCAGCGTGGATTATTACGGCACGCCCACGCCCATTCAGCAGATCGGCTCGGTGGCGTCCCCCGATCCCCGCATGCTGGTTATCACACCGTGGGACGGGTCAATGCTCCGCGCCATTGAGAAGGCGATCCTCGAATCCGATCTGGGGATCAATCCGCAAAATGACGGCAAGTGCATCCGTCTGGCATTCCCCCAGCTTACGGAGGAGCGCCGCCGGGAGCTGGTCAAGCAGATCCACAAATACGCTGAAAACGGCAAGGTAGCGATCCGCAATATCCGCCGCGACGCTATGGACGCGTTCAAAAAACAGCAGAAGAATTCCGAGATCACCGAAGACGAGCTGAAGCTGGCGGAAAAAGACCTGCAAAAGCTGACGGACGATCATTGCAAAGAGATCGAAAAGTTGCTGGATGGCAAAGAAAAGGAATTGATGTCGGTTTGATGCGTCATTGGAAGAAAAAAGCCGACCCGGCGGGGCAGGTGGACAGGAGCCGCCTTCCCCGCCACGTCGCTATTATTATGGACGGCAACGGCCGCTGGGCGCGTCGCCGCGGCTTGCCGCGCACAGCGGGGCATAAGGCGGGGGCGGAGGTGTTCCGCCGGATCGCCACCTATTGCAAGGATCTGGGGATCGAATATCTGACGGTCTACGCCTTTTCCACAGAGAACTGGAAGCGTCCGCCGGAGGAGGTGGACGCGATCATGGGTCTTTTGCGCCAGTACATGCTGGAGGCGATCGACTCCATGGAGCGTGATCAGATCCGCCTGCGCTTTTTGGGAGACATGAGCGCCCTTTCCCCGGAATTGCAGGCGCTTATGGAGCGCACGAACGACATCTCCGCCCGTATTGAAGGGTTTCAGGCAAACGTATGCCTCAATTACGGCGGCAGGGACGAGATCTTGCAGGCGGCGCGGCGCTGTGCCGCGTCCGGCGAAGCGTGGACGGAGGAGAACTTCGGCAACTACCTCTACTCGGCGGGACTGTCCGATCCCGATCTTTTGATCCGACCCGGCGGCGAACAGCGAATCAGCAACTTTCTTCTTTGGCAGTGCGCTTACAGCGAGTTCTATTTCTGCGATACGCTCTGGCCGGATTTTACCGAGCGCACGTTGGATGAGGCGATCCTTGCCTATCAAAAGCGCGACCGCCGTTTTGGCGGTGTGAAGTGAGGCGATGACATGGTAAAGAGAATCCTTGTGGCGGTACTTGGCGTGCCGTTTTTGCTGGCGGTACTGGTATTTGCGCCGTATTGGGCGACCTATGTGCTTTTGTGCGCGTTGTGTATCATCGGCGCCCAAGAGTTTTTGCACGCGGTGTGTCGGGAGAAAGTCGCCCGACAGTGGACGGGACTTGCCGGCACGACGGCGGTGTTCCTGCTGGCAACGGTTCTTTTCAGTGAGGAACGCTTTGCCGCTACTCCTGTGGCGGAGCTGCCGTTCTGGTTCTGTGCGGGGCTGGTACTGCTGACTTTCTTGGTGATGGTAACGCGCTACGGCAGGGCGGACGCGCTGTCGTTTTCCGATACCTGCGCCCTGCTGATCGCAGGCGTGGTGATCCCGTTGGCTCTGTCGTCCCTTTTGCGTTTGCGCCTGCTGGAATACGGTGCAGGACTGGTGCTGATCCCGCTGGTAGCGGCGTTTTGCAGTGATACGATGGCGCTCTTTGGCGGCATGGCGCTGGGCCGGCATAAGCTGGCGCCGTTGGCAAGTCCTAAAAAGACAGTGGAAGGCGCCCTGTGCGGTTTGGCCGGCGGCATGGCTGGGATGGTACTCTATCGCATCGTGTTCTTTTTGTGTACGGAGGTGGCGCTCAATGTGGCGTGGTGCCTGTTGCTGGGACTGCTGGGCGCCGCCGCGGGGCAGTTGGGCGATCTGGTGTTCTCCGTGGTGAAGCGGGAATGCGGTATCAAGGATTACGGGCGGCTTCTGCCGGGTCACGGCGGCGTGCTGGATCGGTTTGACAGCGTGATCTTTGCCGCGCCGCTGGTCTGGCTCATCGTTTCACGGATCGCGCTTTATTGAGCGAGGGAGCACCGACTATGACAAAAACGATTTCTCTCCTGGGATCTACCGGTTCTATCGGACGCCAGACGCTTGCCGTAGCGCAGGAACTGGGGTTGCGCGTAGCGGCACTGACCGCCAATACGCAGGTGGATCTGATGGAACGTCAGGTGCGGCATTTTCATCCGACACTGGCGGTTATGATGAATGAGGACGCGGCGAAGGAACTGCGGCTGCGCCTTTCGGACGTAGAGACCGCTGTTCTCTCCGGCGCGGAGGGGCTTTGCGCCGCCGCGGCGTTGGATGAGGCGGACACGGTGGTCACGGCGGTGATGGGCAGTGTGGGTCTGGCGCCTACGCTGGAGGCGATCCGCCGCAAAAAGCGCATCGCCCTTGCCAATAAGGAAACGCTGGTGTGCGCCGGCGAGCTGGTGATGGACGCGGCGGAGGCTTCCGGCGCCGAGATCGTGCCGGTAGACAGTGAACACTCCGCGATTTTCCAAAGCTTGCAGGGCTGTCGTGACCGACGGGAGATCCGCCGGCTGCTGTTGACTTGTTCCGGCGGACCCTTTTACGGCAAGTCGTACGAGGAGCTGGAGCACATGACGCCGGAGGACGCGTTGCGCCATCCCAACTGGACGATGGGCGCAAAGATCACCGTTGACAGCGCCACGCTGATGAACAAAGGTTTGGAGATCATAGAGGCAATGCGTCTGTACCGTTTGCCGCCGGAGCAGGTGGAGGCGGTGATCCACCGCCAGAGTATCGTCCACTCCCTGGTGGAGTATCGGGACGGCGCGATGATCGCCCAGCTCGGTACGCCGGACATGAAGTTGCCGATCCGCTATGCTTTCACCTGGCCGTATCGCGCCGAAACGCCGGATGGGACGCTGGATCTTCTCCGCTGCGGCGCGCTGACCTTTTCGGCGCCGGATGAGCAGGCGTTTCGCTGTCTGCGCATCGCCAAGGAGTGCGCCCGAACGGGCGGCACGTCCTGCGCGGTGATGAACGCCGCCAATGAGGAGGCGGTACTGGCGTTTCTGCGCCGTGAGATCGGGTTTAACGACATCCACCGGCGGGTAGAATCGGCATTGGAGCGCGTGGAAGTGAAATATAAGCCGGACTTGACGGATATACTGGAAGCAGACCGTCTGGCGCGTGAGGCTGTACGGAATATGTGATCGGGGAGTCATCTATGATCTATGTAATTGTGGCGATCCTCATTTTCGGGGTGCTGATCGCCCTGCATGAGGCGGGGCATTTTCTGGCGGCAAAGGCTTGCGGTGTGCGGGTCAACGAGTTTTCCGTCGGCATGGGTCCCGCCATTTTCAAAAAGAAAAAGGGCGATACGCTGTACGCACTGCGGGCGCTCCCTGTGGGCGGTTACTGTGCCATGGAGGGGGAGGACGAGGCGTCCGATGATCCCGCGGCACTCAACAATCAGGGCTTTTGGCGCAAGCTGTTCATTTTTGCCGCCGGCGCCGCCGTAAATTTTCTTGCCGGCTGTGTGATTTTGTTCTTCCTCTATATCAACGCCGGAGGCTTCTATGTGGCGGACATCGTTTCCCTCCATCCGGATTTTCCCCAGCAGGGGGAAAGCGGCGTAATGGTGGGCGACAGGATCGTCGCCATCAACGGCGAGCGGGTGTATCTCCAGAGCGACGTGGATCTCATTTTGCGCGCCGTACCGCTGGACGAGGACGGCACGATCACCGTGAAACTGCGCCGCGGCGGCGAGACGCTTACCCGTACGCTGACGCTCCAAACATATACCGGCGAGGACGGGGAGCCATACCGTGCCTACGGCTTCAGCTACGGCGGCGTGGAGGAGGCAAACCTGTGGGTGCGGCTGAAATATACGGTGTTGAACGCGATCGATTTCGTTCGCACGGTGCGTTTGAGCTTACAAATGCTGATAACCGGTCAGGCGGGATTACAGGATTTGAGCGGACCTGTGGGGATCGTTTCCACCATTACCGAGGTAGGGAACCAATCGAAAACGGCGGGTGACGCGGTGGCGAATATCGCCTACTTTGCCGCGCTGATCGCCGTGAATCTGGCGGTAATGAATCTACTGCCGTTGCCGGCGCTGGATGGAGGACGGATCCTCTTTCTGGTGCTCAACGCGCTGGCGACGCTCCTGTTTCGCAGGAGTATCCCTGCCAAATACGAGGGATACGTCCACATTGCCGGACTGGTGCTTCTGCTGGGGTTGATGGCGGTGATCACGTTCCAGGACGTCTGGAAACTGTTTAGTTGAGAGGTTTACCATGTCAAAGATGATTCACGTAGGCGCCGTGGCGGTAGGCGGCGGCACGCCGGTCTCTATCCAATCCATGTGCTCCACGCCTACGGCGGACGTAGACGCCACGGTGGCGCAGATCCGCCGGTTGGAGGCGGCAGGCTGTCAGATCGTTCGGGTAGCGGTGCCGGATATGGACGCCGCCTGTGCGGTGGGGCAGATCCGGCGGCAGATCTCCATTCCGCTGGTAGCGGACATTCACTTTGACTATCGGCTGGCGTTGCAGTGCCTGGAAAGCGGAATCGATAAGATCCGTATCAATCCCGGCAACATCGGCGGACGGGATAAGGTGCGCGCCGTGGCGGACAGTTGCGCCGAACACGGCGTACCTATTCGGATCGGCGTCAACGGCGGCTCATTAGAGAAGGAACTGCTGGCAAAATACGGCGGCGTTACGGCGGAGGCGCTGGTAGAGAGCGCCATGGGTCACGTGGCGCTTTTGGAGGAGTGTAACTTCCACGATATTTGCATCAGCGTCAAGTGTTCCCGTGTGGCGGTGAATATGGAGGCATATCGCCTGTTGCGCCGCCGGACGGACTATCCGCTCCATCTGGGGGTCACGGAGGCCGGAACGCCGACAATGGGCATTTTGAAATCGGCGATCGGTATCGGCGGCCTCTTATGCCAGGGGATCGGGGATACCATGCGTGTCAGCCTCACGGCCGATCCGGTGGAAGAGATCGCGGCAGCAAAAAAGATTCTTGCCGCCGCAGGGATCCGCCGTAACGGGCCGGAGCTGATCTCCTGCCCCACCTGCGGACGCACCGCCTACGATATGATCCCCATCGCCCGGGAAGTGGAGCGGCGTTTGCAGCAGTGCGACAAGCCGATCACCGTGGCGGTGATGGGGTGCGTGGTCAACGGACCCGGCGAGGCTTCCGCCGCTGACGTGGGGATCGCCGGCGGCAGAGGAGAGGGATTGATATTCCGTAAAGGAGAAGTACTTTACAAGGTTCCGCAGGAAAGACTTGTGGACGCTTTGATGGATGAAATTGCCAAGCTGTAAGCAAAGAGAGAATGCACTATGTCGAACAAGATACCGTTCTTTACATTTTTTGAAGATTTCAACGCGCCGCGTGAAATGCGGCTGTTGCTCCATAACGCGCAGATCACAGGCGGCGCGCTGGATCGGGAAAAGCGCACCATGACGCTGTGTCTGGAGACGCCGGTTCCGCTGCCGGAATCGGCGCAAAGCGATTTGCGGCAACAGCTGATGGAACAGTACGGCTTGCAGGAGCTGGAGATGCGCGTGGAATCGCCCAAACGCCCGTCGGGCGGTGAGAAGCAGGGGAAGAAGCCGGAGAGCGGAGCGGTACTGCTGGGGAAAGAGATCCGCGGCAAAAAAGTTCCCATGCGGGGCTTAAATCTGAAAATGGGACAAGTGGTGCTGGAGGGACGCGTTTTTGCCGTAGAGGTCTATGAAACACGGCGCCCCGGTGTATGGCGCCTTCAGTTGGAGATGACGGATCTGGACAGCTCCGTTCTGGTGCGGCGCAACCTGAATGAAAAAGAAGCCCGTGGGCTTGAAAAGAGCCTTTCCGTGGGGATGTGGATTCGCATACAGGGACAGGTAGAAATGACGTGGGACGGTCGTGACGTCCAGATCAATCCCCAGAACATCGAGTCCATCTCCCATGAAGAACGCCGGGATACGGCGAAAGAGAAGCGGGTAGAGCTGCATTTACATACCCGTATGTCCAGCATGGACGCGCTGACGGACGCGGCGTCTGTCATCAAGCTGGCAAAAGCGTGGGGGCATCCCGCCATCGCCATTACCGACCACGGCACGGTGCAGTCGTTTCCGGACGCGTGGCACAGCGCCAAGGGGATCAAGGTGCTCTACGGCGTGGAGGGGTATTTCATCAACGACGTGGACGACCGTGTGGTGGTACACGGCACGCAGGATCAGCCGTTTTCCGGTGAGATCGTCTGCTTTGACATTGAGACCACCGGCTTGAACGTTGCCACCGAGGCGATCACGGAGATCGGCGCGGTGGTGCTCAGGGACGGGCAGATCACCGACCGGTTCCAGACCTTTGTTAATCCCAACCGGCACCTGACGCCGGAGATCATCGGCTTGACCGGTATCACCGATGCGATGCTGCAAGACGCGCCGCAGCCGAAGGAGGCGCTGGAGGCGTTCTTGTCCTTTGTGGCGGGGCGTCCGCTGGCGGCACATAACGCGGAATTTGACGTGAGTTTTATCCGCAAGGGCTGTGAGCAGGCTGGGCTTCCTTTCGATCCTACCTATGTGGATACGCTGATATTAGCGCAGAATCTGCTGCCCGAGCTGAATAAACACAAGCTGGATATGGTGGCGGAGTATCTGGATCTGCCGTCGTTTAATCACCACCGCGCCAGTGACGACGGCGCCACGGTGGCGTATATGCTGATCCCCTTCTTCGAGAAGATGGAGCGGGAGCTGGGCATCGGATGTCTGCAGGAGATCAATCGGGCGATGACGGCTCTGCGCCCGCGCGGCAACCGTGCCGGGCGCTATCCCAAGCATATCATTCTTCTTGCCAAGAATAAACTGGGACTTAAGCACCTGTATCAGTTGATCTCCAAGTCCAATCTGGTCTATTTCCACAACAAAAAACCCGTGATTCCCAAAACGGAGCTGATCGCCCACCGTGAGGGGCTGATCATCGGCTCGGCTTGCGAGGCGGGGGAGCTGTTCCGCGCCATTACGGACGGTCACAAGGATTGGGACGAATTAAAGCGCCTTGCCTCCTTCTACGACTATTTGGAGATCCAGCCCTTGTGCAACAACCGGTTTATGCTGCGAAACGGCACGGTACAGTCGGAGGAGGAACTGCGGGAGTTTAACCGTACTGTGGTAAAGCTGGGCGAGGAATTGGGGAAACCGGTCTGCGCTACGGGAGACGTGCACTTTCAGGAGCCGGAGGACGAGGTGTACCGCCGGGTGCTCCTGACCGGGAATATGGTCAAGAAGGATGACCCCAAAAAATTTGAAAAGCTGGCGGACATCAACGCGCCGCTGCCGCTCTATTTCAAAACCACCGATGAGATGCTGGAGGAATTCTCGTATTTAGGCGAGGAGAAGGCGTATGAGGTGGTTGTGACCAATACCCGCTATATAGCAGATCTCATCGAGGAGATGGAGCTTTTCCCGCCGGGACAACTCTTTCCGCCGCGTCTGGAGAACTCCGAGCAGGAGCTGAATCAGCGCGTTTGGGATAGGTGCCGCGCACTCTACGGTGACGAGCCGCCCCAGCTGATCGTAGACCGTTTGAACGTGGAATTGAGCGGTATTCTGGGCAAATACGACGTGGTCTATATGTCGGCGCAGAAGCTGGTACAGCGCAGTTTGGAAAACGGCTATCTGGTGGGATCCCGTGGCAGTGTGGGATCTTCGCTGGCGGCGTACATGGCGGGGATTACCGAGGTGAACTCCCTGCCGCCCCACTATCGCTGTCCTAACTGTAAGCACACGGAATTTGTTACCGACGGGCGGTACGGCTGCGGCGCGGATATGCCGGACGCGGTCTGCCCGATGTGCGGCACGCCATACGCGAAAGACGGCTTCGACATTCCGTTTGAAACGTTTCTGGGGTACGGCGGCGGTAAGGTGCCGGATATCGACCTGAACTTCTCCGGCGAGTATCAAGCCCGCGCCCATCGCCACGCTATCGAGATGTTCGGGCAGAGTCAGGTGTTCCGCGCCGGCACCATCGGCACGCTGGCGGAGAAGAATGCCAAGGGATTTGTGCTGAAGTATAAGGAGGAAAACGCTCTGGACTTCAGCACGGCGGAGCTGGATCGGCTCTCTTACGGCTGTATAGGCGTGCGCCGCACCACGGGACAGCATCCCGGCGGGCTGGTGGTGGTGCCGGACGATATGGACGTGGAGGATTTCACTGCCGTACAGCATCCGGCGGACGATATTCATTCCGACCAGATCACCACCCATTTTGATTATCACTGCATGGAGGACAACCTTCTCAAGCTGGATATGCTGGGGCATGATGATCCCACCATGGTCCGTATGCTGGAGAACCTGACCGGCGTAAACGCGCGGGAGATCCCTCTGGACGATCCTGACACCATGAGCATTTTCACAAGCTCTAAGGTGCTGGGGTTTGAGGACGATCCGGTTCTCGGTCCCACCGGCGCAGTGGCGATTCCGGAATTCAACACCCGCTTTACGCGCAATATGCTGGTAGACACCAAACCCACCGATTTCAACACGCTGGTGCGTTTGTCCGGCTTTTCCCACGGTACCGACGTGTGGCTGGGCAACGCCAGAGAACTGATCGTCGGCGGCACGGCGTCGGTTCTGGAGACCGTGGGGTGCCGTGACGATATCATGCTCTACCTTATCCGCATGGGCCTTGATCCGAAAATGTCCTTTAAGATCATGGAGGCGGTCCGCAAGGGCAAGGTAAAAGAGGGCAAGGCAAGCGACTGGCAGAAGTGGGTAGAGGAGATGCACAGCCACAATGTGCCCCAGTGGTACATCGATTCGCTGGCAAAGATCGGGTATCTTTTCCCGAAGGCGCACGCTGTGGCGTATGTGATGATGGCGTTCCGTATCGCATGGTTCAAAGTGCACCATCCGCTGGCGTTTTATGCTGCGTTTTTCACCGTGCGCGCCAAGGCGTTCGACGCGGAGTACTGCTGTGCCGGACTGGACGCGGTGAAGAGGAAGATCCGCGAGATCGAGAACAATAAGGACGCCACCGATGTAGAACAGAATCTGCTGGTCACGCTGGAGGTATGCTATGAGTTCTATCTCCGCGGTTTCCACTTTGACGCCATTGACATCATGCGCTCTGACGCGGTGAATTTCGTGGTGACGGAGAACGGACTTCTGCCGCCCTTCGTCAGCATCCGCGGGCTGGGCGAGGCGGCGGCGCAGGACGCGGTGGAAAAGCGCCGGGGGCGCACCTTTATCTCCGTTGAGGAGTTTGCCACCTGTTGCGGAAAACTGTCCAAGACTCATATTGAACAGCTTCGGGCGTTAGGCGCCTTCGCCGGCTTGCCGGAGACCAGTCAGGTCAGTCTGTTTTAACAAATCAATAAGAACGGGGCGGAGATCACACACGATCTCCGCCCCGCTGATTCTATGCTCTGTTCAGACTGAAATGTCCGTTCCTTTCCGCTTGGGAAACGTTATTTGTGCCAGCACCACCGCCACCAACATCAAAGCGCAGCCGATATACTCACGCACCGTCATACGCTGGTGGAGAAGTACGGCGCCTGCGATCACCGCAAAGACCGATTCCGTACTCAACAGGATGGTGACCACTGTGGGATTCGTGTCTTTTTGTGCCAGAATCTGCAGGGTATACGCGCCGCAACTGGAAAAAACGCCCACATAGAGAAGCGGTAGGATACAGGCACGGACGGCGTCCCACGAGGGATGTTCCAGAAGCAACATGCCCAGCGTTGACCAGACCGCCAGCGCCGCGAATTGCGCCAGAGAGAGCTTGATCCCGTCCACCTTTGCCACAAAATAGTCGATCACGTAGATATGCGCCGTGTAGCACACGGAACACGCGATCACCAGAAGATCGCCTTTGTCCACCGTGAAGTCACCCTTGATGCACAGAAGATACAGCGCCGCCGCGCCCAACAGCACGCCGATCCAGACGGAAAGGGAGACCTGTTTTTTCAAAAACACGCCGGCGATCGGCACCAGAACGATATAGAGCGCTGTGAGAAATCCGGCTTTGCCGCCCTCTGTGCCCAGCACGATCCCCGCCTGCTGAAAAACGGAGGCGGCGGTCAGCGCCGTACCGCAACAGATGCCGCCGATGAGGAGGTGTTTCCGCTCGGCTTTTTTCTCCGCCGGCGTGATCGCCGGTTTTCCCTCGCGGCGAAACACGTTAAAAAGGAGCAGTACCACCGGCAACACCGCCACGGCAATATAGGAGCGTATCGCGTTATAGGTAAACGCGCCTATATGGTCGGCGCAGACATCCTGCGCGGCAAAGGCGGTACCCCAGATAAACGCCGCCAGAAGGGGGAACACGATCTGGCGCACGGTGCGACTTTCTTTCATACCTGCTCCTCGCCATCCTGCGCCGGCGGTGTTTCTGACGGCAGGGGATGGACGTGCCAGCGGAATTTGCTTTCACGGTGATGGATCAGCCGGTCAATATTGCCGCGGTGGCAGTAAACCACCAAACCGGACAAAACCACGCACAGGCAGAGATGCACCCACTGCCCGCTAAAGACGAAACAGGCGGTGACAGGGATGCTCACCGCGCCGCACACAGAGCCCAGCGACACGTACCGCGTGGTGAGCCACAGCAGCAAGAAAAGACCCCACGCCACCAGCGCAATGCGCCAATCCATCATGATCACCAGCACACCGCCGGAGAGGATGCCCTTGCCGCCTTTCAAGCCGAAGAAGACAGGGAAGATGTGCCCCAGCTCACAGCCGATACCGGCGATGAGCACGCCCAACAGCCAATCCTGCATCACGTGCCGGAGCATAAAACCGCCGATCAGTGCGGCGAGGACCGTTTTCCCCATGTCGATAGCGATCACCGCCAGAGCGTATTTTGCCCCGTAGGTGCGGTAGAAGTTAGTCAAACCGGCGTTGCCGCTCCCATGGCGGCGCACGTCGTCACCGATGAAAAAATGGGATACCATGACTGAGCCATTGATACAGCCGAAGAAATAGCCCATCAGCAGTATTACGGCGATAATAAACGCACGAAACATCAGTTGTCCTCCTCGCCTTTTTGGCGGATACTTAAAATGACCGGCGTGCCTTCCAGACCGAATACGCCGCGGATCTGGTTTTCCAGATAACGGCGGTAGGAAAAATGAAACAGCTTCTTATCGTTGCAAAACACCACGAAATGGGGCGGCTTGATCCCCACCTGGGTCATATAGTAGATCTTCAGCCGCCTGCCCTTGTCGGTGGGCGGCTGTACGCGGGTCTGGGCGTCCGCCAGCACGGAGTTGAGCATTCCGGTTGTGATGCGCATGGCGGACTGATCGTTCACGTAGTTGATAAGGGAAAACAGTCGGTCGATCCGCTGACCGGTCAAGGCGGAGATAAAGAGGATGGGGGCGTATGTCATATAGCTCAGATCCCGCCGGATCTCCTCGCGCATTCTGTCCATGGTCTTGCCGTCTTTTTCCACGGCGTCCCATTTGTTGACCACGATGATGCACGCTTTCCCCGCCTCATGGGCAAGGCCGGCAACCTTGGTGTCCTGCTCCGTCACGCCGTCCTGGGCGTCCAGCAGGATCAAACACACGTCACTTCGCTCGATCGCCATGGTAGCACGCAACACACTGTATTTTTCAATGGCGTCGTCCACCTTGGCTTTTTTGCGCATACCGGCGGTGTCGATGAAATTATACTTGCCGGATTCATTTTCAAAGTAGCTGTCGATCGCGTCACGGGTGGTGCCTGCCACGTCACTGACAATGACGCGCTCTTCACCTAAAATGCGGTTGGTCAGGCTGGATTTACCCACGTTGGGGCGCCCGATGATGGCAACCTGAATCACGTCGGAATCCGCCTCCGCCTCCGCCTGAGGCGGAAAATGCGCCACACAGGCGTCCAGCAAGTCGCCGGTACCGTGCCCGTGTACAGCGGAGACGGCAATGGGATCGCCCAAACCCAAGTTATAAAACTCGTAGAAATCGGGATCGGCGGCGCCGGTGGCGTCCATCTTGTTCACTGCCAGCACAATAGGTTTGCCGGAGCGCTGCAGAAGATTCGCCACTTCCTGATCGGAGGCGGTGAGCCCGCTTTTGATATCGGTCACCAGAACGATCACCGTGGCGTTGTCGATGGCGATTTGCGCCTGCTGACGCATGAACTGAAGGATCTGACTGTCGGTGCCCGGCTCAATACCGCCGGTATCCACCAGCGTAAAACGGCGGCCGACCCATTCGCACTCGCCGTAGATCCGGTCGCGGGTGACGCCGGGCGTGTCCTCCACGATGGACAGGCGCTGCCCGATCAGTTTATTAAAAAGCATGGATTTGCCCACGTTGGGGCGCCCCACGATCGCTACCAAGGGTTTTGACATGGTCAACCTCCTACTGATGTAAACATAGCGTCCGCCAGATCGCCGCCGTCTGTGCCGACGATCTCCACGGGACAGCCTAATTCCCGCGCCAGACGCTCCACGGTATAGTCGTCCAGAAACACCGTTTCTCCGTGGCGCAACATGTGAAGCGGCAGTAATACCCGCCCCAGTGTGGGGCATCGTTTCAACTGTGCCGCCAGATCACCGCCGGTGAGCAGACCCGCTACGTCGATGGTATGGCCGAAGAAATCATTGTCGATCCCCACTACCTGACCGTTGAGGGAGGGAAACCGCTCCTGCGCCCGGCACAGAAGATCGCGCAAAAAGCCTTCGGCAGCGCGCCCTGTGGCGATGGTAAAGAATGACGGCTCTTGGGGCGGATCCGTCAGATCCAGTGCCTGCATGAATTCCTGCTCCAGTGAACGGAGCATCCCCACGCCGTTTTCCAGCTGCCGGAACTCCTCGTAATAAGAGGCGTCCGGTAATTCCCGTCCGGCGCGCAGATACAGCTCATCGGCGCAGAAGAACATCCGCGTGCCGAACCGGGAGAACGCCGCGGCGCCGTATTCGTCCGCGATATCAATGATCTCGGCGGCGGTCTTCTGATCTACCGGACGGAGCTTGGCAAGACCCTGCCGGTATTTTGTGATCCCCACCGGCACGATAGAACAGCTGTGAAACCCCATATCCATAAGATCGCCCAGTGTGCGCCGGAGCTGCTCGCCGTCATTCCAGCCGGGACAGACCACGATCTGCCCGTTCATTTCGATCCCCGCCTTGCCAAAAGCGCGCATATATTGGAGGGAGCGCTCCGCCTGCTTGTTGCCCAGCATCACGCAGTGGAGCGTGGGATCCGTGGCGTGTACGGAAACGTTGATAGGGGAGATGTGCAGATCAATGATCCGCTGTGCTTCCCGCTCCGTAAGGTTGGTCAAGGTGATGTAATTGCCCAGCAGGAAGGAGAGCCGCGCGTCATCGTCCTTAATATACAGGCTTTGACGCATCCCGGGCGGCATTTGATCGACAAAGCAGAAAATGCAGTGGTTGGCGCAACGGCGCATCTCGTCCATCAAATAGGTGTCAAAATTCAGCCCCAGATCCATGCCCTCCGGCTTACGGATGCGAACGGTGCGCTCACTGCCGTCACTCCGCCGGAGCCGGAGCTGGACCTTGGCATCGTAGCCATAGAACCGGTAATCCAGCACGTCCGCAATAGGATGACCGTTGATGGCAAGCAACTGCTCGCCCGAAGTGATATGAGCCCGCTGTGCGGGGCTGTTTGCATCCACGGAAGCGATCACAGTGCTCATGGCGCGACCTCAAAATAATATAATATAGTATTATAGCCGAAAGCGCCGCCGTTGGCAAGGGGCGAATCGCGCAGTACTTGCAAATTACGGGAGTGGTTGGTATACTGTTTCCTAAAGAATCGGTCGTTACAGCAGGGAGGCGGAGACATGATACGGATTCGCGACGCGACGATGGCGGATTGCCCGCGGCTTTTGGAGATATACGGCTATTACGTGCTCCATACGGCGATCTCTTTTGAGTATACCGTTCCGTCAGCGAAGGTATTTGGAAAACGCATGGAAAACACCATGCGCCGCTATCCCTATCTGGTGGCGGAGGAGGACGGCACCGTGCTGGGCTATGCCTACGCAGGTCCCTTTGCCGCCCGCGCGGCGTACGACTGGGACTGTGAGGTGACGGTTTATGTGGACCGTTCCGCCTGTAAACGGGGTGTGGGGCGCTGTCTCTACGGTGCGCTTCAAGAGGCGCTGGAACGTATGGGAATGGTTAACATGTACGCCTGTGTGGCGTATCCGGAGCAGGACGACGAGTATCTGACCGGCAACAGTATGGATTTCCATCGGCACATGGGCTATGAGGAACTGGGGCGCTTTCCGCGCTGCGGCTATAAGTTTGGGCGCTGGTATCACATGTCATGGCTGGGAAAACGGATCGGCACATACAGTGCGCGTCAGCCGGCGGTCCGGCCTTACAAAGGGTAGACGGGAGATCGCGGCAAAAAGTAAGGGAGGGAAGACAACGCTTCCCTCCCAACAAGGACACACGATTACTTTTCCGCCGCCACGGACTTGATGACCTTGACCTCGCGGCCGTTATAGGTACCACATTCCGGACACATTCTGTGAGGCAGATGCAGCGCGCCGCACTTGGGGCATGCTACCAAACCGGGAGCCGCCAGCTTCCACACGGAGCTGCGTCTTTTGTTGCGTCTTTGCTTAGATACTTTTCCTTTCGGGACTGCCATGTTGACACCTCCTTGGTCGTAACTGCCTGGGCAGTAATTTATAGTGGGTCGCTCGCCGTTACCGCTCCAACAGACTTGCCAGCTTCATGAGCCGGGGGTCTGTTTCTTTTTTGCACCGGCACGGTTCCGCGTTCAAATTGGCGCCGCAACCGCCGCAAAGACCTTTGCAATCCGGCGAGCAGAGAATTTTCATGTCCATGGCAAGGATGAACGCGGTACGCGCCAGCGCAGCAAGATCCACCGTATCGTCCTCCAGCAGAACGATCTCCTCATTATCGTCGAACTGCTTTTCCTCCGCCAGAATACAGGCGTAGGACGCGGATTTCGGGAGATCGAACTCGGTCAGACACCGATCGCACACGGCGCAAAGCGTTGTCTGCGCCGTCAGCTCACACAGCAGGACGCCCGCCTCATTCCGCACCACGCCGTCCACAGCGACGGGGCGTGAGACAGGGTGCATGCCGCCGAACGTCAAATCGCTCAGGTCCATGGTAAAATGGAACTCCTCGCGCTTACCCGGCGTATGCAACAGCTTGTTGACGTTCAGACGCATAACACACCTCGCAATGACACGACTGATATTATAGTGGATGGCAAGGCGCTTGTCAAACATTTTCTCACAAATATTTTGACTTTTTTCCAAAAAGAGATAGAATAGGAGGGGAACGGGAGAGGAGGCGAACGTATGCGCGAGTTGACCGTGGGGAAAAACGACGCGGGAATGCGTCTGGATCGGTTTATATCCAAGTCGGTCCCCGGACTTCCGGCAGGCCTTATGCAAAAGTTTATCCGCTGTAAAAATATCAAGCACAACGGCGCTCGGGCACAGCGCGACGCGCGGGTGCGGGAAGGGGACGTGCTTTCTCTCTATATAGCCGACGCGTTTTTTGAATCTCCCCGGGAAGACGATCGGTTTTACGCCGCCTTTACGCCGCATCTGGATATTCTCTATGAAGATGAAAACCTGCTGCTCCTGAATAAACGGCCGGGGCTTGTGGTACACGCTGACGAAACGGAGAAAGTCAATACGCTGATCCACCATGTGCAGGCGTATTTATACCAAAAGGGTGAGTGGGACCCACGCAAGGAAAACAGCTTTACACCCGCTCTATGCAATAGGATCGACCGCAATACCGGCGGCATTGTTTTGGCGGCAAAGAACGCCGAAACGCTCCGCGTTCTCAATGAAAAGATCCGTGACCGTGAGATCGGGAAGCACTATCTGTGTATCACCGTAGGGCGGCCGCGCCCCGCCGAGGGGACGATCCGCTGTTTTCTTTTGAAGGACGAGAAGAACAATACGGTGTCTGTCTATCACCGCCCTGTCAGCGGCGGCAAGACGGCGGTAACGCACTATAAAACGCTCCAAAGCCGCGGCGAATTGAGCTTGGTAGAGGCGTCGCTGGAAACAGGGCGCACCCACCAGATCCGCGCCTCCTTTGCCGACATGGGCTGTCCGCTGCTGGGGGACGGGAAATACGGCAGGGGCGAGGTAAACCGCCGTTGCGGGCAGACCCGCCAGGCACTGTGGGCGTATCGCGTCAGCTTCGACCTGCCCACGGACGCAGGTTGCCTGAACTATCTGCGCGGCCGCAGCTTCGCGGTGAAAAACGTGCCGTTTGTGCAGGCGTTTTTTCCGGAAAAATGATGCGTCGCGGCAGGTGATTCGACGAATTTTTACTTGACAATTCCCTGCAAATCGTGTATCATAGTTTTGTTGTAAAGGCAAAATACTTTACAGGAGGAGATGCATCCGTGAAAAGCCAGACATTTCGCATGACCATGCTTTATGATTTTTACGGCGAACTCCTCACCGAGCGGCAAAAGGAGTTTTACGATCTCTATTACAACGAGGATCTGTCCTTAAGCGAGATCGCCGAGAACTACGGCGTTTCCCGCCAAGGCGTTCGTGATGTGATCATCCGTGCCGAAGCGGTGATGAACGATGTGGAGGAAAAGACCGGTATCGTAAAGCGCTTCATGGGACTGCAAGCGAAGATCGGCGCCATTGAGGACGCCGCCCGTCAACTGCGGGAGCTGAATTATCGCCGCTATGAAAATCCCGAGCTGGGGCGCCTGGCGGACACCATCGAGAAGAATATCGCCGCGCTGAAGGAGTAACAAGGCATGGCCTTTGAGGGATTGAGCGAAAAACTGAACACCGCGTTTCGCCGTCTGCGCGGCAAGGGCAGGCTGACGGAGGATGACGTTCGCACCGGTATGCGGGAGGTTCGTCTTGCGCTGCTGGAAGCGGATGTCAGCTATAAGGTAGTCAAGGATTTCGTCGCCAAAGTTACGGAACGCTGTATCGGCGCGGACGTGTTGGAAAGCCTTACGCCCGGTCAGCAGGTGGTGAAGATCGTCAACGAGGAGTTGACGGCACTGATGGGCGGCGCCAATGCGCGGCTCACCTTCGCGCCTCATCCGCCAACCGTGGTGATGATGGTGGGCTTGCAGGGCGCCGGTAAGACCACCAACGGCGCCAAACTGGCAGGTCTGATGCGCCGGCAGTTCGGCAAGCGGCCTCTGCTGGCGGCGTGCGACGTGTACCGTCCTGCCGCCATTACCCAGTTGCAGGTCGTGGGCGGACAGCTGGATATCCCCGTTTTTGAAGAGGGGCAGAGCGATCCGGTCGCCATTGCGCGCCACGCGGTCGCCTACGCAAAAGATCACGGGTTTGACATGGTGTTTCTGGACACCGCCGGACGGCTGCACATCGATCAGGTGTTGATGGACGAGCTGAAAGCCGTCAAAGCCGCGGTGAATCCCACGGAGATATTACTGGTGGTAGACGCCATGACCGGTCAGGACGCGGTAAACGCCGCCACCGCCTTTGACGAGGCGCTGGGGATCGACGGCGTACTGCTGACCAAGCTGGACGGCGACGCCCGGGGCGGCGCGGCACTTTCCATTCGTGCCGTTACCGGTAAACCCATCAAATTCGCCGGCACCGGCGAGAAGCTGGATATGATCGAGCTGTTCCATCCCGAACGGATGGCGTCCCGGATTTTAGGGATGGGGGACGTTCTGTCGTTCATTGAAAAGGCGGAACAGCAGTTTGATGAGAAGCAGGCGCAGAAGTTAGAGGAGAAACTGCGGAAGAACCGCTTCACCCTCTCCGACTATCTGGAGCAGATGGAGCAGATCCAGCGCATGGGCGATTTGAGCCAGTTGATCGGCATGTTGCCCGGTCAGATGACAAAGGGATTCGATCCCAATCAGATCGACGAGCGGCAGTTTGCCCGCAACAAGGCCATCATCCAATCCATGACGCCGCTGGAGCGTGAGAATCCCCGGATCCTGAACGCGGGGCGTAAACGCCGGATCGCCGCGGGGTGCGGTCTGGAGGTGGTGGACGTGAACCGTCTCATCAAATCCTATGAGATGCTGCAGGAGCTGACCCGTTCCATGTCCCGCGGCAGGATGCCGAATCTGGGCGCCATGGGAGGTATGGGCGGCAGAGGCGGCGCCATGCGCGGCTTCGGGCGGAAAAAACGTTGGAAATAAGTGCATCAAGAGCATTTATTCATACATGAAATTTTTTTGTTGGAGGAAAAAACAATGGTCAAGATTCGTTTGAGAAGAATGGGCGCCAAGAAAGCTCCTTTCTACCGCGTCGTGGTGGCGGATTCCCGTTATCCCCGTGACGGTCGTTTCATTGAGGAGATCGGTACTTACAATCCCTGCGTCAGCCCTGCTGAGATCAAGATCGACGCCGAGCGCGCCAAGGAGTGGATCGCCACCGGCGCTCAACCCACCGATACGGTTCGCGCTCTGCTGAAAAAGGTCGACGTTCTGTAAGGCGGGGGCACAGCCATGAAGGAACTGTTGCTCTACATTGCCAAAAGCCTTGTCACACAGCCGGATCAGGTCAGTGTGACCGAGGTGGAGCAGGGTGACGAGCTGACGCTGGAGTTGCGTGTCGCGCCCGAAGATATGGGAAAGGTGATCGGCCGGCAGGGCAGGATCGCCAAAGAGATCCGCACCGTTGTGCGCTCTTATGCCCAGCGAAAAGGCGTTAAAGTCTCTGTGGACATTGTGGACTAAATCCGAAGGAAAGACGGCTTGCTGTTTTGTGCGGCAGGCCGTCTTTTTTTATACCCGAAATCCCGCCTCGCCGTCATATCCGGGGACAACCTCTCATATAGTGGGTTAACAACGAACAAAGGAGTGATCGCTTTTGAATGCATCAGCGGACGGACTTCGCTTTGCCCGCGCGGTATCCATATTGCCGTCTCGCCTGCAACGCTTGACAGACCGTCTTTCGCAAGAGGAGAAAGCGTCGGCGGAGGAACTGCGGTTGCGAAGCGGACAGGCGCTCGGCGTAGTACTTCCCGACGGCGAGGTGAGTTTGGGCGAGGGCGTGACGGTGACGCCGGAGGATCTGGAGCAGATCTGTGATCGTGTCACCGGCTATTCCCGATACCTGTCTTCGGAAACGGTGCGGCAGGGGTATCTGACGGCGGAGGGCGGCTTTCGTATCGGCGTGTGCGGCACTGCCGTCATGCGTGACGGCGCGGTGAAAGACCTGCGGGGGATCTCATCACTGACCATTCGCATCAGCCGTGCCTGTACCGACGCGGTGCAGTCACTGCTTCCCGCGCTCTATCCCGAAAACACCGTTTGCAGTACACTGATCCTCTCACCGCCTGGCTTGGGCAAAACCACCCTGTTGCGGGATCTGATCCGCACGCTCTCCAATGGCTGTGCCGCCCTGCCGCCGTATCGCGTGGCGGTGGCGGACGAGCGTGGCGAGATCGCTGTCATGCGTGACGGACAGGCGCAGATGGATGTGGGAGGGCATACGGACGTGTTGGACGGCTGTCCCAAAGCGCTGGCGATCCCCATGCTGCTTCGCAGTGCCGCGCCCCACGTTATTGCCGTGGACGAAATCACGGTGCAGGAGGATCTTTCCGCCATGTTTGCCGCCGCCAACTGCGGTGTGGCACTGTTGGCTACCGTACATGCCGCCTCCCGCGGTGAGCTGTTGGAAAAACCGCTTTTTAAGCGCCTTTTGCGCATGAACGTGTTCAAAAAAGCGGTGGTGATCCGTATGGCGGAGGGGCGCCGCGTCTACGATGTGGAATCGCTGTGAAACTGCTGGGCGCTTTGTGCATCCTCTCCGGCGGTGCGGGAGGTTTTTTGGCGTTTTTGGCGGCGGAACGCCGGGAGTTGCGGACTTTGTGGGACCTCTCGCAAGCCGTGGGACTGATCCAGAGCGGTGTGCGGTGGAAAAAGATACCGGTGCCTCGGATCATAGAAGAGCTGTCAGAGAGGGAACTCTCGGGCGTCTATTTTCAAAAAGTGACGGAGAGTTTGAAAAGTGGTTTTCCTTTACAGAACGCATGGGAAAAGGGATTCCGGGATCTGTCCGGCGAGTGCGGCGCGGCGATCCGCACGATGGAGTGGGGCGGCGATGAAAAGCAGGTGCTGGGCGCGTTGGAGTATCTGCGCTTGACGATTAGCGCCCAGTATGAACGGCGTCGTGAGGAACTGCAGCGCAAAGGACGGCTGTCCGCGGCGGCGGCGCTGTGTCTTGCCGGTGTACTGGTGGTGATTCTGGCGTGATGGTTGAGGGTAGGCAATGGACGTTGAACTGATATTCAAAATTGCCGCTGTGGGGATTCTTGTGGCGGTGCTGAATCAACTGCTGATCCGCAGCGGGCGGGAAGAGCAGGCGATGATGACCACACTGGCGGGGCTGGTGGTGGTGATGATGCTGTTACTGCAAAAGATCAGCGACTTATTTCTGCTGGTCAAGTCGCTGTTCGCCCTGTAACCGTGGAAACGATCATTCGGATCGGCGCCGTCTGCGTATTGGGCGCTGTCATGGCTTTGTATCTGGCACGGTATCTGCCGGAATCGGGCATGCTGATCGCGCTGACGGTCTGTGCCGTAGCGGGCGCGGCGTTGCTGACACCGCTGGGGGAAATTCTTACCTTCGTGCAGACCATGGCGGCGTGGAGCGGCATGGAGGAAAGCGTTTTCCATCCGCTGTTGAAAACCGTGGGGATCGCCGTTTTGTCCCGCCTGGGGGCGGAACTGTGCCGTGACGCGGGGCAAAACGCGCTGGCGGCGTTGGCGGAGCTGGGCGGCGCGGTGGGGGCGCTGTTGGTGTCACTGCCGCTTTTGCAGGCGGTATGGGAACTGTTGGAGGGCTTGGTGTGAAGGGCTTATGTGGCGCGGTGTGCGCCGTACTGCTGGTCATATCCGCCGTGGTGACGGCGTGGGGCGAGGAAGGCGTACCGGCAGAGCTGTTTGAGGCGCTGACGCCGGAGGCGGAGGCGCAGATGGAACAGATCACCTCCGACGCCGCGCCGCAAAACATACTGCTCAACGGGCTTTCCTATATCCGCCAATACCTGCTGGAGAACGTGTTTTCCGCCTTTCGCGGACAGCTTGCCGCGGCGGTCATGATTCTGGCGGTGGTGATCCTATGCGGTATATCGGCACAGCTCTGTCCCGGGGAGCAGAGCGCCGGAACGGTGACGTTGGCAGGCGCGCTGGCAATCACTCTGTTGGCGGTAGGCGGCGTTCGTTCCATGCTGGGCACGGGGCGGGAGACCATCGACGCGCTGGACGTGTTCTCCAAGGCGCTCTTACCGACGCTGGCGGCGGCAACCGCTTCCTCCGGCGGCTTGATCAGCGCCGGCGTACAGCAGGTGGCGACGGTGATGTTTGCCGATTTTTTGATGACGCTTATCCGTCAGGTGCTGATGCCGGTGGTGTGCGTGTATATCGCCGTGGCAGTGGCGGAAGCGCTGTTGCCCCAGCACCCCATCAAACGGCTTCGCGGCGGGATCGGCAAGGCGGTCACCTGGGCGCTGACGGTGATGCTGGTGCTCTTTACCGGCTACCTGACGGTGTCCGGCTCCGTCGCCGCGTCCTCCGACGCGCTGACACTGCGCCTGACACGCACCGCCATCGGCACGGCGGTACCGGTGGTAGGCGGTATCATTTCCGAGGCGACGGAGAGCGTGCTGGCAGGAGCGGGACTGTTGAAAAACTCCATTGGCGTCTTTGGGATGTTGGGGGTCCTCTTGATCTGTCTTACACCGTTTATGCACTTGGCGGTACAGTATCTCACCTTTAAGCTTACGGCGTTTTTCGCCTCACTGGCAGGATCGGAACCGCTGGTGGAGCTGATCGACGCGTTAGGCACCGCCTTTGCGCTGGTACTGGGTATGGCGGGCTCCTGCGCCGTATTGCTGTTGATCTCGGTATCATCCACCGTATCGGCGGTGCGGCTATGAGCGGGGGAATGATACGCCCGTGGCTGTTGGGGGTCGCCGCGGCGGTACTGATCATCACGGCGGCATACGCTGTGACCCCCGGCGGAAAGCCCCGCGCGGCGATCCGCTTTTGTGCCGGCGTGCTGCTGATCTGGATGCTGCTCAGGCCGCTGAGCGGTTGGAACGCGGATTGGTTCGGCGAGTCCTTCAGCGCGGCAAGCCGCAGTATCGATCAGCAGATCGAACAGTATCGGGAGGAAAATATGAAACGCATGGAAGAGGTCATAGCGGACAAAACGGAAGCATATATTGCGGACAAGGGAGCCCAATGGGGGATCACCTGCCATCCGCAGGTGGAGACACAGCGCCGGGACGGCGTTGCCTACCCCTACCGCGTGGTCATGGACGTACCGATGCACCGAGGACTATCCGCCTATCTCACCGAACAGTTGGATATACCGCCGGAGCGGCAGATCTGGCAGGAGGGATAGAGATGAAAACGGTAGCATGGAAAAAGATTTTGGGGAAGTACAAGTTTCCGCTGTTGATCCTTTTGGCGGGCGTACTGCTGATGGTGATACCGTCACTGGGAAAAAAGTCATCCGGTGAGATAACGGCGGCAACGGTTTCGGCGGATTACTCGCTGGAGGAGATCGAGCGCCGGATGGAAGAGGTACTTTCCCAGATCGACGGGGTGGGGAAAATGCGCTTACTGCTCACGGTATCCGGCGCGTCACAGCTCTGCCTTGCCCAGGACGTGGACAGCGGCTCCGACCGCGACCGGCGTGAAACAGTGACCGTCAATCGCGGCAGCGGCTATCAGGAGGTGGTGGTGACCGGCGAGGTATATCCAACGTATCAAGGCGCGGTGATCGTATGCCAGGGCGCAGGCAGCAATGCGGTGCGTCTGGCGCTCATCGAGGCGGTATCTGCCTTGACCGGTTTGACCGCCGATAAGATCGCAATTGAAAAGTGGAAACATTCATAGGAGGGGAACGTATGAAAACTATTTGGAAAAAACGCGCGGTGATCGCAAGCGTCCTGCTGCTGGTGTGCGCGGCGGTGTATCTGAACTGGCGCTATTCCGGACAGGTGGCAGACAGCTCGAAGGTGTTGGGCGAATCTACGCTGGTCAATGCCGGACAGACGCCGTCGGAGGCGGAGGACATATCGACGCCGGTGGTGGAGGAGAACGACTACTTTGCCACGGCGCGGTTAAGCCGTAAGCAGGCGCGTGACAGTGCTATCAGTATGCTCCAGACGGCGGAGGTGGACGAGAACGCCGACGAGGATACGCTCAACGAGGCGTCCAAGACGCTGCAGGTGCTGGCGGCGTACACCGTAGCGGAATCCCAGATCGAAAGCCTCGTTACGGCGAAAGGCTATCCGGACTGCGTGACGTTTATGGGCGAAGAATCTGTCAGCGTGGTGGTTTCCGCGCCGGAGGGCTTGACCGCCACCGACGTGGCGCGCATCAAGGACATCGTGGTCAGCGAAACGGATTACACGCCGGAACAGATCAAGATCCTGGAGGCAAATTAACTGTTGTAATTTCTCGGGGAAAATGGTATACTGATCGTGTATCGTCCAACCAAAGACAACAACAGTGAGGAGAACGTTTTGCTATGGCTGATAATAAAGAGTATGTGGTCCGTCAGGAGGAAGCCGGCAATATCCAGATCTCGGAGGAAGTGATCGCCAATCTCGCCGCCGCCACCGCGCAGGAGGTGGACGGTGTGGGCGGATTGCTCAGCGGCAACGTGTCCGATCTGGTGGGCGGCAAGAAGATGACCATTAAAGGTGTGCGGGTCGAGATGGAGGATGAAGGACTGGTAGTGCATCTCTTTTTGACCATCCGTTACGGCTGTGAGATCGCGGACGTGGCGGGTAAGGTGCAGCAGGCGGTGTTCAACACGCTGGAGGGCGCGACCGGCTTTAAAGTCCGTGCGGTGAACGTACACGTCGGCGGCATCAGCTTTAACTAAACGATCGATGAAAGAGAAAAGGGATTTGCAGTTATGACACGCAGTACCGCACGGGAGATTGCCGCCCATCTGGCTTATGAGTTGAGCTTTACCGAACTGCCGGTGGAGGAGTTTTTGGCCCGGCGTCTTTGCTCCGAGCATTTTGAGGCGCTGGCGCCGGAATGTCCGCTGTACGGCGAGATGCCCAATGAAAAGCAAAAGGCGTATATTTGCCGTCTGATCCGCGGCGTGGCGGAACACGGCGCCGAGCTGGACGATTATATCGGTAAGTACGCGCAGGGTTGGCGTTTTGAGCGCATTTCGCTGATGGCTTCCGCCTTGATGCGGATCGCCATGTATGAGGTGCTCTACATGCCGGATATTCCCAACGCCGCCGCCATCAACGAGGCGGTGGAGCTGGCGAAACAATACGAGGCGCCGGAAACGGTGCGGTTTCTCAACGGGATCCTTGGCAGCTTTGTGCGCGGAGAGATCCGGGATTGAGAGTGGTTTCGGGCAGGGCGCGGCGGCGCTCTGCCTTTCCCTGTACAGGAGAGGAGGATGCTTATGGAGCAGAGGATCTACTCTGTTGCCGAGATCAACGGCGATATTAAAAAGCTTATTGACGGCGCGCCGGAGCTGGGCGCCGTGTTGATCCGCGGCGAGTTGTCCAACTATAAGATCTATCCCTCCGGGCATCACTATTTCACGCTCAAAGACAGTGAAAGCTCTCTGCGGTGCGTGATGTTTAAAGGCAGCGCTGTCAAACTGCGGTTCCGTCCGGAAAACGGCATGAAGGTAATCGCCGCCGGACGGATCAGCGTGTTCCCGCGGGACGGTGCCTATCAGCTCTACTGCGGCGATCTGACCGCCGACGGGGTGGGCGATCTCCACGTCGCTTTTGAGCAGCTCAAGGGAAAGCTTTGGAAGGAAGGGCTGTTTGACGAGAGCCATAAAAAGCCGTTGCCGCCGTATCCGCGGCGCATCGGTATCATTACCTCTTCCGCCGGCGCGGCGGTACACGATATGATCCGCATCCTCCGTCGCCGCTATCCCATCGCCAAGGTGATCCTTTTGCCGGTGCGGGTGCAGGGCGTGGAGGCACCGCCGGAGATCGTGGGCGCGATCAAGTATGCCAACCGTTATCAGGTGGCGGACGTGCTGATCACCGGACGTGGCGGCGGTTCGCTGGAGGATCTGTGGGCGTTCAACGATGAGCGCGTGGCGCGGGCGATCTATGACTCGGAACTGCCGGTGATCTCCGCCGTGGGTCATGAGCCGGACGTGACTATTTCCGATTTCGTGGCGGATCGCCGAGCCTCTACGCCGTCCAACGCGGCGGAGATCGCCGTGCCGGATATGGCGGAGCTGTTGCGCTGGATGCACAACGCCTCCGGACGGATGAGTCAGGGCGTGCGCAATACCCTCTCCCGTGAACAAAAGCGCTTGAGCGTATTGGAGCAAAAGCGTGTGATGGCCGATCCCACGGCGTTTTTGCAGGATCGGCGGCTGCAGCTTGATCTTGTTTATCAGCGTTTGCTGGCGGCGGAAAAAGGAAAGGTGGACGCGCAGGCACGGCGTTTTGCCTCCCTTGCGGCGTCGCTGGACGCGATCAGTCCGCTGAAAGTGCTCGGCCGGGGCTACGCCATGGCGCAGACGGCGCAGGGCGAGGTGCTGCGGAGCAGTGCGCAGGTATCGGCAGGAGAGAAGATCCGTGTGGTGCTGGGCGAGGGAAGCCTTGACTGTACGGTGAACGATAAGGAATAGGAGGCGTGTCGGGATGGAAAAGACGTTTGAAGAGAACATGGCGCGGCTGGAAGCGATCGTGGAGCGATTGGAAAAGGGTGAGGCGAAACTGGGCGAGTCTATGGCGCTGTTTGAAGAGGGGACGGGATTGATCCGTCTTTGCCGTCAGGAGCTGGACCGCGCTGAACAGCAGGTAGTCAAGCTGATGAAGGGCGCGGACGGCGCGCCGGTGGAAACCGATTTTCTCACGGAGGATTGATCTATGGACTATTCCGCCCGTTATGAGGCATACCGGACAGCCGTCGAGTCGTATCTGTCCGCTCTCTTTACGCAGGAAAAACCGTACGGTAAGCTGTATGAGTCAATGCGTTACAGCCTGCTTGCCGGCGGTAAGCGGCTTCGCCCTGTGTTGACGCTGGAATTTGCCCGTCTGGGCGGGATCGACTGGCATTTGGCGTTGCCCTATGCATGCGCGCTGGAGTTGGTGCATACATACAGCCTGATCCACGACGATCTTCCTTGCATGGACGACGACGATCTGCGCCGCGGCAAACCCACCAACCACGTGGTCTACGGCGAGGCGCTGGCGGTTCTTGCAGGCGACGCTTTGCAGCCGGAGGCGTTTTCCCTGATCGCCAATGCGCCGGGTCTGCCGGCGGAAAACCGGCTGGAGGCGGTGGGCGTGCTGTGCCGCGCCTGCGGCGCCGACGGTATGGTGGCAGGGCAGGTGCTGGACACCGTATACGATATGGCGGACGCGGAGGGTCTTCGCACGTTGAACCGGCTGAAAACCGGCGTGATGATCTCCGCCGCCGCGGAATTAGGCTGTGTCGCCGCCGATATGTCGCCTGACCGGCGCGCTCAGGCGCTGACTTACGCCGCCTGCATCGGGCGCGGTTTCCAGCTTCGTGACGATATTCTGGACGTGATCGGTGACGAGGCGGTGTTCGGCAAGCCGATCGGCTCGGATCGGGCGGAGGAGAAGACCACCTTTGTAGATCTGGTGGGGATCGAGGCGTGCCAACAGGAAGTGTCGGACTGCACCGCCGCGGCGAAAGAAGCCGTCGCCTCATGGGAGGACAACGGCTTTTTACTGGAACTGGCGGATCGGATGGCAGGCAGAGAGCAATAGAGCGCCGCGCTGTTTTTTGAGGGAGATTTCTGCATTTTTACACTTGACAGCAGGCACGAAACTTCATATAATAATAAGGCTGTTTGACAGCCGGGTGTAGCGCAGTTGGTAGCGCGCTTGGTTCGGGACCAAGAGGCCGTGGGTTCAAATCCCGCCACTCGGACCAAAAAACGGGATGCCCCTCGGGCATCCCGCTTTTTTGTTATACAGTGCGGGATTTGAAACGGAGTCCAAAGGCGGCGAGTTTTTTAATACATTGACCTTTTGGCGGTTTTCCTACATAATGTAGACATTACATTTTTTACACGCTCAACCGTCTTTTCGGGGACCCCTGTCAAGGCGAAGTCATATCTCATTTTATCGTCTGCGATTCGGCCTGAAAGCGGCGTTCGTTCGGTGCGGATCCGTTCTGCAAACTTCATCAAAATTTCACTTTTGATACTTGAAAAAACGTGTGTTATATGTTACAATAACTCGAATAACAGCAAGATGAAGAAAGAATGCGGAAAGGGGTTTGACAATGGCGATGAAGAATGCGATAATCCAGTCAGTCAGTCAGTCGAGCATAATTTCGCTTGGCACTTTTGTCAATACCCTTTTTGTAAAAATTGCAAATATTTTTTCAGGTGCGTTGCGCCCGTTTAACGCGGGTTCATCGCGCCTTTTTTGTGCTCTTTTGGGTGAAGCGCGGGCAGGTCCCGCAGCATTCGGTTGAAACCCCCGGCTGAGTACAGCCGTGATTACAGTAAAACGCGTCGAAAGACAAGGAGGAAATATATGAAGAATATCGGAAGAACAAAAACCATGAGCCTGCTGCTCGCCCTTGCGATGCTGCTCTCGCTTGTGCCGGGGATGGGCATGACGGCGTATGCGGATAATACTTGCACAGTAACCTTTAAAGCCAATGGGAGAACTGTTTCCAAAGAAGTAACGTTACCACATACATTCTCATGCAATTATAGCAGTGAAAATGGTGAGTTCGACTTAATAATCAAGGAA
>JAFSZX010000014.1 GCA_017458825.1 Oscillospiraceae bacterium
GCGCTGGGCGGCTTTGACGCCTGCGTGACCTCGTCCGTTTTGCCCGGCAGCGGACTGTCCAGCTCCGCCGCCTTTGAGGTGCTGTTGGGCACGGTGATGAACGCCTTGTTCTCCGGCGGTCTGGACGCGGTGGAGATCGCCAAGATCGCCCAGTTTGCCGAGAACGTATATTTCGGCAAGCCCTGCGGACTGATGGATCAGATGGCGTCCTCCGTCGGCGGCTGTGTGTTCATTGATTTTGCCGACCCTGACGCGCCGGTGATCGAGCCGGTGTCCTTTGACTTTTCCCATAGTGGTCATACCCTGTGTATCATCGACTCCGGCGCCAGCCACGCGGATTTGACGGAAGAGTACGCCGCCATTCCGGCGGAGCTGGGCAAGGTGTGCGCCGTGTTCGGTAAGAAGGTACTGCGTCAGGTGCCGGAGGAGGACTTTTACAATAAGATCTCCCAAGTACGCGCCGCCGCAGGCGACCGGGCGGTTTTACGCGCCATGCACGTATATAACGATAACCGTCTGGTGCTGGGGGAGGCGGCGGCGCTACGCCGCGGTGACTTCGGCGCGTTCCTCACCTGCGTGAACCGCTCCGGCATATCCTCGCAGCTCTGTCTGCAAAACGTGATTCCCACCGGCGCGGCGGCACATCAGGAGGTGGCGCTGGCACTGGCGCTGGCACGCCGCGCGCTGCAGGGGAGAGGCGCCTGCCGCGTCCACGGCGGCGGCTTTGCCGGAACGATCCAGGCGTTCGTGCCGAACGAACTGCTGGACGCGTTCCGCGCCGAAACGGAGGCGGTTTTGGGCGAGGGGAGCTGTCACGTGCTGTCCGTCCGATCCGTCGGCGGCACGGAAAATGAGTGACGTTTTTAGTGAATGGTACTGTTATTTAAAATATTGCCAGAGAGGAGCATTAAGAAAAACAATTAAATAGAGGGGGACAGAGAGATCGGGCAACGGTGGGATCAAAAAAAACGGCAGTTTTTTCCAGCCCGCGTAAATCCCCGGTATGATAAGGACAGAAAGAGAGAAAAAACTGCCCGTCACAGATTTTTTGAAGGTGCGCATACGACGCAATGGTCGTGTGCGCACCAGTTTTTTTCGACAAAATTCCCTCTTTTTCGAGATTTGAAAGATTTGGCGCAGAAAAAGCTGCGTCAAAACCGATCTATATGGCGCCCTACAGCCCGCGCACCGCCAACGGTTTACTCATTCTTCCATTCAACATTATTATGATTAAAGGAGAAATAAACATGAGTGAACAAATGAAAGAGCGGGTCCTGTCCCTGCTGAAAAACTATTCGGAAACTGATCGCAAGATATGCGCACTCCGCTATGAATTGGAACACCCTGTCAGAGTATCGGAGCAGGAAATGTTGGAAGCCATGGTATTTTGCCACGGGGAAAATACAGGCGGTACATCCGGGCACGTCAATTATGACAAAACACATCAAATTGCCGTCAGCTTCCGTCAGAAGGCAGAGGAAGCCAACCGCGAGATCGTGCAGCGGATCATCGGAGAGCTCTATCCGATGGAGCGCGAGCACGACCGGCTACGGCACTTTATCTCTTTGCTCGATAGCCGCCAGGCGGCGGTGATCCGCATGACTTATATAGAGCATATAACGGTTGAGCGGATCGCAGAGGTGTTGGAAGTGACGGACAAGACGGTTCAGAAGATCAAGAAGCAGGGAATCGAGAACCTTTGCGAGTTGTATGAGCTGACGGATCCGATCCGCGGTTGATTTTTCGGATGTTTTTCCGTAAAACTCCTTCTTGCATGCCCTTGTTATTTCGGCTATGATCGTGATACGATCAGACTGCCAAAACAAAGCGGACATCCCCTCCGGCGTTGAAAGGCGTCGGAGGGGAGAGAAGGAAAGGAGGATCCAATGAGAGAATGTAAGCGGTACGGTTTGGTTGCTCTTGTCGTATCGGCGCTGTTACTGTGTTCGTGCAGCGGTAGCCCTGTGCGGGAGACGGATGCAGATGAGCAGGTAGATGCGCTCCGCCGGGAACAGACGGAAGACCGTGAAGAACAGGCAGCAGCAGACGCAGAAGAAGTTATAGCAATACCATTCGCCGCTGATGGAGAAGAGCAAGCATCTACCGGCGAAGGCGCGCCGGCGACTTCAGATCCTGCAGAAAAGGAACCGCCGTCCCACGCAGAAGGTACCGACAGCGGAGCGGAGGTCTCCGCAGGTATCGGAACAAGGCAGAATTCGTCAGACACTTCAGGTCAGCGGTCTGCGTCCCCGTCTGCTACGCATATCCACAATTACGCGGCAAGCACCGTGCCTCCGACCTGTACGGAAGGCGGCTATACGCTTTACACCTGTGCCTGCGGCGCCGGTTATCGAGGTCAGGAGAAGACCGCATTGGGTCACAGCTATACGGTGACGGTGGTAGCGCCTACCACAGCATCGCAGGGATATACGCTGCACAAGTGCAGCCGCTGCGGTGCAAGCTATCAGGACAACTACACGCCGCAACTTGTGCAGGAGACTCCGTTTGACATATCATCGTACGTCGAGTGGGGCAAGGGGTACGCCGAGAGTATCGGATTGATTCTGGATCCGGCCACCATGGCAGGATACGATACGCCGATGGTATTTACAGCAGAAGACGCACCCTATATCAAGCAATGGATCATGGACGATTTGAAGATCCATTTGAAAGAGGGCGATACCGCCACATGGATCTGGGCGGAGGACACGGGAGACGGCATCTACGAGATATTTACAGGCCGTGGATAAACGCGGCGGCAATACGGCAAGAAAGAGACGCTTCGGCGCCTCTTTTTTGCGCCCATTTTTCAAAAGAGAGGGAGAAACAATGAAATGAAAAGAGGCATAAAACACAGTCTGCTATTGCTGTTGGGAACGTTGTGTTTTCTGTACGCTGTATTTCCCGGTCGGGTCCTCCACACGGCGGAAGCGTCGGACACAAAAACATATCTTTACCGTCTGCCGCTCGCAGATGATGATGCGCGGCTGGACAGCAACTGGACAACCAAATGGGGACACGGCGCCCTGACGTTCAAGAACGGCTATTCCAGCGGTGCCACCAACACATCCGTGCCTATCATCGTGACGGGTTCATACAGCGGCAATATCGCCTATTGCATCGAGCCCGGCGGTCCACTGGCAGAAGGTGGTACGTTAAGCAATAGCAGTACTACAGCGGTTGGCTTTTGGAACAACGCCGCTGCCAGAAACGATCTTCTGACCGCCAGAGAAATGCAGGACTGGGTAGGACGTATCCTGCTCTATGGATACAGCGGTCCCATTCAGCATACCCGCAATAACGGTACCGTTACCGGCAACGGCTGGTACGCCTATGTTTCGCCCGGCGTAAAAAGCACCTACGACTGGCCAAAGATGGCAAAAGCTTATGCGACGCAATACTTGATTTGGGAAACAGTAGTGGGCGAGCGTGATGCCAGTTTCAACTATGTGGCGCCGCCCAGCGGCGTTAAATCCATACTCAGCCAGGTCAATGCGAATCACCCGCTCCGCGCGGACATTCTCTCTTACTACAACTCTATTGTGACCTCTGTGAAACAGCATCTGACTGTTCCCAGTTTTTCTGCACGCTATATTGGCAACGCACCGACTCACACACTGACCTGGGACGGCAACCAATACAGTATCACGCTTACAGACGCCAACGGCGTGCTGTCGTCTTATCCCTTTGCCTCATCCAAAGGCGTAACAGTCAGTTGCAGCGGCAATACCATGACCATTTCCTGCACAGAGCCTATAACAAGCGCAGTTACTTTTCAGACAGAGCGGCAGGGGTTGAATACAAAATCTACGGTGGTGTGGGCATCGTCCACATATCAGGATGTGGTGACCATCGGCAGTAACATCCGAGACCCTGTTCCGGCGTATTTTAAGTTGCAAACGGAAACGCTTGGCAGCTTGTCACTGACAAAAACATCCGAGGATGATCAGGTGTCCGGCGTAGAGTTTACAGTGACCGGTCCTGACGGATACAGCGGCACTCAGACTACGGACGATACGGGACACTGGACGCTGACCATGCTGAAGCCCGGAAGCTATACGGTGACGGAATCCGTCCCCGCCGGCTATGAGCCGCAAGAGGCGCAGACGGTAACGGTACCGTCTGGCGGCACGGCAAGCGTGACCTTTGGCAATACGCTCTCCCGCGCCGCGTTGGAGATCCGGAAGATTGACGAGGAAACAGGGATGCCGATTGCCGGCGTGGGATATACCCTGTACCGCGACAATATAGCGATCATTGAGGATTATACCGATCAGGATGGTATTTTGCGGATAGAGGGATTGCTGCTGGGCGATTACACCTATCGGGAAACCGCCGCGGCGCACGGATACTGGGGCGATGATACCGTCTATCCCGTTACGCTGTCACAGCGAAACACCACCGTTATCCAAACTCGCGAGAATACCCGGCGCACCGGAACCGTCAAAATTTATAAGCAGACGCCGGATAAGTTGCCTATGCAGGGTGTCACACTTTTGCTGCAGCAATCGGTGGGCGGCGGCGCATGGACCAACGTGGGACAGCAGACCACCGGCGCGGACGGGGTCGTGTGCTGGACTGAATTACCGGCACGTGCCACGATTTGTTATCGCGTCATAGAGATCAGTACCGCGGCAGGTTATTCACTGATGTCACAGCCCCTCTGGACAGGGAGGTTACCGCTGGAAATAAATGTGCAGGAAGCGCCGCCGGAGGCGGAGCTATACTGCGGCAGAGCATACCTGTATGAGCTGACGCTTACCGCCGTCAATACGCGTATTACAGAGCTGCCATTTACCGGAAGCGATCAGACGCTGTCTATTTTTTATGTCGCAACGCTCGCGCTGTGCGCGGGCTTATATTTTGCGAAAAAAACATTTGAAAGGAAGAAACACCAATGAAACGAATCAAACGCACCCTTACCGCAGTCATGGCATTTGTCATGGCACTGGCACTCTCCGTTCCGGCTTTTGCCGCCACGGTAGATACCGCCACCGTCGATACCACACGCACCGCATCCCTGACAGTCTATAAGTATGATAAAACGCGCATGCAGGAGATCTACGCCGATTGGGACTTTACTACCCCTTCCACCGGCTTGTATAACGATGAACTCGTCGAAATATTGAGCAGTGAGGAGCTGCCCAATTTCAGATCGGAGAACAATCAGTCGTACAGCTACTCTATCCGAGGCGTGGAGTTTACCTACGTGAAAGTGGCGGATTTTTACACACCGCTATATAATTCGGAAAACTGGACACAGGATCTCTACTCTTTTGATGTCGGTACTCAGAGCAATCAGTTGATTTCAGAGTTCAAAGACCTGTTGGGCTTGAACCAGCTGGCGACAATTGAGAGCGGCTATACCTCCGATACACTGATCGACGCGCTAAACACCAAACTCGCAACAAAGCATCTGCAAACAAAGAATGCCTTGGAAGGGCTGGCACGTACCTACGGAACGGCTATGCCGCTGACGGATGACCACGGCAGGAGTCAGGTGACGGGGCTTCCGCTGGGACTCTATTTGGTGGTGGAAACCCGTGTGCCTGATTATGTGACGGCTACGGTCGATCCGTTTCTTGTGAGCTTGCCTATGACGACCATAGACGGTACGGAATGGAACTATGATGTGACGGTCTATCCCAAGAATGAAACCGGGCTTGCCACGCTGGATAAGACTGTGCGCGAAGCGGCGGCGGACACCGGGAACAATAACGGCTCGGCACTAATCAATGACGGTTACGCTCATGCCGTGTCCGCCTCGGCAGGCGACAAACTGGAGTACCAGATTATCAGCCATATTCCCACCATTACCTCTACAGCAAACTATTTGACCACCTACACCTTTGAGGATACATTGTCAGCCGGTTTGACCTTCACCGAAGATCCGGTGAGCGTGGAGGTTTTCAGCGATGCCGCTTGCACGCAGAAGTTGACAAATTGGACGGGCAATAGCAATCATTACTACACCACGTCTTTTTCGGAGGACGGAAAGACCATGACGGTAGATTTGACATCCCATGGGCTTACCGCCATAAATGTGTCCCGCACCTATCATCATGAGGACTCCGATCCGGAAACGGGATACAGCGGATGCTATATGCGCCTGACCTACTCCGCGGTGCTCAACAGCAACAGCACCTTTACGCTGGGCGATACGCCCAATAACAACGCGGCGCAGCTCACATGGAAGCGCACCAACACCGCACACTTTGACACCCTGCAAAGCGATACTCACGTCTATACCTACGGCATTGATCTAACAAAACAGTTCAGTGACAATCAGGGCGACTACAGCAACGTGCAGTTCAATATCTACAATGAGACGGATGAATACTATCTGACCGGTACGCTGATCAGCGGTGTTTACTATGTGACCGGTCATGTAGAAGACGCGGAGGATGCCACGGCGTTTGTCCCGTGGAACGGTCATCTGATCATTAAGGGTATGGAGAACGACACCTATACCGTTACGGAGATCCAAACCGATGCCGGCTATACGCTGTTAGATCATGCCATAACCTTAAGCATTGCCCAGGAGCAAAGCTATTCCAACTGCGGAATCTGCTGGGTGGATGATATAACTGCTACGGCAACCGTCAACGATGAGACCGTCTCCATGACGCAAGGCCATGCGATAGTGCCGTTTACTGTCATCAACACACGCGGATTTACCCTGCCGCAGACCGGTTCCTACGGTATGTGGATGTTTACGCTGGGCGGCGTTTTGCTGCTGGGTGCCGGTGCGTGGTTGGTATTGAGCAGGAAAAGGGAAAGCGATGAAGACGCCGAAGAAGAATAACGGCAGAAAGATTGCCGCCATAGCTTGTTTTGCTGTGGCGGCAATCCTTTTCCTCTGGTTGGTGATGGGCCGCGTTCTTGCCGAGCGGTTTCGCTCCGAAGTGCAAGCCGTTTATCAGGAAGCCATGGAACAGGTATCGGACGAAACGCTGCAGGAGGCGTACCGTGCCGCACAGATGTATAACACCATGCTTGCCGACGGCGTCGAGGCGGCACAGGTTTCAACAGACAAACGCGAGGCAATGCAGTATACATCCCTGCTGAATCTCGCCGGAAACGGTGTGATGGGCTACGTGGAGATACCGAAGCTCGGCACCAGACTGCCCATTTACCACGGTACCGGCGCAGAGGCGCTTTCATACGGCGTCGGACATCTGATCGGCAGTTCGCTTCCCGTGGGAGGCACCGATACGCATACGGCGCTTTCGGGACACAGCGGTTTATCGAGCAGCAAGATATTTTCCGATCTCGGCAAATTGCAGACGGGAGATCAGTTTATGCTTAAAGTGCTGAATGGAACATTGGTCTACGAAGTGGATCAGATCCGCGTGGTAGAGCCGGGTGATACCGCTCCGCTCGCCATTGAGCGAGGGAGGGATTACTGTACGCTTATCACCTGCACGCCTTATGGGATCAACACGCATCGTCTGCTGGTGCGGGGGGTGCGAGTGGAACATGCCGAACCGCTTTTACCGGAAGAGCATGCAGAGGAAGCCGCCGAGGGACAGACGAGGAGCGTATGGGCAAAGGTATGGATACCGGTATTGGCAGTTACCGCATTGCTGACGGTTTGTCTGCTGGTAAGGAGAAGAAGATGCAAAGGAAAATAAGATGGGGAGCCGCGATCCTGTTGGTGCTGTTGGGCGCGGCGGTGATCGCCTTTCCTCACCTGCGCGGCTATGTACTGGAACGTCGATCCGATGAGGCGGCAGAGCAGTTTCTTGAAGCGCATATGCCGCCGGATAAGACAGAAAGCACTGTACAGGAAAACCCCTTTACAGTGCTTTTGCAACAAATGAAACAGTATAACCAATGGCTCTATGAGAGCGAACAGGACATCCTTGAGGAGTCGGATGCGTTTTCGCGCAGCGACATAGATCTGACGCCCTATGATATAGCGGATGGCGTGGTGGGTGCGCTGGAGATCCCGGCTATATCTGTTCATATGCCGCTGCTGTTAGGCGCCACACCGGAGCATCTGGCGCTGGGCGCCTGCGTGCTGGGCGGCACGTCCCTGCCCGTCGGCGGAGAGAATACCAACTGCGTCATTGCAGGACACCGGGGTTGGCACAGCGCGGCATACTTCCGCTATCTGGATCAGATACAGGAAGGGGACACCGTCCAACTGACCAACCTGTGGGGGACACTGACCTACCGCGTGGTGGAAAAACGAATCATCGTTCCCACCGACAGCGACAGTATCCTAGTCCAACCGGGGCGGGATCTCCTCACCCTGCTTACATGCCATCCCTACGCCTCCGGCGGCAAACAGCGTCTGGTGGTGTATTGTGAGAGGGTAGGGGAAGACGCATTATATGAATCATGGAGTGCGTAATAAAGAGTTTCCGTATTAACAGCCGGTGGAAGGTAAGCTTCAGCATTACGGCTGCGCAAATGCAGTAGGGGAGGCAAGAAACAATGGTGCATATCAGAACGATCAAAGAAGCCGCAGAATGGCTGCGTGCAGAAGATCCAAATACGTGTCTGACAGAAACTGCGATTCGCCGATTGGTGCGGTCAAAAAGCATACCGCATACGAAAGTGGGGAAAAAGTACTTGGTTACGCTGGAATCGTTGGAAGCATATTTGCAGGGGAACACGCAAGAGTCATTTTCAGATGAGATCCCCGCAAATCCATGGAGAATACGATGAAGACGTGGTTACTCCGGATGATTCCGGGGCAACCACTAAGAATAAAGATCTTCTTCAGAAAAATAAATGCCTGTGGGAGTGTTGCCATATCAGCTGGCAGCGGCTATAGTGTAAGAGGCAACCTGCATTGCAAGGCGTTATTGGAAAGGAGAACGCCAAATGATGAACGAAAGCAATCAAGAAAGTAAAAAAGTATACAGAAAAGCGGTCACTCTCCCCAACGGAGAACGAAAATTCCTGCGCGCAAAGACACAGGAAGAGCTGGATAACAAGATCATGGAATTGGAGGTCTTGAACTTCAGCGGGATCAACGTGTGTTGCGAGGAAACCTTCGGACACTTTGCCCAGATGTGGTATAACCTTTATAAGAAACCGTATTTGCGGGAAAAAAGTCTGGACAGCATCAAATATGTTTTGAACCAGCATATTTTACCGGCTCTCGGAGGATATAAGCTCCGGGATATTACGCCGATGCATATTCAAAGTATTATGGTGGGGTTGAGCGATAAGAGCAATTCCCTGCAGTCGAAAGTACTGATCCATCTGCGCAGTATATTCAAAGTTGCGGAGGAAAATCGACTGGTGCTGCGAAGCCCCGTTAGCAGTATGCTAAAGGCGGGAGGGAAGAAGACACCTGAAAAAGGCACGTTGACAAAAGATGAATGCCATCATTTGTTGTGCGCTGTAAAAAACCCGCGCGCAAAGGCTTTTTTGCTGATCGCACTGCATACCGGCATGCGCAGAGGCGAGATCATAGCACTGCGGTGGGATGATATAGATTTTGAGCGGGGTGTCATCCACATCAGCCACAACGCCGTCATGCGAAGGTACGAAACAACAATCTGTGAGGAGCTGAAAACAAGGGCGGGAAAGAGAGATGTTCCCATACCGGAAGTGCTGGAAACGTGGCTTAAAGAGGAAATGAAAAAGCGCCGTTCCCAGTATGTGATCGCCATGAAAAACCGCCAGCCGCTGACAATTTCATCGTATAAAAGTATGTGGAAAATCATTGAAAGAGAGTTGCCGGGCAAAAAATTTAGCGCACATATTCTTCGGCATACCTATATCACCCGATTATTTGAAGCGGGGCTCGACATCAAGGAGATCCAATATTTGGCAGGACACAGCTCGGTGGATATGACGTTGCGCGTGTATACGCACTATGACAGGCTCAGCAGGGAAGAAGAGACTCGTAACAAAGTTTGTGTTGCCTTTCAAGAGGAAGGAGCGTAGGATGCCGCTTTTTATGGTTTACATAAGAAAAAATGACACAGAACTGCAAAAAAGCAAGGGATGAAATGCTGTAGCAAGAAGGCGTAGTAGACATAAAGCGGTGACACACTTTGACACAGAAAACGGCTTAAATGGTGCAAAATGCACCGAAATTATGGCACGATTGAACAAAATATGCGCGCTTCGGATTTCTGAAAAAAGACCGCAACCCCTTGCAGCACAAGGGGTTGCGGTTGGTGGAGACTGCTGGACTCGAACCAGTGACCTCCTGCGTGTGAAGCAGGCGCTCTAACCAGCTGAGCTAAGCCTCCGTATCGGCAAGCCCGAATGGGCTGACCGATAAATGGTGACCCGTACGGGACTCGAACCCATGTTACAGCCGTGAAAGGGCCGTGTCTTAACCACTTGACCAACGGGCCTTTGGGAATGGCGGGAGAGGTGCGGTGCGCACCCTCCCGCCCATGGTAGCGGCACCTGGATTTGAACCGGGGACACTGCGGGTATGAACCGCATGCTCTAGCCAACTGAGCTATGCCGCCATATTCCCCAAATAGGGCAAGGAATACTATACCACATCACTTAACAGCTTGTCAAGAATAAAAATGGAAAGGAAAGCATGTTTTTTTATCGCGGCGAAAGCAGAGGGAATTTGTCTGAAAGTTAGGGGTGTACAAAACCGGAAAAGCGTGGTATGATTTGTACAAAGTGCAGAAGATGCATCGGCTTTTTTGTGTGTTTCGCGGAGCGTGGCGTCCGCGATCAAAATAAAACAACCGCATCTTGACGCGTTCGGACAGCGGGGGAATCCCGGCGGCGATACAGGGCCGTTCGGATCCGCCGCGCCGAAAGGCTTGCTGCGCCTGCCGGGCAGGGGCGGCTTTGTTCGGTGCGTCCGCGGCAGGAAAAAGGAGTATCTATGGCAGAAAAATTCAAAATTATCCCCTTGGGCGGTCTGAACGAGATCGGCAAAAATATGACCGCCTACGAGTATGGCGGCGAGATCATCGTGGTGGACTGCGGCATGGCGTTCCCCGGGGACGATATGTACGGCATCGACTGCGTGATCCCCGACGTGACGTATCTGGAGAAGAACAAAAGCCGCCTGCGCGGTCTGTTCATCACCCACGGGCATGAGGATCATATCGGTGCGATCCCGTACGTATTGCGCAAGATCAATCTGCCCATCTACTGCACGCGCCTGACAGCCGGACTGATCCGGCTGAAACTGCAGGAATACGGTTTGGGCGGCAGTGTAAAACTCGTCACCGTGGAAGCAGGGCAGACGGTGCGGGCAGGAAAGTTTCAGGTGGAGTTCATTCATGTGAACCACTCTATCCCGGACGCGGTGGCGTTTGCCATCCACACCCACATGGGTACCGTGGTGCAGACCGGCGATTTCAAGATCGACTCCACGCCCATTGACGGCGAGGTGATCGACCTGGCGCGGCTGGGCGAGCTGGGCAAGCAGGGCGTTCTGGCGTTGCTGGCGGATTCCACCAATGTGGAGCGCCCCGGCTATACCATGAGCGAACACGCTGTGGGGCAGACGTTCCAGCGCCAGTTTGCCGGCTGTCAGAAGCGGATCATCGTCACCACCTTTGCCAGCAACGTGCACCGTATCCAGCAGGTATTGGACGCGGCGGCGGAGACCGGCAAAAAGGTGGCGGTTACGGGACGTTCCATGGAAAACGTGCTCAAGACCTCCATTGATCTGGGGTATATCAAGGTGCCGAAGAATACGCTGGTGGATCTCAACCGGCTCAAAGGCTTGCCGGTATCCCAGCAGGTGATCATTACCACCGGCTCGCAGGGCGAGGAGATGAGCGCCCTGTACCGCATGGCGTTTTCCACCCACCGGCAGGTGGACGTGGGCGCCGGCGACAAGGTGATCATTTCCGCCAGCGCCATCCCCGGCAACGAGATCACCATCGGGCGCGTGATCAACGAGCTGTTCCGCAAGGGCGTGGACGTGGTGTACGACAAGGCGGATATGCTCCACGTGTCGGGTCACGCCTGCCAGGAGGAGCTGAAGATCGTCCACGCGCTGGTGCGCCCCAAATTCTTTATCCCCGTACACGGTGAACAGCGGATGCTTCAGATCCACAAGCGTGTGGCGGAATCTATGGGCATGGCGCCGGAGAATATCTGCGTGGCGGAAAACGGCGCGGTGATCGAGCTGACCACCAAGCACATGAAGTGCGAAACCACCGTTCCCGCCGGCGAAGTGTTCGTGGACGGCAGCGGCGTGGGCGACGTGGGTACCGTGGTGCTCAACGATCGGCGGATCCTCGCCAAGGACGGCATGGTGGTCGTGGTGGTGACGCTTTCCAGCCATGACAGCGGACTTCTCTGCCCGCCGGAGATCGTGACACGCGGGTTTATCTACGTGAAGGAATCGGAAGAGCTGATGCAGGAACTGCGCCATGTGGCGGAGAGCGCCGTGGAGCAGATGAGCCAGCGCCGCCGCCGGGACGACGGCGATGTGAGCCGCACCGTGCGTACGGCGGTGAGCAACTGCCTGTATAAAAACACCCGCCGCAGTCCCATGATCATCCCGCTGGTGACGCGGATCTGACGGGACAAGGGAAGAGGAGAGAGAAAGAAGACCTTTTATGTTTGCCAACTATCATACCCATACGTGGCGCTGTAATCACGCCGAGTCGGACGAGCGGGCGTATATTGAAGCCGCCATTGCCGGCGGCATGAAGATCCTCGGCTTTTCCGACCATACGCCCTATCCCGGTCTTGCCTCCTGGTTTCGCATGGAGGTAGGGCAGGCGCCGGAGTATTTTCAGACCGTCCGGGCACTGCGGGACGAATATGCCGGACGCATCGAGATCCACGCGGGGGTGGAGGCGGAATATTATCCGGCGCACTTTTCAGAACTGATGGATCTGCTGCGGCAAAACGGCTGTGAGTATATGATCCTGGGGCAGCACTATCTCGACAGCGAAACGGACAGTTTATATACCGCCAACGCCAGCGCGGACGACGGGCGGCTTCGGCGCTACGCCGACGAGGTGGAAGAGGGGATCGAAACGGGGCTTTTTACCTACGTGGCGCACCCCGACGTGTTCCACTACACGGGAACGGACGAGGCGCTGTACCGCGCCCAGATGCGGCGCATCTGTCAGGCGGCAAACCGGCGGAACGTACCGCTGGAGGTGAACCTTTTGGGTCTGCGCATGGGGCGGTGTTATCCCGCCCGCCGGTTCTGGGAGGTGGCGGCGGAGGAGAACTGCCGCGCCGTGCTGGGATGCGACGCCCACTATCCCCGGTATTTGAACGATCCGAAATGGGAAGAAGAGGCGCGGCGGTTTCTGGCGCAGTTCGGCATTACGCCGGAGGAAACGGTGCCGCTGGTGGCGATCGGATAAAAAAGAGGCAGGGATACGTCCCTGCCTCGTTTTTTTCGGTATCGCTTATTTCTTGTCGCTCAACAGCGCCTGAGTGCCGGCGGCAAGACCTGCCAGACCCTGCAGATCGCTGGGAATGATGATCTTGGTCGCCTGACCGTCCGCCACCTTTTGCAAGGCCTCCAGCGCCTTGAGCTTGATGACCTGATCGTTAGGCGCCGCCTCATTCAAAAGGCGCAGGGAATCCGCCAGTGCCTGCTGAACTTTCATGATGGAGGTGGCTTCCGCCTCCGCCGCCATGATCCGCGCCTGCTTGGCGGCATCCGCTTTCAAAATGGCGGACTGCTTTTCACCTTCCGCCACCAGGATCTGGCTTTGCTTCTGACCTTCCGCCTGCAGGATCGCCTCGCGGCGTTCACGCTCCGCCTTCATCTGCTTTTCCATGGCGTTCTGGATCTCGCGGGGCGGCAGAATGTTCTTCAGCTCCACCCGGTTGACTTTGATGCCCCAGGGGTCGGTCGCCTCGTCCAGAATGGTGCGCATCTTGGCGTTGATGGTGTCACGGCTGGTCAGGCTCTGGTCCAGCTCCAGATCGCCGATGATGTTACGCAGCGTGGTGGCGGTGAGATTCTCAATGGCGTTCATGGGATACTCCACGCCGTAGGTGTACAGCTTGGGATCGGTGATCTGGAAATAGATGACCGTGTCGATCTGCATGGTCACGTTATCCTTGGTGATCACCGGCTGGGGATCAAAGTCCGCCACCTGCTCTTTGAGGCTGACTTTCTTGACCACCCGCTCAATGAACGGGAGCTTCAGGTGCAGACCCGTACCCCACACGGAGTGGAAGGCGCCCAGACGCTCCACCACATAGGCGCGGGATTGCTGGACCACGTGGATGTTGCTGACGATCACAATGAGAACGACAGCGATGAGAATGATGATAGCAACGGTTCCGAAATCAGGCATAGTTGGTTCCTCCTCAATAAAATATGTATCTTCGGTCATGCGATAGGGAATACTGCGTTATCTGCGGGAGAACAGGCGAATCAGCGCCCACACCGCCACTGCTGTAATGGCAATGAATACGATCGACACGGGACTACTCCGCCTCCTCCACAAAGAGCCTTACGCCCTCCATACGCTTCACGCGCACCATGGCGTCCACGGGAATGAGCGCGCCGGTCTCACTGCGGGCGGACCACGTCTTGCCGTCCACATACACAGCGCCGGCGGGCACGGTGTTGTCAATCTCCTCCGTGACGCGGGCTGTGGCGCCCAGTACCCGATCGGCGTTGGTGGCGACGGTGTTTTTAGCGGCAAATTTGCGGACCAGCGGACGCGTGGCGATCAGCGACACGATGGATACCACGAAAAACAGCACCACCTGCAACCAGATCGGCGCGCCGCATACGTCGGCGATCAGCCCCGCCACGCCGCCCAGCACGAACCAGATCGAGGTAAGACCGGCGGTGAGACCCTCCATCACGCCGAAAAGGATGATGGCGGCGATCCAAATGATAGCTTCCATATTGGTTGTCCCTCCCTTCAGGCATAGGGCGATCAACACGGAGAGAAAACCTACCCCTGCCAACACGCCCAGACCCAGCCATTTATTTTTCGGTGAGAGATTGGAGCAAAAACCGGACAAGGCGCTGTGCAGATTGCCCTCGGGCGGCGGATCGTTCCGCGGCGCGGCGGCATGAAGCATCACCTCGTCGGCAAACAGTTCGTCCGGACGCACCTGATAGCGGTTGCAGATATAGAGGATCTTTTCGATCTCCGGATAGCCCCGGGAGGATTCCCACTTACTCACCGCCTGCCGCGACACGTTCAGCGCCTCGGCAAACTGCTCCTGCGTCAAACCGTTCCTGCGGCGTATCTCCTGTAACCGATCTCCGAATGCCATGGACGACGTTCCTCCGTTTCTCTTGCTGGATAGTGTACGCCTCCGGCGCGTGAAAGACTACCAACTTCCGTTTGCGCCGCTCTTTTTTTTGCGCAACTTCAAGTTGCATCGGCGGAACACCACCTTGCGCTTTTATTATACACGAAAAAAGTCGGTTGCGCTACCCCTATTTTACCTTGCGCTTTTCCGTCGGGGCGGTTATACTTTCTATATATTATCCGCAAGGAGACGCGTATGAATACCTATATGATCCCCTGCCTTTTGGGGCTGGAAAAACTGGTGGGCGACGAGGTGCGCCGTCTGGGACTGGAGGACGTGCAGGCGGACAACGGGCATATCCTCTGCCGCGGCAGTGACGCGGACTGCGCCAGACTGAACGTGAATCTGCGCTGTGGCGCACGGGTGCTGCTGGTGCTGGGGCAATTTCCGGCGCGCAGTTTCGAGGAGCTGTTTCAGGGTGTGCGCGCCATCGCGTGGGAAAACTATCTGGGCGAGCGCGACGCGTTTCCGGTGAAGGGATACAGCATCTCCTCCCGGCTCTTCTCCGTGCCGGCGTGCCAGTCCATCATCAAAAAAGCCGTGGTGGAACGGCTGAAGCAGCGCTATCCCATAGGGCATTTTCCGGAGGACGGGCGGCTGTATCAGATTCGGTTCTCCATTCAAAAAGATCAGGTCACCGTGGCGCTGGACAGCAGCGGCGAGGGCCTTTATAAGCGCGGCTATCGCGCCGTGGGCGTGGAGGCGCCGCTTCGGGAGACGCTGGCGGCGGCGATGGTGCTGTTGAGCCGCTATCGCGGCAAGGACCCGTTCTGCGATCCGTTTTGCGGCAGCGGCACAATCCCTATCGAGGCGGCGCTGATCGCCAAAAACAGGGCGCCCGGTCTGCGCCGCGCCTTTGCCGCCATGGATTGGGCGTTTTTGCCGGAGCGGATCTGGGCATCGGCGCGGGAGGAGGCGCGGGACAAGGAGTTCCGCGGCGCATATGATATCTGGGGCGGCGACATTGACCCCAAAGCCGTGGAGATCGCCCGAAGCAACGCCCGCAAAGCCGGCGTGGAGGACGCGGTGCGGTTTGAAACGGCGGATATGCGCCGTTTCCACCGGGACAGCCCCTACGGCCAGCTCGTCACCAATCCGCCCTACGGCGAACGGCTCATGGAAAAAGCGGAGGCGGAGGAACTGTATCGGGCGTTCGGCAAGGTCTGGCGCGCACTGCCGGAGGGCTGGCGCACGCTGATCCTCAGCAGTCATACGGAGTTTGAGCGCACCTTCGGCGCACCGGCGGACAAAAAGCGCAAGCTCTATAACGGCATGATCAAGTGCGACGTGTTTGCGTACGGGAAGCGCGTGTAGCGTGTTTTCAGTTTGTTTACCAATTGCCGGCAAGCTGTGTGCTATAATGGGGGAAATGATCGCGTTTCCACCGGGAGGAGGATCGTATGAAACATATCTTTATCATCAATCCCGCGGCAGGGAAGACCGACAGCCGCCAGCGGATCTATGACATGGCGGAGTCACTGCGGCAAAACCACGCCCAGCAGGTGGAATGTATCCTGACCAGGCGGCAGGGTCACGCCACGGAGCTGGCGCAGAAGCTCTGCCAAAGCGGCGAGGAACTGCGGTTTTACGCCTGCGGCGGTGACGGGACTGCCAACGAGGTCGCCAACGGGATCGCGGGCTGGGAAAACGCCGCTATGACGGTGATCCCCATCGGCACCGGCAACGATTTTCTCAAGAATTTCGGCGCGGACGCCGAGCGCTTCTGCGACGCGGAGAACCTGTGGGACGCGCCCGCTTTCCGTATGGATACCATCGATGTCAACGGCAGGATCGCCCTGACCATCGCCTGTTCCGGACTGGATGCCCGGGTGGCGCAGGACGTACATAAATACGGCGACAGCCCCATGCTCAACGGCAAGGGCAGTTACGTGGCGGCGCTGGCGGTGAATTTCCTGTTCCGCAAGATATCCTCCCACTGGACGGTGGAGCTGGACGGCGTGGCGACGGAGGGCGATTACGCGCTGGTGGCGGTGTGCAACGGGCGCTACTACGGCGGCGGCTTTATGCCGGTGGCGCAGGCGCGGATGGACGACGGCGTGCTGGAAACGCTGATCGTGAAAAAAGTTTCCCGCGTCGCCTTCTTGCAGTTCGTGGGTCCCTACTCCAAGGGCAACTGGCGGCAGTTCCCCCAATACGCCTCCTGCCATACGCCCAAGACGGTGCGTATCCGCTCCGACCGGTGCGATATCGTTACCTGTCTTGACGGCGAATGTGTCACCTCCGACGACGTGACCATCCGTTTAAGCGACCGCCCCGTGCGGTTTTTCGGACCTGCCGGATGCGACTGCAACGCCACGGCGCAGGTGTGATTTTTACCAATTTGTGAATTTTTATCTTTTTGCGTTTTTCCCCTTGCAAATCTGGCATATTGTGGTATCATAATCAGCGTTAGCACTCCTGCGGATTGAGTGCTAACGCTGAAATCGTTTTTAATAAACATATAAGGAGGAACTGTTATGAAACTGACACCGCTTGCAGACCGCGTCGTGCTGAAGATGACCGAGGCGGAGGAGACCACCAAGAGCGGCATCATCCTGACCGGCTCTGCCAAGGAGAAGCCCTCTGTGGCGGAAGTGATCTCCGTAGGTCCCGGCGGCACGGTGGACGGCAAGACCGTGACGATGACCGTCAAGCCCGGCGACAAGGTGATCACCGACAAGTATTCCGGCACCAAGATCACGCTGGAGGACGAGGAGTACATCATCGTCAAGCAGGGCGACATTCTTGCCATTGTGGAATAAGGCGACGTACCGTATTATTTTCTCTGAATTGGGAGGTTTATTGTTATGGCTAAAATCATCAAGCGGGGCGAGGATGCCCGCAAAGCACTGGAAGCCGGCGTTAATCAGCTGGCGGATACCGTAAAAGTCACGCTGGGTCCCAAGGGCCGCAACGTGGTGCTGGGCAAGAAGTTCGGCACGCCCCTGATTACCAACGACGGCGTTTCTATCGCCAAGGAGATCGAGCTGGAGGATCCGTTTGAGAACATGGGCGCCCAGCTGGTGCGGGAAGTGTCCACCAAGACCAACGACGTTGCCGGTGACGGCACCACCACCGCTACGCTTCTGGCACAGGCGATGGTGCGTGAGGGCTTGAGGAATCTGGCGGCAGGCGCCAATCCTATCGTGATGAAGAAGGGTATCGCCAAGGCGGTCGACGCCGCGGTGGCGGCGATCCACGCCCAGAGCAAGCCGGTCAGCGGCACCAGCGATATTACCCGTGTAGGTACCGTCTCCTCCGGCGACGAGACCATCGGCAAGCTGATCGCCGAGGCGATGGAGAAGGTCAGCGCCGACGGCGTGATCACCATTGAAGAGTCCAAGACCGCCGAAACGTACAGCGAGGTGGTAGAGGGCATGATGTTCGACCGCGGTTATATCACCCCCTATATGGTCACCGATACCGAGAAGATGGAAGCGGTCATTGACGATGCGTATATCCTCATCACCGATAAGAAGATCTCTGTTATCAGCGACATTCTGCCCCTGTTGGAGCAGTTGGTACAGTCCGGCAAGAAGCTGTTCATCATCGCCGAGGACGTGGAGGGCGAGGCGTTGAGCACGCTGATCGTCAACCGTCTGCGCGGCACGCTGAACGTGGTGTGCGTCAAGGCGCCCGGCTTCGGCGACCGCCGCAAGGAGATGCTGCAGGATATCGCCATCCTCACCGGCGGTCAGGTCGTCAGCGAGGAGCTGGGCTATGAGCTGAAGAATGCCGACGTGAGCATGCTGGGCCGTGCCCGTCAGGTCAAGGTCACCAAGGAAAACACCATCATTGTGGACGGCGCCGGCGACAGTCAGGCGATCCGCGACCGCGTGGCGCAGATCCGCGCCCAGATCGGTGTGACCACCTCCGAGTACGACAAGGAGAAGCTGCAGGAGCGTCTTGCCAAGATGTCCGGCGGTGTGGCGGTCATCAAGGTTGGCGCCGCGACCGAGACCGAGATGAAGGAGAAGAAGCTCCGCATCGAGGACGCCCTCAACGCCACCAAGGCGGCTGTGGAAGAGGGTATCGTCGCCGGCGGCGGCACCATCTACGTCAACGCCATTCCCGCCGTTGCCGCGCTGCTTGAGAGCGTGGAGGGCGATGAGAAGACCGGCGTGCAGATCGTAGCCAAGGCGCTGGAGGAGCCGATCCGCCAGATCGCCGCCAACGCGGGTCTGGACGGCTCCGTCATTCTGGAGAATGTCAAATCCTCCGGCAAGACCGGCTACGGCTTCGACGCCTATAAGGAAACTTATTGCGACATGATCGGCGCCGGTATCGTGGATCCCGCCAAGGTGACCCGTTGCGCGCTGGAGAACGCCGCCTCCGTTTCCGGTATGGTGCTGACCACCGAATCCCTGGTGGCTGACAAGCCGGAGCCTCCGGCACCGGCACCCGCTCCCGGCATGGGCGACATGGGCGGCATGTATTAAGAAACCGCCCAATAGCACGATAGAGGACCCGGCGCTGTATGCGCCGGGTCCTTTTTGCATGGGGGAAAGCGCGGCTTTTCACAAAAGATGAAAAAACATCCGTTCCCTTGTTGAAGAAGGCGGAAAAGTGTGGTATAATCAATCGTTATTATGGACAGGTATCCTCTTTTGTGAAAGGGGCGATGACAATGAACAAACGGCTGGCGCGGATCTTGCGCACCAACGCGGCGCTCTACACCCTGTGTCTGGCGGCGTTCGTGGCGGCGGCGGCGCTGATGCGGCAGTTTACGCTGGCGCTGGGCGAGGCGGCGGTCGTGGTGCTGGTGATTCTGGTGAGCCGTCAGAGGGGCAAAAGCACCCAGCAGAGTATGCGGCAGTATCTTGAGCGCATCACCGGCGGTATGGATTCAGCGCGCTCGAGTAATATGCTGTACGCGCCGCTTCCCATGATGGTGTTTGACGCCGGAACGGATGAGGTCGTTTGGGCAAACGATCTGTTCCTGCAGATCGCCGGAAAGCGTGACGGCGTGTTTGAAAACCGGGTGGAACAGGTGATCCCGTCGTTCAACCGCCGCTGGCTGGACGAGGGAAAGCGGGAAAGCGGCGAGCTGGTATCGTGGAACCAGCGGCTTTACCGCGTATTCGGCAGTTTGAGCTATCCGGAGGACGGACAGGGCGACGGGCTGATGGCGACCACCTATTGGATGGACGTGACGGAGCTGGAACAGCTTCGCACCTCGCTGGAGCTAACGCGCCCGGTGCTGGCGATCTTAATGGTGGATAACTACGAAGAGCTGATGAAAGCCTGTCCGGAGAGCAAGCGCTCGGCGGTACTGGCGGCGTTGGAGGAGCGGCTGAATGCCTGGGCGGATACCGCCGGCGGACTGCTGTTGGGCTATGATCGGGATCGGTACCTCTTTTTATTTGAGGAGCGGAACTATGCCGCCTTTGCCGAACAGCGGTTCAGTGTGCTTGAAACGGTGCGTGAGGTAGTTGCCGGCGAAGGTGTGTCCGCCACGCTGTCTATCGGGATCGGGCGGGACGCGGACGGCTTTGAGGCGCTTTTCAAAAACGCGTCCATGGCGCTGGAGATGGCGCTCTCCCGCGGCGGCGATCAGGCGGTGGTGAAAGACCGGATGAACTTCGAGTTCTACGGCGGCCGTGCGAAGGTCACGGAAAAGCGCACCAAGGTCAAATCCCGGGTGATGGCGAACGCGTTGGGTGAGCTGATCGACGAAGCGCGGCACATATACGTGATGGGTCACAGCTATGCCGATATGGATTCGCTGGGCGCGGCGGCAGGCATCTGCTGTATTGCCCGTAAGCGGGGCAAACGGGCGCAGATCGTGATGGACACGGAGAATAACGCCGTGCATCCCATGCTTCGGCGCTTGCAGGAGCTGCCGGAATACGCCGGAGTATTCATCACCGGCAGTGAGGCGTTTTTACGCGTTCAGCCGGACAGTTTGCTGGTGGTGGTGGATACCAACCGCCCCGGCAGTGTGGAGTCGGAAGAGCTGCTGGAGACCTGTAACCGGGTGGCGGTGATCGACCATCATCGCCGCGGCAGCAGTTACATAGAGAAGATGGCGCTGAACTACCATGAGCCGTACGCCTCCTCCGCCTGCGAGCTGGTCACGGAGCTGCTGCAGTATCTGGTGGAGCCTACGGATATTCTCCACACAGAGGCGGAGGCGCTGCTGGCGGGAATCGTGCTGGATACGAAAAACTTCACCAACCGTACCGGTGGCAGGACCTTTGAAGCGGCGGCGTATCTGCGCCGCGCCGGCGCCGACACGCAGGACGTACAGCGGATCTTCCAGAGCGATCTCCAGTCCATGATCACCCGATACGCCATCATCCGCAGGGCGGAGCTTTACCGCGATGATCTGGCGATCGTGGCGCTGGACGAGGAATACGATCGCGTCACTGCCGCCAAGGCGGCGGACGAGCTGTTGACGCTCAAGGGCGTACAGGCCTCCTTCGTGCTGTATAAGAAGGGCACAGGCGTATATATCTCCGCCCGCTCGCTGGGCGAGGTGAACGTTCAGGTGATCGTAGAGGCGCTGGGCGGCGGCGGCAACTCCACCACCGCCGGCGGCGAGGTGCCGGATACTACGGTGGAGACAGTCAAGAAACGGTTGATCGAAGCCATTGACGGCTATTTTGCATGAAGAATGACAGAAAGGGGCGTTAAGCCGATGAAAGTGATCTTAAAGCAGGATGTGAAAGGGAAGGGCAAAAAGGGACAGATGGTGGAAGTAGCGGAAGGATATGCCCGCAACTTCCTGTTGCCCAAGGATCTGGCGATCCCCGCCACGGCGGACGCCATGAACACCATGCGCCTGCAAGAGAAGGCGCGTCAGCGTGCCGAGGCGGAGGCGAAAGCCGCCGCGCAGGCGGCGGCGGAAAAGCTCAAGGGGTGCCAGGTCAAGATCCCTGCCAAGGGCGGCGAGGGCGGCAAGCTGTTTGGCGCTGTGACCACCAAGGAGATCTCCGGCGCACTGCTGGAGCAGTATGGCGTGGAGATCGACAGTAAGAAACTGGTGCTGGAGGAGCCCATCAAGGCCTTCGGCTCCTATCAGATCAAAGCCAAACTGGGCTATGAGATCAGCGGCACGGTCTACGTGCTGGTGACGGAGAGCAAGTGACCCAAAACGACGGAAAGGGAGGGATCCCCATGCCAGCGGATGAATTACTGCTCCACGCGCTGCCCCATGCGCCGGAGGCGGAACAGGCGGTACTGGGCTCCATGCTCATTGACGCCGACTGCGTTAAAGACGTAATGGACAAGCTCCGGCCAGAGGATTTTTATCTCCGGCAGAATCGGGAAATCTTTGAAACGATCTATACCATGTTCATCTATTCCAAGCCCATCGACGGTGTGACGGTGGCAGGCGAGATGGAGAAAGCGGGCTTGAGCAACGAGAATACCCGCGCCTATCTCCTGCAGCTCATGGAGGTAACGCCCACCGCCGCCAACGTGCTGGAATACGTCCGCATGGTGCGGGATAAATCGCTCCTGCGTGAGCTTGCCACCGCCGCGGCGGAGGTCACCGCCATGGTGCAGGAGGGCACCGGCGCCGCGGGGGACGTGCTGGAGCGCGCCGAGCAGAAGATCTATGCCGTGCGTCGGGGCAGGAACGCCCAGAACATGGTGAGTATCGGCGTGGTGCTGCAGGACGTGATGGATCATCTGGCGGAGCTGACCGCCAACGGCGGTAAGACGCTGCCGGGTCTGTCCACCGGCTTTTCGGCGGTGGACGGCAAGATCAACGGCTTGAACCGATCCGACCTGTTGCTGTTGGCGGCGCGCCCCGGCATGGGCAAAACCAGTATGGCGCTGAATATGGCGCTCAACGTGGCGAAATCCTCCGGGAAAACGGTGGCGATCTTCTCACTGGAAATGTCCAAGGAGCAGTTGGTCACCCGCCTGATCGCCGGAGAGGGGCTGGTAGAGAACAACCGTCTGTCCACCGGCAATCTGCGGGAGAGTGATTGGCAGAGAGTGGCGGAGGCGGCGTCCGCCTTGAGCCGCACCGATATCCGTATTGACGATAATCCGCTTCTGACCGTGGCGGATATGAGCGCCAAGTGTCGGCGGCTGGACAATTTGGGCCTGGTGGTCATCGACTATCTCCAGTTGATGACCGGCGCCGGCGGCAAGAGTTACAGCGGTGAAAACCGCCAGCAGGCGGTGTCGGATATGTCCCGCATGCTCAAGATCATGGCAAAGGAACTCAACGTGCCGGTGATCTGTTTGAGCCAGCTCAGCCGCGCCAATGAAAAGCGGGAGGATAAGCGCCCCATGCTGTCCGATCTGCGCGAGTCCGGCGCCATTGAGCAGGACGCGGATATCGTCATGTTCCTCTATCGGGAGGACTACTACAACGAGGAATCGGAAAAGCGGAATATCGCCGAATGTATCGTGTCGAAAAACCGCCACGGGGAGACCGGCAAGGTGGAACTGCGCTGGATGCCGGAGTACACCTCCTTTGAAACGCTGGAAACCCGCTACGACGACTGAGGGACGGTAAGGAGCAGAAATGGATCTGACCGGCTGGATGGAACAATGGAATATGTTTCCCCCGCCGGAAGGCACCATTTTGTGCGCCGTGTCCGGCGGGCGGGACTCCCTGTGCCTGTTGCATTATCTCTACACGCTCTCAAAAAGCCGTCCCTTCAAGGTGGCGGCGGCGCATCTGAACCACGGGATGCGTCCTACGGCGGAACGGGACGAAGCCTTTGTGCGGCAGTTTTGCCGGCAGTACGGCATTCCCCTCTACGTGGAGCGTGTGCAGGTGTACGAAGACGCCGCGGCGCGGAAATTGAGCGTAGAGGAAACGGGGCGGCAGGCGCGGTATGACTTTTTGGAGCGGATCGCCGACGATATCGGCGCCGAGCGGATCGCCACCGCCCATCATCAGGGCGATCAGGCGGAAACGGTACTGCTTCACCTGTTGCGCGGTACCGGACCGGAGGGTCTGGGCGGTATTCCGCCGGTGCGCGGCAGATTGATCCGCCCCCTTTTGGATACGCCCCGATGCCAGATCGAGGCGTATCTGGCGGAGCTGGGGCAATCGTATGTGGAGGACGAAACCAACGGAGATCTCCACTATGCCCGCAACCGGCTGCGCCGCGTGATCTGGCCGGAGCTGGAGAAGCTCCACGGCGGCGTTCAGGAGAATATTGCCCGCGCCGCGCAAATTGCCAGGCAAGAGAGCGGCTATTTGAATGATCTGGCGCAGGCGTATCTTCCCCAACAGGGGGAGGCGCTCTCATGCGGGGAATTGCTGGCGGCGCCGCCGGTACTGCGCCGTCGGGCGCTGGTACTGTTTTTAGAGCAGGCGGGCTGCGGCAGAAAAGATCTGGGATACAGCCACATCGAGGCGCTGGAGCGTTTGTGTGCCGGCGGCGGTGTGTTGGATCTGCCGGGCGGCGCCGTGGCGGTGTGCCGGAACGGGACACTGCGCCTGACACGCCGGGAGCAACCGGCGCAGGAACAGACCCTTACGCCGGGGCAGCCGCTGCAATGGGGCGGTTACACGGTGGAGCTGGCGGACGCGGCGGCGGAGGCGCCATATACCGTGGTGCTGGCGCCGGACGATAAGGTGACGGTGCGTTCCTGGCGCCGGGGTGACGGCTTGGCACTGCCCGGCGGCCGCGGACGGCGCAGTTTAAAACGGCTCATGCAGGAATACGGGATTCCGCCGGAGGCGCGGGAGAGGATACCGGTGGTATGCCTTAACGGACGCGCGGCGGCGGTGGCAGGGATCGGCGTGGATCAGGCATATTTGCCGCCCCGCAGGGGCAGGGCGGTGCAGATAATTGTTAAAGAAAGGAAAGAAAGCGACCAATGAACACGGAAAAGAGAATGAAAGAGGATATTTTGAAGGTGCTTTTGACGGAGGAGGAGATCCGCGGCAGAGTGAAGGAGCTGGGAGAGGAACTGCGCCGCCGGTTTGCCGGGCGCCGTCCCATGTTTGTTGGTGTGCTCAACGGTTGTTTTATGTTTATGGCGGATCTGGTGCGCGCTACCGACCTGATGGGGGAGATGGAGTTTATCGGCGTGTCGTCCTACCACAACACCACCAGCTCCAGCGGCGTGGTGCAGATCACCCGCGATCTCCAGCGCGACATTACAGGGCGTGATATTATCATCGTGGAAGATATTCTCGATTCCGGCAACACACTGGCATTTTTGCGGCAGTATCTCAAGACCAAAGGGGCGGCATCCATTACCATCGTGACGTTGCTGGACAAGCCGTCCCGGCGGCAGAAGGATATCCAAGCCGATCTTTCCGGCTTTGAGGTGCCGGATGAATTTGTGGTGGGCTACGGTCTGGACTACGCCCAGTATTATCGCAATCTGCCTTATATCGGCGTTTTGAAACCGGAGGTATACAGGGCATAACGCCTGCATACGCTTGTACGAGTGAGGGATCTTATATGGAAGAGAAATGGACCTATCAGGGCAAACGGATCGCTGAAAGCGCGGAGACGGACGGCGAGGGAAAAAACCGCATCCCCGGCAGACGGGTCGAGAAGCGCAAGAGCAATTTCTGGAAGGATTACGGCTATCTTTTCATCACCGCGGCGGCGGTGATCCTGGTATTCCGCGTGATTTTGCAGTTGGCGTTCGTACCCTCGGCGTCCATGGAGGATACCATCCCCACGGAATCACTGCTGATCTCCTGGCAGCTTCCCTATCTGGTGTCGGACCCGACGCCCCGACACGGCGACGTGGTCACATTCTGGAGCGATGAGAAGGGGAAACTGCTGGTCAAACGTGTCATCGGCGTAGGGGGCGACCAGATCGCCATCTATGACGGTGCGGTGTATCGCAACGGGGAACGGCTGGAAGAGCCGTATCTCAAGGACGTGTTCCATACGGGCAATGATAACGACATGATCTATACGGTGCCGGAGGGTCACCTCTTTTTCATGGGCGACAATCGCGGCAATTCCGACGACAGCCGCCTGTGGCACGAGCCGTTTATCTCCGTGGAGAAGGTACACGCGCGGGTGCTGGTCTGTATTCCGCTCCGCACGGTGGCGGAGTGGAAACGGAGCGGCTCCGCAGAATCCTTTAAGCTGTATCTGCCGATTCTGGGGGAGATACACACGGTCTCTTCATAAGGGGGAAGGAACTTGACGGAGAAAAGACGGCTCGGCGGCGGTTGGATATGGCTGGCGTTGCTGGCGGCGGTCATGGCGCTGTATTTGATTTCGGGTCTGCAAAAGAAAAACAGCATCCCCTATTCGGAACTGAAGGACCTGTTCGCGCAGGAGCAGGTGACGGAATTCACCGTCAAAGACACCCGTTTAGACGCCAAACTGCGGGACGGAACGACGGTGACGTGCGACCTCTATGACTTTGCCGTTTTCTATCAGGATCTTAACGACGTGGTGGTACAGCAGGCGTCGGACGGGATCATCACCCGATACGACTACCATGCCGACCACTCTACCAACTGGTTACAGCTTCTGTTGCCCTATGTGCTGGCGGGTCTCGGTTTTATTCTGCTGTTGAGCTTTATCCGCAGTATCGGTATGAACGGCGCCGCCGGAAACGATAAGATGTCCCACTTCGGCGAGGCGCGGATCCAGGACATCCCCGGCGACAAAAACCGGGTCCGTTTCAAGGACGTGGCGGGCGCCGACGAGGAGAAGGAGGAGCTGGAGGAGATCGTCTCGTTTTTGCGCGATCCGGAAAGGTTTCTGGCGCTGGGCGCCCGGATCCCCAAGGGGATACTGCTGGTAGGTCCTCCGGGTACCGGCAAGACGCTGCTGGCAAAAGCGGTGGCAGGTGAGGCGGACGTTTCGTTCTTGTCCATCTCCGGTTCCGATTTTGTGGAAATGTATGTGGGCGTGGGCGCGTCCCGTGTGCGAGACCTTTTTGAACAGGCGAAAAAGCAATCGCCTGCCATCGTGTTTATCGACGAGATCGACGCGGTGGGTCGCCAGCGCGGCAGCGGTTTGGGCGGCGGACACGACGAGCGGGAGCAGACGCTCAACCAGCTTCTGGTGGAGATGGACGGCTTTGGCACCAACGAAGGCGTGGTGGTGCTCGCCGCCACCAACCGGGTGGATATTCTCGATCCGGCTCTGTTGCGCCCGGGTCGGTTTGACCGGCAGGTCTATGTGGGACTGCCGGACATTCGCGGCAGGGAGGAGATCCTTAAGATCCACGCCAAAGGCAAGCCCTTGGCGGAGGATGTGGATCTGGGACAGGTGGCGCGCAGTACCCCCGGCTTTACCGGCGCGGATCTGGAAAACGTGATGAACGAAGCGGCGCTGTTGGCGGCAAAACGCGGCGTGCCGGTGGTAAACGATAAGATCATCGGCGAGGCGGTCATCAAGGTAATCGCCGGTCCGGAAAAACACAGCCGCGTGATTCCGGAGCGGGAACGGCAGTTGACCGCCTATCACGAGGCGGGTCATGCTATTGTGATGCGCGCCCTGCCCGACCACGATCCGGTGCATCAGATCACCATCGTGCCGCGGGGCCAGGCAGGCGGTATGACCATTTCCCTGCCGGAGGAGGATCGCTCCTATCTCAGTCGGGAATATATGCTCCAGCAGATCGCGTCTCTCCTGGGCGGCAGAGCCGCGGAGCAGATGATCCTGGGTGACATCTCTACCGGCGCTTCCAACGATATTCAGCGCGCGACGGCGCTGGCGCGGAAGATGGTAGGCACCTACGGTATGTCGGAAAAACTGGGCACGGTGGCGTTTGACGCCGGACACGACGAGGTGTTCATCGGCAAATCCATGGCGCAGACAAGACCGTATTCAGAAAAGACCGCCGCTGAAATAGACGGAGAGATCCGCCGCATGATCGACGAGGCGTATGAGCGCTGTCGCGGCATTTTGGAGGAGTATCGCCCCCAGCTGATCGCGGTGGCGGAGTATCTCCTGCAGCATGAGACCATGACCGCCGAGGCGTTTGAGGCGGTGTTTCAAAAGCCGGAGGGCGCGGGGGAATCATAAATAAAAAAAGAAGCGGGATGGAGAGAAGTGTTCTCCATCCCGCATTTTCGCGTTGCATCAATCGCGGGTCGCTTCCCCGCGGTGCAAAAGCGTTTCCACCGCACCGTCGAGCCAGTCACCGCAAAACGACTCGATGTCGCCCGCGTCCGCCTGCCTGGTAAGCGCCGGCTCCAGCGGCATTTTGGCAAGGAGAGGCAGACCGTACCGCGCGGCGGCGTCCTCCGTTTTCCCCTCACCGAACAGGTAGATCCGTTTGCCGCAGTCGGGGCAGGCGAGATAGCTCATGTTCTCCACCAGACCTACCATGTCAAGGCGCATCATCTGCGCCATCTTCACCGCTTTTTCCACTACCATACCTACCAGCTCCTGGGGGCTGGTGACCAGAATGATCCCGTCTACCGGCAGACCTTGAAATACGCTCAGCGCCACGTCGCCGGTTCCCGGAGGCATATCCACAAACAGATAGTCCACGTCCTGCCACAGTACGTCTGTCCAGAACTGGTGTACCGCGCCGGCGATCACCGGACCGCGCCATACCACCGGATCGGTCTCATGCTCCAGGAGGAGATTTATGCTCATGATCTGGATGCCGGTGCGGCTTCGCACCGGCAAAATGGCGCCGTCCGCCGAGAGCGCCATCTCGTGAAGCCCGAACATCTTGGGGATGGACGGACCGGTGATGTCCGCGTCCAAAATGGCGGCGCTGTACCCCCTGCGGCGCATGGAAACCGCCAACTGCGCCGTGACCATGGATTTGCCCACGCCGCCCTTGCCGGACACCACGGCGTAAACGTGCCGCACCCGGGCGCCGGCGCGGAGAGGCTTTTTTTGTATCGCGGCGCGCTCACCGCAGTTTTGGGCGCAGGTATCGCAGTTATGGTCGCATGTACTCATAGGTCGATCGCTCCTTCCGATGAAATGGTGTTACAGTTGGGTAAGGGTCACGTTTTCCCACCCTGCCAGATAGTCAGATTCCCGCCGCTGGCAGGTGAACAGCAGGATCTGCCGCTCATGCGCCGTTTGCGCCAGATAGTCCAGCGCGGCGTGAAGCCGCCTGTCGTCAAAGCTCACCAGCGCGTCGTCCAGAATCAGCGGCACGCCGTTTTCTTTCGGCAACACCAGATCGCAGATGGCGAGCCGTACCGCCAGATACAGCTGATCCGCCGTGCCCTGACTTAAAAGACGCACACTGCGCATGGCGCTGTCCGCCGCCGGCTCCGCCGATAGAGAAAAGTCACGGCTGAGCAGGACTTTTTGATACCGCCCGCCGGTGATGCCGGAAAAGATCTCGGCGGCGCGGGCGCCTAACGCCGGAGAGAAACGGTTTTGCAACGTGAGATTGGCGCGATCCAACGCGTCTATCGCCAGGGAAATGGCGTCGTATTCCTGCTGCAGCAGAGTAAGACGGGAGGCTTTTTCCTGCCGCAGAGCGGACAGGGACTCTCCGTCACCCAGAGAGCGAAGCTGTCCTGTCAGCGTATCCAATCGGGATTGCGCCGCCTGATACGCGTTTTCGGCGCTTACCAATGCCTCGTCGATCTGTCCCGCAGGCATTTCCGGCGGAGCTGCCGGCACGTTTGAAGGCCGCTCCGGCGGCAAGTGGCGGCGCAGAAGCTCCTGCTGCATGGCGCTTTCCCGACAGGTTTGCTCGGCGCGGGAGAGTGCCTCCGTCTGCCGGCGCAGCTGCGCCAGTGCCGCGCCGATCTCTTGAGGGCGCAGATCGGGGCGATACGGCGATAAGCGCTGTAAGAGGGCGTCCGTTTCACCCTGTAACCGCTCCTCCAGCGCCCGGACCACTGTTTGCCGCGCCTGCAGTTCCGATTGCGCTTCGGCGGCGTGGCGCATCAGTGACAGGTAAGCGTCGCACTGCTCTGAAAGACGCGCCTGCTGTTGCGCGTGGGAACGGCGCAAATGATCGTATGTGCGCTTTTTATGCCGCAAAATGAGCGCCGCGGCGGCAAAAACGGCGCCGCAGACACCGGCGGCGAGCGCGAAAGCCGTTTGACCGAGTGTAAACATCAAAGCAGCCGCCGCCCAGAGAAGAAGCCAAAGGATCAGGCACGCGATCCACGGCGCGGCGGAGCGGGGCGGAGGCGCCGGCTCTTCGCACCGGCGGCGAAGGGAGAGTTCATCCTCCGGATAAAGCGGGTGGGACTGCCAGGCGGTTTGCGCCGCCTGTTGCTGTGTGATCGCGTCTGCGGCTTCCTGCCGCGCCTTGTCAAGCTGTTGCCCGGCGGCGTCCCGCGCGGCGCGGGCGCCTTCCAGGCGCGTCAGCGTCTCCTCGTCCGGCAGAGGACCGGATAGCGCTTTGAGCGCCTCAAAACGTTGCCGCGCCCCGTCGGCGGCGGAGGAAGACGCGTCGTATTCCTCCCATTGCCGGCGCTGTTGCCAAAGCGCCCACTGCTCTTTTTGTGCCGCGAGGCGCTGTGTCTGGGAGCGGAGAAGCTCCATCTGCTCCGTTACGGCGCGGCGCTGTTCGCGCAGGAGGGAGATCTCCTCCAGCGTGCCGTCCAGCGCGGCGATCTCCCGCTCCAGCATGGGGATCTGTCCGGTTTGGTTATACCTGCGGCGGTTCAACTGCTTTTTCAGCCGCTCGTGGGTTTCGGAGTAGGAGGTCTCCTCCTCCCCGGTGGTGATCAGCGCGGCAATGCGCCGCTCCAGCTCCGCGTTCTGGTCGACCGCCAACGACATTTGGGAGATAAAGGCACTGCGCTCAAATACGTCACGGGAAACGCCCAGAAGCTGTTCACCCGCCGTCTGCTCGCGGATATCCGGCACATCGTCGGCGGTGTCGGTATAGGTGCAGGAAAAGTCCGCCATCGGCGCGTTGGCGCGTTTGGTGCGGCGCAGGAGCGTATACGATTCCTGCCCGACGGTGAGATCCATCCTGCCGGACATGGCGGCGCCGCTCCACGGCGCGTATCGGTTTTTATCCGCCAACTCGCCCCGATCACGGGTGTTGACGCCGTAGAACATAGCCCGAATGAACCGGCTCCACGTGGACTTGCCCGACTCATTAGGCGCGTAGATCACGTTCAGCCCCGGCTGAAGGGATAATTCCGCCTGCTCCAGCTTCCCGAAAGTGGCAATCATACGGCGGATCTGCATGGTGACACCTCCCAACCCTGTGTCGTAGTACGTATCTCAAAGGATCACGTCGATCTTTTTCTGTCTTCCCAGTGTAACGGTGCCGGTGATGCGCAGACTTGACAGTTTCCCGTCGCGGAGGTCTGTGACCACCGCCAGCGCACCGCCGTCTTGACGCACCGAGAGCTGTTTCGCCGCGCCGCTGCGCTCCGTCAGATACGCCGCCACGGCGGCACTGCCACTGCCGCAGCAGTGTTCCCATACGGCACTTTGGGTGCTTTTTACATATACCAGCGGCGTGAGGAAAGCGCGCTCTTCCTCCCACAAAAGAAGCCCCACCGCCTCCTGAGGGAATCGGGATGCCCACGCTTCCAGCGTTTGCCGCGCCGCCTGACGCTCCAGTGTTCCCGCCGGAACGATCACGTGGCAGATCCCCGGAAATGACACCACAGGAAGCGGCGTCTGCACGCCGCCCAGCGGCAGAGAGACCGTTTCCACCGCCAGAGGAAGCGGCATGGATACCGTGCCGAGGTAACAACCGCGCACCTTTGTAATGGAGCAGTTCACCGCCTCCGGCGCGCCGGACACGTCCAGCAGAAGATCCCGCGTTTGATGCAGAGGGAGCCTGTCACGCCGGCACAGCCACGCCCCCAGCGCCATGGTGCCGTTGCCGCAGAACTCGCCGCCCATCATCTGCAATCGCGCCGCCGCATACTCCGACGGCTCGAGAAAACCCACCTGCTCCACCTGCGGCATACGGCGCAACAGCCACGCGGAGACTTGCCGCTGGAGCGCTCGCTCCACCGGCGTTGTGACCAGCAGGGTAATATTTCCGGTGGGATCAATGACGGTATAGGTTAAACGCATGGCGACCTCCGCAAGAGTCGTTTTTTTCATTATAGACCCGTTCGGCGGAAAATGCAATGTTGCCTGAGGGATGGAATGGTGATACAATAAGAAAAAAGTATAAGGGGGGGCGCGAGGGTGAAACTCTCTTTTTTCGGAGCCGATCAATGCGTGACGGGAAGCTGTCACTGCCTGGACGTGAACGGCAAGAGGATCTTGATCGACTGCGGCTTACAGCAGGGGCGGGACGAGGTGGATAACCGGCAACTGCCCTTTCACGCCGGAAGCGTTGACTATGTGCTGGTGACCCATGCCCATATCGACCACTCCGGCAGGTTACCGCTTCTCATTAAGGACGGTTTTGCCGGACAGATCCTGACCACCCGCGTGACGGCGCAATTGCTGGACATCATGCTGCAGGACAGCGGACATATTCAGGAGAGCGACGCGGCGTATAAAAACCGGAAAAACCAACGCGCCGGACGCAGTGAGGAGGAACCGCTCTATACGGTGGAGGACGCGCTGCGGGTGCGGGAGTTCGTGCGCACCTGCGAATATGAGGAGAAGATCGCCCTGTGTCAGGGCGTGGAGGTCACCTTTATCGACGCGGGACATCTGCTGGGCAGTGCCAGCATCCGTCTGACGCTGACGGAAAACGGCGTGGAGCGCACCATCGTGTTCTCCGGCGACATCGGCAACGTGGATCAGCCGATCATTCGGGATCCCCAGCATTTCACGGGCGCGGATTTCGTGGTGATGGAGAGCACCTACGGCGACCGGAACCACGCGGAGGTCTGGAGCTATACGGAGGAGCTGGCGCAGATCATAGAGGAAACCGTCAGCCGCGGCGGAAACGTGGTGATCCCGTCTTTTGCGGTGGGGCGCACACAGGAGCTGCTGTATTTCCTGCGGGAGATCAAAGACCGCGGTCTGGTGCCTTCGGCGCCGGACTTCCCCGTGTATGTGGACAGTCCTCTGGCAAGAGCCGCCACCACGATCTTTTGCGGCGATCTGCGCGGGTATCTGGACGAGGACGCCGCCGATCTTGTGCGGGACGGCGACGCTATGTTCCGTTTCCCGGGGCTGCATCTGACGGAGACGGTGGATGAATCGAAACTGCTCAATGCCGACGATACGCCCAAGGTCATCATCTCCTCCAGCGGTATGTGCGACGCGGGGCGGATCCGGCATCACTTGAAATACAATCTCTGGCGCGGTGACAGCGCTGTGGTGTTCGTAGGGTTTCAGGCGCAGGGTACGCTGGGGCGGCACCTGCTGGACGGGGCGAAGAGCGTGCGGCTGTTCGGTGAGGAGGTGGCGGTCCGCGCCAAGATCGTCAACTTCCCCGGCTTAAGCTCCCACGCCGATCGGGATCATTTGCTCTCGTGGATCGCCGCGTTCACCGATCCCAAGCCGTGCCACGTGTTCGTGGTACACGGCGATCGGGAGGTGGCGCCGCTGTTTGCCCAGACGTTGCGCGCCATGGGTCTGGAAGCCCACGCGCCCCAGTATACCGAGGAATACGATCTGATTGAGCGGCGCATCACGGCGGTGGGGTATCTGCCGGAGCGCAAGGCACGGATCTTTGAAGGCGGACCGAAGCTGTCGGCGGCGTATCAGCGTCTGGTGCAGACGGGTGAATCGCTGATGGAGCTCATCCGCCGCAGTAAGGGACGGGACAACAAGACGCTGGCGGCATTTGCCGAGGCGATCCGCAAACTGTTGGAGAAGTTTGAATTTTAAGATGATCGAGAAAAACGAAGTGTATCGTGCCGTCATCGAGGGCTATTCCGCCGAGGGTCTGGGCGTGGCGCGGATCGACGGGCAGGTAGCGTTCGTCCGGGGCGGCGTGCGGGGCGAAACGTGTCAGGTGCGCATCGAAAAGGTGCTCAAAAACGCGGTATACGGCAAGGCGCTTTCATGGGAAGCGCCGTCGGCGCACCGGCAAACGCCGGACTGTCCCTATGATAAGCAGTGCGGCGGCTGTGATTTCCGCCATATCGACTATGAAGAGGAGCTGTACGCCAAACGCTGCCGGGTGCAGGACGCTCTGCGGCGGCTGGGCGGCACGGAGACGGCGGTAGAGGAGATCATCGGCGCGACCGACACTCTGCGTTACCGCAATAAGGCGCAGTATGACGTATCGCCCGCCGGTGAGGTGGGTTTCTATCGCCGGCGCACCCATCAGGTGGTGGACGTGGAGCGTTGCCTTTTGCAGAGCGAGGCGGCGGACGCGGCGGCGGCGGCACTGCGGACATACCGCGAGGCATGCGGCGTGTCGGGCTATGACGAGGCGAGCGGCACAGGCCTTCTGCGCCACCTGTTCGTGCGGACCAACGGCAGGGGAGAGAGCCTCGTTTGCCTGCTGGTCAACGGCACGTCACTGCCCTGTGAAGCGGAGCTGGTGGCGCAAATGCGCCGTGCCGTGCCGGGCGTGATCGGGATCGTGCTGGGCGTTCACCGGCGTGCCGGCAACGCGGTGCTGGGCGAATCGTACCGCACCCTCTGGGGCGCCGATACCATTGACGATACGCTGTGCGGTCTGACGTTCCGCCTGTCGGTGCCGTCTTTTTATCAGGTAAACCGCGCGCAGGCGCAGAAACTGTATGAAAGGGCGCTGGCGTTTGCGGCGCTTACCGGCAGAGAAACGGTGCTGGATCTTTACTGCGGCGCCGGCACCATTACCCAGATCATGGCGCGCCACGCCAAAGAGGTCATCGGCGCGGAGATCGTGCCGGCGGCGGTGGCGGACGCGATAGAGAGCGCCCGGCGCAACGGTGTGGAAAACGCCCGCTTTTTCTGTGGCGACGCGGCGGCGGTGGCGGCGGATTTCGCCGCCCGCGGTACGCGCCCCGACGTGATCTGTGTGGATCCGCCCCGCAAGGGCTTGGCGCCGGAGGTGATCGAGGCGGCGGCAAATATGGCGCCGGAGCGGATCGTATACGTTTCCTGTGATCCGGCGACGCTGGGACGGGACGTAAAACAGTTCGGCGTATACGGATATCATGTCACCCGCGCCGCGGCGGTGGACCTGTTCCCCCGAACGAGGCATGTCGAGACAGTAGTATTGATGACGAGAACCGAATAAGTGTCAAATGCCCAGAGGAACGCGTAACCCAGGCGCAGCTTGCCGAGATGGTAGGAACTTCCGCTCCGTACATCAGCAGGCTCATAAACAAGAAGGATGGCATCGTCAACAAGGTATTCGTCGAGATGCTTGAGAAGTTGGGCTACGATATCCAGATTACATATGTGAAGAAGAATGCGGACTGACAAATCGGTATTTGTAATGGAGGAATTAGTGAAATGAAGATTAGAAAAGTTGAAAGGAACGGTATCATATGCGCTGTTATAGATAGCGAGGATAAGGTGATTACAGATTCCCAATCCGCACTGGATTTGTTGATGACTGCAAAATATGATGCAGAGACAAAAAACATTGTTATCAACAAGAAGATGATTGCAGAGGATTTCTTTATTCTTA
>JAFSZX010000015.1 GCA_017458825.1 Oscillospiraceae bacterium
ACTCTTCTTCAAAAATGGCACGGAATTAACTGTCATAGATCTTGGCGATGGTATCCTTGGTGGAAAACCACAGATCCTGCTTCTGGTCAATGGCAAACTGGAAGCATGCTCTCGCGAAGGAACGGATGGAGGCGGACTTATTATGCATTCCCTGGAACACAGCGGGTCCGTCCACGTTCTGTACCACGACAGAGGTTTCCTTTCCGCTGACGCCTTTGAAGGTCATGGTGCATTCACCGGGCTCTTCCGTTTTCATGTCCACGGCTTTATAAACGTCCCCATAGGCATGACGGGCAACAGTAATGGGTTTTTTCCAGGTCTTTACGACCGGCTTGACAGAATCGATCACAATAGGCGTGCGGAATACCGTTCCGTCCATGATGGACCGGATCGTTCCGTTGGGACTTTTCCATTGCTGCTTAAGCTGCGGATACTCGATCATGCGCTGACGGTTGGGGGTAATGGTGGCGCATTTGACCGCCACGCCCAGCCGCCGCGTGGCGTGGGCGGCGTCCACCGTCACCTGATCGCGCGTTTCGTTGCGGTGCAGCAGACCCAGATCGTAATACTCCGTTTTCAAGTCCACAAAGGGCAGGATCAGCTTGTCTTTGATCATCTGCCACAGGACACGGGTCATCTCGTCGCCGTCCATCTCCACCAGCGGCGTAGTCATGGGAATCTTATTCATAGGCGCTATCCTCTCATTCCTCCGCTTGCGCGGCGTAATAGTTCATCAAACAGCCGTCAAGCAGGATCTCCCGCTCCGGCGCCGTCAAGCCGCGGATATGGAGCGTCAGCTCCGCCGCGGTGCCGTCTTTTCGCAGTACGACGGCAGGGATGTCCTCCATGCCCTCCGCCACAGCGCGGCGGATATGGGGGACGAAGACGCAGTCCCCCGACTCGTAGGGGAACGGCGTATCCGCATCCAGCGTAAAGGGCAGGATGCCCCAGTTGATGCAGTTACTGCGGTAACGCTTGGTGGCAAACTCATAGCAGATGTTGGCAAAGCCGCCCAGCACCTTCTGGCAGGACGCCGCCTGTTCCCGCGCCGAACCGTCGCCGGGGCGGTTGGCAAACACGGCGGAGCCGAACTGGGTGGTCTTGACAAGCTCGCCGGCGTCGCCCACGCGGGCAAGGAGCTTCACAAGACGCTCCGGCGCGGCGCCCTCACGCCGCAGCGATTCCTCCGCCGCCACCGCCTTGGCGTGATCCACGTAGTCCGGCACACGGCGGGACAGGGTGAACTCGGCAAGGCGCAGGGGGTTACTGCGGTAGGAGGAGGTCTCGCCGGAGGGGATCAGCTCATCGGTGGTGGTGACACTGTCGTGGATCACCGCCGCCAGCTCGACCAGAAGATGGTCGGTCAAGGCGTACATCTTGGGCCAGTCGGTGATGTTGGGACCCATCACCAGCTCCGCCGACGGATCGGGTCTTCCGAAGCCGTTGTAGACCCGATGGGCGTAGACGGAGGCGTCAAAGTGATAGGGATGAACGACCGGCGTATAGTCCACCTCGTCCGCCGGCGTGATGCGCCCGCCGTTACGGGCGGTGGCGGCGATGGACCGGGCGTCCATCAGGCACACGGCGGCAAACTGCCCCTCGCCGGGCTTGGAGCCCTCCCGATTGGGGAAGTTTCGGGTGGTGTGGCGCAGGGAAAGACCGTTGTTGGCAGGCACGTCGCCCGCGCCGAAGCAGGGACCGCAGAAGCTGGGCTTGATGACCGCGCCGGCGCGGAGCAGTTCGGCGGTGGCGCCTGTGTTCATCAGTTCCAGCGACACGGGTACGGAGGTGGGATATACGGCGAGACTGAATACGTCCGCGCCGGTATAGCAGCCGCGCAGGATGTCCGCCGATTCGGTGATGTTATCGAACAGACCGCCGCTGCATCCGGCGATCACGCCCTGATCCGCCCATACGCCGCCGTCGCGGCACTTGTCGAGAAGACGAACGTCGGCTTTGGGATAGCGGCGCCGGGCGTCCTCCTCCACGGCGCGCAAAAGCGCCGGCGCGTCGGCGAGGAATTGGCGAATGGTATAGGCGTTGGAGGGGTGGAACGGCAGGGCGATCATAGGCTCCACCTTGTCCAGCTCCACGGTGATCATGGCGTCATAATACGCGGTGGACGCCGGATGGAGCGGCGCGTAATCCCCGCCCCGACCGTGGGCTTCGTAGAACCCGCGCGTCACCTCGTCCGTCTCCCAGATAGAGCTCAAACAGGTGGTCTCGGTGGTCATCACGTCGATCCCGTTGCGGAAATCAATGGGCAGTTCGGCGATGCCGGGACCGACAAATTCCAGCACCTTGTTGTTGACGAATTTGCTCTGGAACGTGGCTTTGACCAGCGACAGCGCCACGTCGTGGGGTCCCACGCCGCGGCGGGGCTTACCGGTGAGGTACACCAGCACCACCTGGGGCATCGGCACGTCCCACGTGTTTTTCAGGAGCTGTTTGCAAAGCTCCGGACCGCCCTCGCCTACCGCCATGGTGCCCAGCGCGCCGTAGCGCGTGTGGGAGTCGGAGCCTAACACCATGCCGCCGCAACGGGTGAGGCACTCCCTGGCGTAGGAGTGGATCACGCTCTGGTTGGCGGGGACGTAGATACCGCCGTACTTTTTGGCGGCGGAAAGACCGAACTGATGATCGTCCTCATTGATGGTGCCGCCCACGGCGCAAAGACTGTTGTGACAGTTGGTGAGCGCGTAGGGCAGGGGGAAGGACTTCATGCCGGAGGCGCGGGCCTGCTGGATGATGCCCACATAGGTAATATCGTGGGAGACCATGGCGTCAAACCGGACCCGAAGCTGACGCTCGTCTCCGGTCGTGTTATGCGCTTGCAGAATACGCCACGCCATGGTGCCGCGCCGCGCCTCCTCCGGCGAGACGGCGGCGGTATCCTGTACGGCGCCGTCAACGAGATAGACGCCTTTTTCGTGGAGCTGGATCATGGAAAAACCTCCTGACAGGTCAGATAAAGACCGTAGATACAACAGCACTTATTATAAAAAACGTGTCGTCGTCTGTCAAGAGCGCAGGGCGCGCTCCGGCCGGTAAAAACGGCAAAAAAACAGCGGCTGTTGCTCACTTGGGGGTAACAAACGGGGCAACGGGCGGCAGGGTAGAGCGTATCAAGCAGAACGCATCAGAAAGGAGATCCACATGGAGCAAGAGAGTATCAAACCGCGCATCGGCGCACAGGAGGTACGGCAAGCCACACAGATCCTTAAAAAGTACAAGCAGGGCAAGGCGCGGCTGGAACAGCGCATCATCGACAACGAGCAGTTCTGGAAACTGCGCCACTGGGAGCAGATGGACCGCCGGGGCGGAGGAGGAAACGGCGCCGATCCCCGACCCCGCAGCGGCTGGCTGGTCAACTGCATCCTCTCCAAACACGCCGACGCTATGGACAGTTACCCCGAGCCCACCGTATTGCCCCGTGAGCCGGACGACAGCGCCGAGGCGTCCCGTTTGAGCCGGATCCTGCCGGTGATCCTGAAAAACAACCGCTTCAAACGCGTCTATTCCGACGCATGGTGGTATAAGCTCAAATCCGGCTGTGCCGTCTACGGCGTGTTCTGGGACGGCGCCAAGCTGGGCGGGCTGGGCGATATCAGCCTGCGGCGGATGGATCTTCTCCATCTGTTTTGGGAACCGGGCGTCACGGATATTCAGGATTCGCCCCATTTCTTTTCCACCGAGCTGGTGAATAACGACCGCCTGGAAGAGCGGTATCCCCAGCTTGCAGGACAGCTCCGCCGCTCCGACACGGTGGTGAGCCGCTATCTCTACGACGAGACGGTGGATACCGCCGATAAATCCGTGGTGGTGGACTGGTACTATAAGAAAAACGGACGGCTCCACTACTGTAAGTACGTGAACGAAACGGTGCTCTACGCCACGGAGAACGACACGGCGGTCCCCACCGCCGAAACGGTGATCGGCGCGGACGCCGAGGGTCAGCCGGTGCTGGGACAGGTGCCCTGCGGCGTGAGTATGGCACAGCGCGGCTGGTACGACCACGGCAAGTATCCCTTCGTGTTCGACGTGCTGTTTCCTGAGGAGGGTACCCCCTGCGGCTACGGTTACGTGGATCTTTGCAAGAGTCCCCAGGAGCAGATCGACCTGATGAATCAGGCGATTTTGAAAAACACCCTTGCCGGCGCCACGCCCCGTTTTTTCATCCGCAGTGACGGCGCGGTGAACGAGGAGGAGTACGCCGACTGGACGCGGCCCTTTGTCCATACCAACGGCAATTTGGGCGCCGATTCCATCGCGCCCATCCCCACCGCGGGGCTGGACAGCGTATACGTGGCGTTTTTGCAAAGTAAGATCGCCGAGATGAAGGAGACCGCCGGAAACCGTGACGTGAATAACGGCGGCGTAGGCGGCGGCGTAACGGCGGCGACCGCGATCGCCGCGCTGCAGGAGTACGGCGGCAAGCTCTCCCGCAATATGATCGACGACAGCTACGACGCGTTTGCCCAGGTGGTGTCCCTGTGCATCGAGCTGATCCGCCAGTTTTATACCGTGCCCCGCGTGTTCCGATTGCTGGGCAACGGCGGCGACGAGTTCATCAGCTATGACGGCGCGGCGCTCCGCCGCCGCTGGATCGACAGCGCCGACGGCGGTATCTACCGCGTGCCGGAATTCGATCTGGAGATCGCCGCGCAAGATGAAACGCCCTATAAGACCATGGAGTATAACCAGTTGGCGCTCCAGCTCTACCAGATGGGCTTTTTCCGTCCGGAGATGGCGGATCAGGCGATCCGGTGCCTGACGCTGATGGAGTTTAAGAATAAGGACCGCCTGCTGGCGGCGATCGACCGGAGCCGGACGCTTCTCATGCAGAATCAGGCGATGCGCGGACAGCTCCGCACCCTTTCGGCGGTGGTGGACAGTGTAAAGGGAACTCACTTGTCAGAGGCTCTGGCACAAGAGGGCGGCGAGAGCGAGATGCCGCCTGCCGCCGCGAAGACCCGTGACGACACGAATCGCATGGAGCGCCAGCGCAGTCAGACGCGCCAGACGGCGCAGCCCCGATGATCCGGGTGCGTATGGGCCCGGACCGTTTGCGGATCCTGGGACATGCCGGATACGGCAGACGGGGCGAGGACATTGTGTGCGCGGCGGTATCGGCGCTGGCATACGCGCTGATCGGCGTGCTGCAGGAGCAGGAGAAAATACGGGAGCTGACGGTTCGGCCCGGCTATATCGAGGTGGCGGCGGCAGGGTCGTTCCCCGGCGCCATGGAACTGGTGCGGTGCGGGATCGGACAGCTTGCGCATCAGTATCCCCAATACGTGATGATGGAGGAGAAGGAATATGAACGAACAGCAGGAACTCTTGCAGGAGGAGACGGCGCCGGCGGTGGCGGCGCCGCAGGAGGATGAGGCGAGCGACGCCTTTGAACAGCTCATCCGCGGACAGTATAAGGACGCCTTTGATAAAAGGGTGCAGAAAATTTTAGGGGCGCGGCTGAAAAAACTGCGGCAGGAGAACGAGGAACTGCAAAGCCGAGCGGCGGCGCGGGAGGAGGCACAGCGCCAAAGCGCGGAACATCTGGCGCGGAGCCGCGAGGCGGTGGCGGCGGTCTATCCGGCGTACGATCCGGTGCGTGAGGCGGAGAATCCGGTTTTCTTGCGCCTGGTGCAAAACGGTGTGGATGAGCGCACCGCTTATGAGGCGGTACACCATGAGGAACTGCTCCGCCGCGCCATGGCGTACGCCGCCGATCGGGCGGCACGGCAGACGGCGCGTTCGATCGCCAGCGGCGCCGCCCGCGTGGCGGAAAACGGCGGCGGAAGCGGCGCCGTATTAAGCGCCGATCCCCGCCATTTGACCTCTGCGGAGCTGGCGGATATCCGCCGCCGTGTCATGGGCGGTGAGAAGATCCGCTTTTGAGGGCGCGGATCATGCCTTCGGGCGTGTGAAGATAGAGGGGGTCGTGACCGAACACGGATGAAAAACGGGCGTAATACCTTTGCCGCCGGAAGGAACGAAACCATTGGAACAAATGAAAGGAGACTATGTATGAACGAGTTTTTCTATGATCTCCAGCTCTTTGCCGACAGCAACACCCAGACCACCGGCTCTTTGAGTCCGGAGATGAAGACCTACTACGGCATGGAACTGCTGGAAAACGCCAAGCCCCAACTGGTGCATAACCAGTTTGCCGCCGCGAAGCCTCTGCCTGTGGGCGGCGGCAAGACGGTGGAATGGCGTAAGTTCGGCGCCTTCGATAAGGCGCTCACGCCGCTGACCGAGGGCGTTACGCCTGACGGAAGCGGTATCACCGTCAGCTATATCACCAAGGAGCTCGCCCAGTACGGCGACTACACCACCGTGTCCGATATGCTGGATCTGACCGGTATCGACGACGTGGTGCTGGAGATCACCGACCGCCACGGCGCCAACATGGGTCTGACGCTGGACACCGTGACGCGCAACGAGATCCAGCAGGGCAATCAGGTCATCTACGCGCCGGACGGCGAGGGCAACGCGGTCACCAGCCGCTACGCGCTCACCGCCGCCCACAAGCTCACCAGCGAGCTGGTGGCAAAGGCCGCCACGGCGCTTAAGAAGATGAACGCGCCCACCTTTGACGGCAAATACGTCTGCATCATCCATCCCAGCGTCGCCTTCGATCTGCGGCAGGACAGCGCTTGGATCGCCGCCCATCAGTATGCCGGCAGCCGCGAGCTGTTTTCCGGCGAGATCGGCGAGCTTCACGGCGTGCGCTTCGTGGAGACCACCGAGGCGAAGATCTTCTGCGGCGCGGATCTTGCCTCCGACAGCCGTACACTGGCGGTAAACAACGCCGTTTCCGCCTCCACCTCCGTAGGCTTTGACGGCGGCACCGTCGCCGCCGGCGCGCTGGTGGGCCGGTATGTGCTCATCGGCACCAAGCGGGTGAAGATCACCGCCAACACCGCCAACACACTCACTGTGTCCGAGGCGGTCACCGCCGACGACAACACCGTGATCTATCCCGGCGAGGGCGGCAAGGACGGCTGTGCCGTCTACGGATGCCTGTTTTTGGGCAAAGGCGCTTACGGCGTGGTGGATCTGAGCGAGGGCACCGAGGTCATCGTAAAGCCTCGCGGTTCCTCCGGCACCGCCGATCCCCTGGATCAGCGCTCCAGCGTGGGCTGGAAGGGCGTACACGCCGCCGCCATTTTGTACGACGAGTACATCGTGCGCGTGGAGTGCGGCAGTTCCTACTCCGGACAGGATAAAGCGAACTGATCCGGAAATGTGCAGGGAGCGGCGCAAACCGCTCCCTGCAAAAGTAAGTAATACCAATGTCCGGCAAGTGAAACTGCTTTACAGTTTTACCTGGCGGGAGGAAGGAGAAGGACGATGAAAAAGAAACCGCAGGATATGAAAACCGTTCTGTTGCCCCGGGGGCGTAAGAACGAGGAAAACTTCGTGATCGTTTCGGTCAACGGCAATAGCTGGAAGATCATGAAGGGCGTGGAGGTCTCGGTACCCGCCTGCGTGGCGGAGGTGCTGGAAAACGGGCGCATGATGGAGCAGACCGCCCGCAATTACGTGGAGAAAATGGCGGAGTAGGAGGTACGGCTATGGCAACAAGGACGGCGCTGGAGGTGGTGCGCGCGGTGGACGCGCTGCTGCCCAACCAGTACGACGATCGGGAGAAACTGCGGTGGCTCACCAGGGCGGAAGGCTTCGTGACGGAGGAGATCCTCCGCCGCTGTGAAGGCGGAGAGGATCTTGTACCGCCGGAGGAGCTGCAAGGCGGCGAGGAACTGCGGGTCCTGCCGCCCTACGACGAGCTGTACCGGTTCTATCTGGAGCGGTGTATCCACTACGCCAACGGCGACATGGATCTTTGCAACAATGCCGTCGCCGCGTGGAACAGCGCGTTTTCCGCGTTTCGGGATCATTGGTTCCGCACCCATACGCCCTGTGCCGGCGCGGCGGCTCTGCGCTTTTGTTGAGGGGGTGGCGCGATGTTATTTCCCCGTATGAAGGTGACGCCCTCCCAAGCGGCGGCGCTGACCTCCTTCGGCGGGCTGGATCTGCGCGGCGGCGCGGCGGAAGGCACGTTCCGGCACATGGAGAACATGACCGCCGCAGACTGGCCCGCCCTCTCCGTGCGCGCCCCCCGCGGAACGGTCGCCGTACTGGATGCGCCCAACGGTCTTACCGCCAAGGACGCGCCTGTCTGGGTGGACGGTACGGCGCTCTACATCAACGGGCTTTCCGCCGGTTTGACGCTTACCGACAGTCCCAAACAGTTGGTGAGCATGGGCTCGTATCTCCTGATCTGGCCGGATAAGGTGTATATCAACACCGCCGATTGGAGCGACTGCGGCTCCATGGAACATACCGTGACATTGACCGGGGGCGTGTCGTTCGCGCCCTGCGCCGCCGACGGCACGGCACTGAGCTATACCACCGCCGCCGCGCCGCCGGAGGACGCGTCCCAAGGCGCGCTGTGGCTGGACACGGCGGCAACGCCGCCTATCCTGCGCCAGTACGGTGTAGGCGGCTGGGAAACGGCGGCGGGCGCGTGTTTGCGCCTTTGCGCCGTCGGCGTGGACAGCGGCTTTTCCGCCGGTGACGCGGTGGAATTGAGCGGCTTTACCGCAGGCGTTCTCAACGGCTCGTTTCCGGTGCTGTCGGCGCAGGAGGACGCTTTGATACTCTCGGCACCACCGGTGAGCGGCACCCAGAGCGGCACCGTAACGCTGGCGCGGACGGTGCCGGATATGGATTTTGTGGTGGAATGCGGCAACCGGCTGTGGGGCTGTAAATACGGTCTGGTGGGCGGCGAGAGCGTCAACGAGATCTACGCCAGCAAGCTGGGGGATTTCAAAAACTGGCACTGCTTTGCCGGACTTTCCACCGACAGTTACGCCGCCAGCCGCGGCAGTGACGGCGTCTTTACCGGCGCGGCGGTGGTGCTGGGCAGTCCCGTGTTCTTCAAGGAGGAGTGTATGGAGCGGGTCTATCCCGCCGCCTCCGGCGCTCACCGGATCGTGACGCTGGCGTGTCAGGGGATCCGGAAAGGGAGCGGCGCGTCCGCCGCCGCGGTCAACGGCGTGCTGTACTACCATGCCCCCGGCGGCGTTTACGCTTACAGCGGCAGTATGCCGGTGTGCGTATCCCAGGCGCTGGGACAGGAGACGTATCACGGTGCGGTGGGCGGCGCGCTGGGAGGAGAATACTACGTTTCCATGGCGGACAGCCGCGGCGCGTATCATCTCTTTTGCTACGACACCGCCCGCAAGCTGTGGCACCGGCAGGACGATACCCGCGCCGTCGCCTTTGCCGCCTGTGACGGAGAGCTGCTGTGCCTTGACGGCGACAGCGGCGCCGTGCTGGCGCTCCACGGCAGGGCCGGCACGCCGGAGTCGACGGTGAGCTGGGAGGCGCAAAGCGGCGACTGGTGGATGAAGGAGGCGCACAGCAGTACGCTGCGCCGATTGACGATCCGCGCCCGATTGGCGCCGGAAGCGGTGATGCACGCCGAGTTGAGCTACGACGGCGGCGTGACGTGGCTCCCCCAAGGCACCGTTACCGGCGGCGGCACGGAGATCGAGCGGCGCACCGTCCACGTGCGGCCCCGCCGGTGCCGGCAGGTGCGACTGCGGCTTCGCGGCACGGGGCAGGTCACGGTATACAGCGTGACCGCCCTGCGGGGAAAGGAGAGTGAAACGCCGTGACGGAACTGATGATGCCGCCCGTGCCGGAGGGATCGCCGGGCGAGCAGATCGCGGCGCAGTACGCCTATCTTTTCCAGATGGCGCAACAGCTCAATCTGGCGCTGGAGCAGTGGGACGGCGCGGCGCAAACGAGCCGTGCCGCCGCTTCCGATGCCGGCGCGCGCCCCGAGAGCGCCGAGGCGGTTGCCGCGGGATACGAGCGGCTTCGGGCGCTGATCGTGAAGACGGCGGACACGGTGGAACAGAAAATGGAGCGCCTTCGCACGGAGCTGGCGGGGCAGTATATGGCGCTGTCTGATTTCGGTACCTACGTGGAACGGCTCAACGCCGTGATCGAGGCGGATCCCTCCGCCTTGACCCAGTACTACCGGTACTTTTCCCAGCTCCGGAGCGCCGTGGACGCGGTGGACGCACGCTTTACCGCCTACCGCACCGCCACAGAGGGGTATATCAAGACCGGCATCGTGGACAGGGACGGCGCCGTGCCGATCTACGGCGTGGCGGTGGGACAGGATCTGGAAACGTCGGTGGACGAGGATACCGGCGACACGGTCATTGAAAAGTCCCATTTCCGCGCTGTGTTCACCGCCAGACGGCTTGCCTTCTGGGAGGACGGCGTAGAGGTGGCGCACGTGAGCGACCACCGGCTGTATATCAACCACGTGGCGGCGCTCTCGTCGCTGACGGTGGGGCAGTGGCGTCTGACCGGCGAGGCGTCGGACGGACTGGTGATCAAATGGATCGGAGGTTGAGAAAATGGCGACGATCTACGGCGCTGTAAGCGCCACCGGCTGGCGCTTGCGGCTGGATTATACCGTGACGCAATCCGTGGCGGAGAACACCTCCGACGTGGCGATGGAGCTATCTGTCTACGACGGGACGGGGCTTTCCTACAACCAGGTGCCGGGCGGGGCGTACTATACGCTCTATGACGATACACGGGTCTATCACCCCTATCGCTACGAAGCCACCGGCTGGTATAAGCTGGGCGGACGCACCGTCACCGTTTCCCACCGTAACGACGGGACCGCCGAGGCGACGCTTTCCGCCGCGTGGTACAGCGACGTGGTATCCGTCTATACGCCCGCGTCGCTGACGGTGTCCGGCACCGTGACACTGCCCCGGATCCCGCGCGCGTCCACCCTTACGGCGCCTGCCGCTATGACGATGGGCAACAGCTACGCCATGGTGATCGGGGCGGCGTCGCCGTCCTTTACCCACGTGCTGACGTGGCGCTTCGGGACGCAAAGCGGTACCGTCAGCGGCGAAACGTGGACGCCGCCGCTGACACTGGCGCAGGAGATCCCCGACAGCGAAAGCGGCGCCGGTACGCTGACACTGACCACCCTGCAAGGCGGAGATACCGTCGGCGCCAACACGTACAGCTTTACGCTCCGCTGTCCCGACGATATGGTACCCTCCGTGTCGGCGCTGACACTGACGGCGGTGAGCGACACGGTGCCGTCCGGCTGGAACGCGGCGGTAAAGGGGCTGTCGTTTTTGCGCTATACGGCGAGTTTTACCGGGGTGCAGGGTTCTACGGCGGTGAGCGCGGTGTTCTCCTGCGGCGGCGTGACGGCGGAGGGACTTTCCGGCGACACGGCGCTTCTGCCGGCGGCGGGGGCGTTTACCCCCACCGTCACCGTGACGGACAGCCGCGGCAGGAGCGCCAGCGCCCAATGGCCGGCGCTGACGGTGTACGATTACGCGCCGCCTACGCTGTCGGACGTGTCGGCGTTCCGTGCCGATGAAAACGGCACGCCGGACGAGGAGGGAACGTATCTCTCCCTCGGCGCCTCCGTCTCCACCGCCGCCGAGGTGGGCGGACACAATCAGGTGACGCTCACCTACCGCCTGCGCACGGCGGGCGGCGCCTACGGCGCGGAGCAGACGGTATCCGGCGGCGCGGCGCTGGTGCATCCGCCGCTTCTCATATCGTCGTCCTACGAGGTGGCGCTGATCGCCACCGACAGTCTGGGTCAGCGGCGGGAGGTGGCGATCTCCATTCCCACCGCGGCGGTAGCAATGCACCTGCGCAGCGGCGGACAGGGCGCGGCGTTCGGCAAATATGCCGAGCACGATCAGGCGCTGGAACTGCCGGCGTCCTGGCAGATCTACCGGGGCACGGAAGCACTGCCGCTGTGGATCTATCCGGTGGGCAGTGTGTATTACTGCGACGGCACCGTGGATCCCGCCCAAGTCTTCGGCGGCGTATGGAGCCAAATCACCGCTTCCGGCGGCTTGACCGGCTGGCGGCGCACCCAATAGGAGAGAGGAGTATGGATCATGGCATCAAACTATAAATGGGTATCTTACGGCAGCAGCGGCAACGCGGTGCGTGAGGTACAGCGGCTTTTGAATCAGCACGGGTACGATCTGGAGGAGGACGGCGTATTCGGCAATCTGACCCGCTCGGCGGTGCTGGACTATCAAAAGCAAAACGCCCTGCGCATCGTGGACGGTGTGGTGGGCGACGAGACGTGGGGGCATCTGCTGTCCCACACGGCAAACAGGGAGCCCACCGCCAGCGCGCAGGTGCTCTCCGGCGTATCGGATGAAACGCTGGGACAGATGAACCGGCTGGAACAGGGGTATGCGCCCTCGGCGGATACGGAGGCGGCATACGAGGAATACGACGCGCTGCGCCGGGCACAGCCGGAGGAATACCGCTCGCCCTTTGCCGTACAGCTGGCACAGCTTTACGACCGGATCGCCGGCAGGGATCCGTTCCGCTACAACGCGCAAGAGGATGAAACCTACCGCGGTTACGCGCAACAGTATGCCCGTCAGGGACGCCGCGCCATGGAGGATACCATGGGGCGCGCCGCCGCACTCACCGGCGGCTACGGCTCCAGCTACGCCTCCGTCGCCGCGTCGGAGGCGTACGCCGGGTATCTTTCCGAGCTGAACGATCTGGTGCCGGAGCTGGCGGAGAATAAGCGCCGGGCGTATGAGACGGAGAGCCAGGCGCTGGAGCGGCAGTATGAGCTGCTCTCGTCGCAGGACGCGGCGGCGTATGAGCAGTATCAATCGTCCTACGACCGCTGGCGCGATGAGACGGACAGCGCCCTGAAGCGGGCACAGAGCATCGAGGATCGGGACGTACAGCTGTACCGGCAGATGCTCAACTACTACGCCGACAAGGCGGCGGCGGAGCAGAAAGCCTCCGACGGCGCCGTCGCCAACACAGGCGCGGCCTCCGGCTCCGCCTCCGCCAAAAAGCTCAGCGCCGCGGCGGCGGAATCGATACAGCGGGCAATGGAGACCTATCTCAAATCCGGCAACGGGGAGGCGGCGCAGTCGTTGGCGGAGCGGTATCGCGATCAGCTCAACGCCCAACAGCAAACGCGCCTTGACAACCTGCTGCGGCGCTATCGGTAAAAAACGCGAGGGCATAAAACGCCGGATGCGTCGGGGACTGACAAAGCCCCCGACGCATTCTTTTTTTCAAAAACAGTTGCGCCACAAAATCCCTGTCCGCGGTTGACGCTGGCGGCAGTTTATTGTATAATAAAGTGATATATCATGCGGAGGTAGCGCGTTCATGTGGATAGCTGACGGCTGGAAGGAATACGAACTGCTGGATTGCGGCGGCGGCGAAAAGCTGGAGCGCTGGGGGCGGCAGATCCTGGTGCGCCCCGATCCCCAGGCGATCTGGGAGGCGGAGGGGCGGCATGACGGTTGGCGTCAGGCGGACGCGCGATACAGCCGTTCCCATACCGGCGGCGGACACTGGGATAAAAAAGCCGTGCCGGAGAGCTGGCAGATCCGTTACGGAGAGCTGACCTTTCAGGTCAAGCCCATGAACTTCAAACATACGGGGCTGTTTCCGGAGCAGGCGGTCAACTGGGACTTTGCCATGGAGCGGATCCGGCGGGCAGGGCGGCCTGTTCGGGTGCTGAACCTGTTTGCCTATACCGGCGCGGCGACGGTGGCGTGCGCCAAAGCCGGAGCGGAGGTCTGCCACGTGGACGCGGCGAAGGGCATGGTGAGCTGGGCGAAGGAGAACGCGCGCTGCAGCGGACTTGCCGAGGCGCCGATCCGCTGGATCGTGGACGACTGCGCCAAATTCGTGGAGCGTGAGATCCGCCGCGGCAGGCGGTACGACGCTCTGATCATGGATCCGCCGTCTTACGGCAGAGGGCCGGGCGGCGAGATCTGGAAGCTGGAAAACGACCTCTATCCCTTCTTGAAGCTCTGCGCGCAGGTACTCAGCGACGCGCCGCTGTTTGTGATCCTCAACTCCTATACCACGGGTCTGGCGCCCTCGGTACTGGGATATCTGCTGGATCGGCTGGTGGCGCGGCGGTACGGCGGCACTGTGCGTTGGGATGAGTTGGGACTGCCCTGTACCGCCAGCGGTATGGCACTGCCCTGCGGCGCCACGGGGCGCTGGATAAGCGAGGTATAAGATATGTTGCAAAGAATGATCATGGATACCTATTTACAGCAGATCCTGCCCGGTACGCTGCTGGGGCTCATACTGTATGTTGCCGTATTGCCGCTGCGCCGCCGCCGTCTGGCGGGGAAGGGGCTTTCCTCACCTGCCGGACGCGAATGGCTGATGCTGATCCTCTGGTGCTACGGCGGCGCTATGGCCATGATGACGCTGATGCCGCCGGGCTTTCAGCTCGCGGCGCTTTTGCGCGGCGAGATGACCCAGCCGTTTTTCACCGCGGGGACTTATAACTTCAAGCTCTTTGCCACGATGCAGTATACCCGTGAGCTGACGGTGGGGAACGTGGTGTTGTTCATGCCGTTCCCCTTTCTGGCGGCGGTGCTGTGGCGCAGGGAAAAATGGTATCAGGCACTGCTTCTGGCGGTGAGTATCACGGTGTTTATCGAGTGCTGGCAGCACTTCGTGGGGCGTATGACGGAGCTGGACGATCTGATCCTCAATACCGCGGGCGGCATGCTGGGTTGGCTTGTATGGCGCGTTTTGGGCAGACCGGCTCTGCGTTGCAAGGAGAGATAGATGATTCAAGCACAACAAGTGACCTATACCTATCCCGCCGAGGAGGGGCGCGAGGCGAAGGACGCGCTCCGTGCCGTGACGCTTACCGTGGAGCGGGGCAGCTTCGTGGCGGTGCTGGGGCATAACGGCTCCGGCAAATCCACGCTGGCCAAGCATTTCAACGCGGTACTGCTCCCTGCCGGCGGACGCGTGCTGGTGGACGGCATGGATACCGCCGACAGCGCCGTGACGCTGGAGATCCGCCGTCGGGTAGGAATGGTGTTTCAAAATCCCGATAACCAGATCGTTGCCAACGTAGTGGAGGAGGACGCGGCGTTTGCGCCGGAGAATCTGGGCGTGCCCACGGAGGAGATCCGCCGCCGGGTGGACGACGCGCTTGCCGCGGTGGGGCTGTCGGACTTGCGGCGTCACGCGCCGCATCTGCTCTCCGGCGGGCAGAAACAGCGCCTTGCCATCGCCGGCGTGATCGCCATGGAGCCGGAATGTATCGTGCTGGACGAGGCGACCGCCATGCTGGATCCGGCGGGGCGGCGCGACGTGTTGGAAACGGTGCACGAGCTCAATCGCCGCCGCGGTATCACGGTGGTGCTCATCACCCACCACATGGACGAGGCGATCCGCGCCGATCGGGTGGTGGTGATGAACGAGGGCGCCGTCGCGATGGACGGTACGCCTTCGGAGGTGTTTGCCCAAGTGGATACACTGCATTCCCTGGGCCTGGCGGCGCCGGACACGGTGGAGCTTCTATACGGATTGAAACAGGACGGTCTGGCGCTCACACCGGACGCGCTGGAGGTGGACGCCTGTGCCGATGCGATCGCGTCGGCGCTGGCGCGGAAGGAGATATAGACACGGTGGAACCTGTTTTGCGGATCGAACAACTGACCCATACGTACAGCGCGGGAACGCCCTTTTGCCGCAACGCGGTGGAGGGGCTGGATCTGACCGTGTACCGGGGTGAGATTCTCGGCATCATGGGGCACACCGGCTCGGGAAAATCCACGCTGATCCAGCACCTGAACGGTTTGCTCAAGCCTACGCAGGGGCATATTTATCTCAACGGGCGGGATATTTGGGAAACGCCGTCCCGCATCCGGCAGGTGCGCTTTCAGGTGGGGCTGGTGTTTCAGTATCCGGAATACCAGCTCTTTGAGGAAACGGTTTACCGCGACATCGCCTTCGGACCCCGAAACATGGGACTGGACGAGGCGGACATCGACCGCCGGGTGCGCCAAGCCGCCGCGGCGGTGGGACTGCCGGAGGAGGTGCTGGAGCGCTCGCCCTTTGAGCTCTCCGGCGGGCAGAAGCGCCGCGTCGCCATTGCCGGTGTGATCGCCATGGAGCCGGAGGTGCTGGTTTTAGACGAGCCCACCGCCGGACTGGATCCCCGGGGTCGGGAGGCGATCCTCGGGCAGATCCGGGAATACCACCGGCAACGGGGCAACACGGTGATCCTGGTGAGCCACAGCATGGAGGAGATCGCCCGAAACGCCGACAGGATCGCCGTTTTATCCGCGGCGCGCCTGTTGATGGAGGGGACGCCGTCGGAGGTGTTCGCCCGCGCCGATGAGCTGATGCGGGTGGGGCTGGATGTGCCGCAGGTGACAAAGGTGGCGCTGGCACTGCAAAAACGGGGCGTGCCGGTCCGGAGCGACGTATACACGGCAGAGGAGCTGCGGCGGCAGATCCGCGCCTTGAGAGGGGGCGGCGTATGCTGAAGGATATTACACTGGGGCAGTATTTTCCCGGCGACACGCCGGTACACCGTCTGGACCCCCGTGCCAAAATACTGTGCGTGGTGCTCTACATCGTGGCGCTTTTTTGCGCCAAGTGGGTGATAAGCTACGCTTTGATGGCGCTGGTGCTGTGCGTGTGCGTTCTTTTCAGCCGCGTGCCGTTTCGCGCCATGAGTCGGGGACTGCGTCCGGTGTATATCATCGTGCTGTTTACGGCGGTGATGAATCTCTTTTTCACCGCCGGTACGCCGGTGAGCGACCTGCCGGTTTTGCGGCATATCACGGTGGAGGGCGCCTATACCGCCGGTTTTATGGCTTTGCGGGTGATCCTTTTGATCATGGGCACGTTCCTTTTGACCTATACCACCAGTCCCATCGCGCTGACCGACGCGCTGGACAGTCTGCTCTCACCGCTGAAGAAACTGCGTTTTCCCGTCCACGAGCTGACGCTGATGATGTCGCTGGCACTGCGGTTTATCCCCACGCTCATTGAGGAGACGGATAAGATCATATCCGCCCAGAAAGCACGGGGCGCGGATTTTGAAAGCGGCGGACTGATACGCCGCGCCAAGGCGCTTTTACCGGTACTGGTGCCGCTGTTCGTGAGCGCGTTCCGCCGCGCCGATGAGCTTGCTACCGCCATGGAGTGCCGCTGTTACCACGGCGGCGAGGGGCGCACCGCCCTTCACGTACTGCGCTTTGCCGCCGCGGACGGTGTGGCGATCGCCGCCTTCGCGGTGTTGACGGCGGCGATGATCGTTTTGAGGAACCTGGGATGGTAAAAAGGAAAAAGAGGTGACAGGCATTGCGAAATATCGCGCTTGTTCTGGCGTATAATGGCACTGCCTATCACGGCTGGCAGGTGCAGAAAAATCAAGCCACCGTGGCGCAGACGCTGGAACGCGCCCTGACCATGGTGTGCGGCGAGGCGATCCGCGTGGTAGGGTGCGGCAGGACGGATGCCGGCGTTCACGCCGAGCATTACGTGGCGAATTTCCGCACCGCCTCCCGTATTCCGGTGGAGCGTTTGCCCTTCGCCGTGAACACCCATCTGCCGGAGGATATCGCGGTAAAAGAGGCGTATGAGGCGGAGGAATCCTTCAACGCCATCGGCTCGTGTCTGCGTAAGGAATACACCTATCGGATCTACAACGGTCGTGTGCAGGACCCGTTTTACGTCCACCGCGCCTTTTTCTACCCCAAGCGTCTGGACGAAGAGCGGATGGCAAGAGCCGCCCGTATGTTTGAGGGGACCCACGATTTCGCGGCGGTACGCAGTGTGGGGACCAACGTAAAAAGCACGGTGCGCACCGTATACTACTGCCGTGTGGCGCGAAACGGACCGCTGTTGGAATTGAAAGTATGCGCCGACGGGTTTTTGTATAACATGGTGCGCGCCATCACCGGCACGGTGCTGTACGCATCGGAGGGAAAGCTCGCGCCGGAGGAGATACCGGAGATTTTGGCGTCAGGCAACCGGACGCTGGCAGGCCCTACGGCGCCGCCGGACGGACTGTATCTGACCCGTGTGTGGTATGAGGATGAACGACTGAATGGATAAGATGGAATTTGTGCTGGGAAATCCCCAGGAGGAAAAACCCCGCCGCGTGCAGAAAAAACCGCGGGGGAAGAAATGGTGGATTCTTATTCTGCTGGCGGTATTGGCGCTGGGCGCCGTACTGGCGGCGGTGCTGTGGGACGCCAACAGCTTTGACGGACTGCGCCGCAGTTTTCTCTACGCCCGCGCCGAAAAGGACGAGAGCGGTTGCGCCAGGCTCTACGATTACGCCGCCGACCGTAACAGCCGCTTTGCCGCGCTGGAAGGCTCGCTGCTGATCGCCTCGCCCAGCCAGATCCGTCTGGTGGGCGCGGACGGGGAACTGCGCTATGAAGAGAGTATCCGCTTCGGAGAATGTTCCGTCAGCGTCACCTCCGACGCGGCGGCGGTATACGAAGTGGGCGGTACGGAGCTGTACGTGGTGGGAAGCCGGGGGCTGCTGTATCACACCGTCAGCCAAGGCGAGATCCTCTCCGCCGAGCTCAGCGAGACCGGCTATCTGGCGCTGACCGCCAACGGCACCGGCTGTAAGGCGGAGGTCACGGTATACGACCCTGCCGGCGAGGCGGTGTTTTCCTACCGTTCGGCGGATCGCTTTTTGATGACGGCGGCGATCAGTCGGGACGGGCGCACCGTAACGGCGGTGGCGCTGGATCAGGCGGACGGCGTGTTTTGCAGTGAGCTGGTGACGTATCGCCTCAACAGCGCCGAGCCGTGCGGCACGTGCCGCATTACCGGCGGCGCCGTGGTGGACGCGGGCGCCGTGGGTCACAGCCTCTGCGCTGTGGCGGAGGACGGATTGCATCTGGTGGATAAGGACGGGTCGCTGCGCGGCACCTTTTCCTTTGACGGCGACTCTCTGCGCCGCTGTGAGCTGCAGGGCGACGGGTACGCCGCGTTGCTGCTGGGGCATTACCGCTCCTCCAGCCAGTGCCGCCTTGTCACGGTGAACGATGACGGCGAGCTGCTGGCGTCACTGGAAGTGGACAGCGACGTGCTGGATCTGTCCGCGGCGGGGCGCTATATCGCCGTTTTATACAGCGATCACATGACGATTTACGACAAACTCCTCAATGAGTGTTCCGTTTTGCAGGAGGTCAGCGCCGCCAAGGCGGTGATGGTCCGATCCGACGGCTCCGCCATTCTGGCGGGTATGACGGCGGCGAGCCTGTATTTGCCGTAAAAAAAGGGAGGGATACAACCATGATAGCGGATCTTTTGATCGTGGCGGTGCTGGCGGCGGCGGTGGTGATCGGCGTCAAGCAGGGCGTCATCAAGGCACTGGCAGGCGTGGCGGTGATCGTGCTGTCCTTCGTGGGCGCCGGTTGGGCGGCGGGCTTTTTTGCCGACACGGTGGCGCAGTGGCTCCGCCCCGTTTTGCAAAGCTATATCCGCGCCAAGCTTCAGGGCAGTGCCTCCGCCTCCGCCGGAAGCGCGCTGGCGCAGTTCGGCTTCTCCGGCGGCGCGCTGGAGCAGGCGATCCGCTCCGTGGCGGATAAAATGGTGCAGACCGGTCAATCCATGCTGGAGGCGGTGACGGACAGCGTGCTCCATTCGGTGGCGTACGCGGTGGTCTACGTGGTGGTGTTCTTTGTGCTGCTGCTCCTTTTGCGCCTGGCGGCAAAATCGCTGGATCTGGCGGCGGAACTGCCGGGTTTGAAAACGATCAACGGTCTCGGCGGCGCGCTGTTGGGACTGATCAAGGGACTGCTGGTGGTGTTCTTTCTGGTCTGGGCGCTGCAAAAGCTGCAGCTTCTTATCACGCCGGAGCTTCAGGAGCAATCCGTCCTGTTGCCGTTTTTTATCCATAACAGCCCCATCTCACTGCTCGCGTCTTTGACGGGCGGTGCCGTATAATGCCAAAGGATTTGGAGGAGAACCATGCAACCTACGATGTGCACACGGTGCAAGAAAAACGTGGCGGTGGTCTTTATTTCCCGCCTGAACGAAAAGGGTGAGACGCTCAACGAGGGTCTGTGTTTGAGCTGTGCCGCCAAGCTGGGACTGCCCCAGGTGCAGGATATGATGCGCCGTATGGGTATCTCGCCGGACGATCTGGAGAGCATCAACGGCGAGATGATGCAGGCGTTCGGCGGCGCGGAGGAGCTGGAAGCGCAGGAGGACGACGAGCAGGACGAGGAGGACGGCGAGAACGGAAAAACCGCCACCTTCCCGTTTTTGAACCGCCTCTTTGGCGGCGCGCCGGCACCGCAGGAGCCCTCCGGCGGCGATAGCCGCGAGACGGCGAAAAAAGAACGGAAAACGGAGAAGAAGCACAAGTTCCTCGATAACTACTGCATCAATCTGAGCCAGCGTGCCCGACAGGGAAAGCTGGACGCGGTGATCGGCAGGGAGGAAGAGATCGAACGGGTGGTGCAGATCCTCAACCGCCGCCAGAAGAATAACCCCTGCCTCATCGGTGAGCCGGGCGTGGGCAAAACCGCCATCGCGGAGGGGCTCGCCCAGCGCATCGTCGCCGGCGACGTGCCGTTTAAACTGCGGGATAAGTCGGTCTATCTGCTGGATCTGACGGCGCTGGTCGCCGGCACCCAGTTCCGCGGTCAGTTTGAAAGCCGCATGAAGGGTCTTATCGAGGAGATCCGCAAGGCGGGCAACGTGATCCTGGTGATCGACGAGGTGCATAACATCGTCGGCGCCGGTGACGCCGAGGGCAGTATGAACGCCGCCAACATCCTCAAGCCGGCGCTCAGCCGCGGCGAGATCCAGGTGATCGGCGCCACCACGTTCAACGAGTACCGCAAGCATATCGAAAAGGACACCGCGCTGGAGCGCCGCTTCCAGCCGGTGACGGTAAACGAACCCAACGTGGAGGACACGCTGAAGATCCTGCAGGGCATCGCCCATTACTACGAGCAGTTCCACGGCGTCGCCATTCCGCAGGGCGTTTTGCGTCAGGCGGTCATGCTCTCGGAGCGGTATATCACCGACCGTTTTTTGCCGGATAAGGCGATCGACCTGATTGACGAGGCGTGTTCCGATCTCAACCTCCATAACGCGGACATCAACCGCCGCATGGAGCTGGAAAAACAGCTCCAAACCATCGTCACCGAGCGGGAAACACTGATGTCCCAGCCGCCGGAGGACGGCAAGGAGCCCACGGAACAGGAACTGGACGAACGCTATGCCCGCATCGCCCAGCTTCGCTCGGCGGAGATGCGTTTTCAAGAGGAGCTGGACGGTATCCGCGCCAAGGGTACGCCGGAACTGACCATGGAGAACATCGCACGGGTCATCGAGCTGTGGACGAAGATCCCCGCCAGCAAGATCAAAGAGGAGGAATTCAAGCGTCTTTCGGAGCTGGACAAGCGGCTCAAGGCGCATATCGTGGGGCAGGACGAGGCAGTAGAAGCGGTGTCCTCCGCCATACGCCGCAATCGGGTCGGTATCAGCCCCAAGCATAAGCCGGTGAGCTTTATCTTTGTCGGTTCTACCGGCGTGGGCAAGACGGAGCTGGTCAAGCGCCTGGCGGACGACCTTTTCAACGCGCCGGAGAGCCTGATCCGTCTGGATATGTCGGAATTTATGGAAAAACATTCCGTCAGCCGGATCGTCGGCTCGCCGCCGGGCTACGTGGGATATGACGAGGCGGGCCAGCTCACCGAGAAGATCCGCCGCAAGCCGTACAGCGTGGTGCTGTTTGACGAGATCGAGAAGGCGCATCCCGACGTGTTGAACGTCCTTTTGCAGATCCTTGACGACGGGCAGATCACCGACGCCCACGGCCGCAAGGTAAATTTTGAGAACACCGTTATCGTCATGACCTCCAACGCCGGCTCCGACAAGGGCACGGGCGCCGTTGGCTTCGGCGCCAGCGCCTCCGATCAGGACAAGGAACGGGTGATGAAGGCGCTGCGTGAGTTCTTGCGTCCGGAGTTTATCAATCGGGTGGACGAGATCGTGTTTTTCCACCGTTTGAGCGAGGAGAACTTCGCGGACATCGCCCGTATCATGCTGGAAGAATTGCGGGCGTCTTTGTCGGATAAGGGCTACCGGTTCAGCTATGACGACGCGGTGGCGGCGCAGTTGGTGAAAAGCTCCTATTCCGCCACCTACGGCGCGCGGAATCTGCGCCGCCAGATCCAGCGCGAGTTGGAAGATCCCATGGCGAGTTTGATCATCAACAGCTATGACCATCCCGTTACGCAGATCGCCGCTACGGTGGAGGACGGGAAGATCAGGCTGAACGCACAATGAGGTGAAGAATATGCTGTTTCGTAAAAAAATCGAACCCCGCTGTGCCTACTGCTGTAAGGGGCGCACCATCAGCGAGGAGGAGGTCGCCTGCGTGAAAAAGGGGATCGTGGCGCCGGAGGATCACTGCCGCGCGTTTGTTTACGATCCGCTTCGCCGTGTGCCGCCCCGCCCCGCGGTGCTGGACACGGAAAACCTCAAGCGTGAAGATTTTGAGCTGTGAATCAAAGCGGCGCGGGATACCTCCCGCGCCTCTTTTCAGCTTGTCAAAAAAGCCTCGCAGAGTTCGCGCCGCGCACGGCGCGAAGATATTAAATTGTAATTTGCCGCGGCGTGTACGTGGCAAATGACACCGCTCAGACTACTAAGTGTTCGAATGGTGCGCCAATGGCGCACCATGATTGCGCG
>JAFSZX010000004.1 GCA_017458825.1 Oscillospiraceae bacterium
CAACGGTGTGAGCCCCATGGACTATGTGAAAGATTCCATCGCCGTCATCAAAGCCATCGACCCGTCTATTTTGGTGGAGCAGGCGGCCGGCATCACCAACGGTCAGCAGGTGTACGACTTCATCATGGCAGGCTCAGAGGCGGCAGGCGCGGCGTCGGGCATCATGAACGCCGAAGATCCCCTTGCCATGATCGACGAGATGATTGCCGCCACCCGCCGCGCCGCGGATGATTTGAAGAAACAGAAGTAAGAGAGGTTTGCACCATGGTATATAGAGAATCATTTAAAGTACAGTCCAAGGATAGAGCCTATACCTTCCACGACGTGACGGCGCAGACGAAGGAAATCGTGAAAAGATCCGGCGTGAAAGAGGGGATCGCGGTGGTGTATTCCCACCACACCACCTGCTGCGTCATCACCCAGGAGTGCGCTTTCGATACGTCCATGACAGGTCTGGAGACCTTACAGCAGGATCTGGTGAACGTGATGGAGAAGATCATTCCCGAGTGCCGGTATGAGGGCATGTACCTCCACCCCGGTCCCAAGGCGCTGGCGTTCGCGCTGGAGCATGACGAGGACGCATGGGGCTGTCACAATACGGACGCGCACCTGCGCTCGTCCATCATCGGCAGAAGCGAAACCATCGTCATTGAAAACGGTGAGCTGGATTTGGGCGAGTTCGGATTTATCCACTTCATTGACTTCGACAACACCAGAGCGCGTCAGCGGACGGTGCAGGTGATGGTGATCGGCGAGTAAAAAAGCGAAGAAAGACAGGATATAGAAACATGAAAATCGGGTTATTACCACTTTACATAGATATTTACGATATCAGCAGTCCCCACATAAGGCCCCGCATGAAGGCGTTTTATGAAAAGATCGCTTCGGATTTTGAAGCGCGGGGCGTTCAGGTGGAGCGCACGGCGGATTTCTGCCGACTGAAACCGGAGTTTGCCGCGGCGGTGTCGCAGTTTGAAGCGGCGGCGGTGGACGCCATTGTGACGCTGCACATGGCGTATTCCCCGTCTTTGGAAGCCATAGACGCGCTGGTTGGTACAAAGCTGCCCATCGTGGTACTGGACACCACGGAGACCCTGACCTTTACCAACGAGCAGAGCCCCGGGGAGATCATGTATAACCACGGCATCCACGGCGTGATGGATCTGTGCAGTATGCTGACGCGTTACGGCAAGCCCTACGCCATTGCGGCGGGACACAGCCGACTAACGGACGTGGTGGGCGAGGCCTGCGGACTGGTGCGTGCATCCATAGCGGCACAGGCCGTTTCCGATGCCCACGTTGGGCTCATCGGCGGTGCGTTTGCAGGCATGGGCGACTTTGCGGTGGAGCCGGCGGAGCTCCGTGAGCGGTTCGGTATCACCGTGGAGGCGCTGGAGCCGGAGGTGCTGATGCAGTATGCCGCGCAGATCAGCGAAGCGGAAATCAATGCGGAAGTGCAGACAGATCGGGAACGGTTTGCGTTCCCTGACGGAATAGATGAGGAAAAGTATCAGCACATAGCCGCGGTGGGTCTGGGTCTTCGCAAGTGCGTAAAGGAAAAAGGCTTGACGGCGTTTTCCGTCAATTTCCGTACCGTGCGGGAGATGCCGTTTGTAGAGTGCTGTAAGGCCATGGAGCGGGGCGTAGGTTACGCCGGAGAGGGCGACGGTCTGACCTCCGCGTTTGTGGGCGCATTGTTGCAGGGCTATCCGGAGACGAACTTTGTGGAGATATTCTGCCCCGATTGGCAAAACGGTATGCTCTTCCTCAGCCACATGGGGGAGCTGAATTACCGCATTGCCGATACGAAGCCGCAGGTGGCGTACAAGGGCGGCTTTGTGGATACATACGCCGCCTATACCCGCATGAAGGGCGGCAGGGGCGTATATGTGAATGTGAGCCGCGGCCGGGAGGATTACCAACTGCTGCTTAAAGAGGCGGAAATGCTTTCCTGCGAAAAGGACAGCTTTGAAAGCGCCATGCGGGGCTGGCTGAAGCCGAGCAATGGCATGACCACGGCGGCGTTTTTGAAAGCCATCAGTGTTCACGGCGCCACACACCACAGCGCGTTTGTCTATGGCGCCACTGTGGAAGAGTTGGAATACTTTGGCGCTCTGCTTTCCATGAAAACCGTGATACTATGAAATGTGTCGAGGTGTATGCATTTTGGAATACCTGATAGGACTGGACATCGGCACTTCCTCTGCCAAAGGCGTTTTGCTGACGACGGATGGCGAGGTCATACACAGCGCCAGAGGCGCGTTTCCCTATGACCGTACAAGCGACGGCAGGGTGGAACTGAAGCCGGAAGCATATTTGTCTGTTTGCTTGGAAACAACCCGGGAACTGGCGCTTGCGGCGAAGGGCGGCACGATCAAGGGGCTTTGCGCCTCCTCCGCCAGCGGGAATCTGGTACTGCTGGATAAGGAGAACAAGCCGCTGACCAACATCATCGGCTGGCAGGATGGACGCGTCACAAACGAGGCAAAAGAACTGCTTTCCGATTTAGATAAAGATACGTTCTACCGTCAGATCGGCTGGCCGTACGGATTCCGCTTTATGCCGCTGTCTCAGCTTTGCTATATGAAACAGCACACGCCGGAGCTGCTGGAACGGTGCGGTACGGCAGCCATGAGTACGGAGTACTTATACTATGCGCTGACCGGCAAGTGGGGCATCAGCCCCTCGGCGGGCATTACGTATTATCTCATTGACCAGCAGAAGGGCGCGTATATAGCGCCACTTCTTACCAGGCTGGGACTTCACAAGGCGCAGTTGCCCCCCATCCTGCCCTGCGGCACGGTACTGGGCGGCGTACAGGAGGAAATGGCGGCGCGGTGCGGACTGCCCGCAGGCACGCCGGTGATCCTCGGCAGCTTCGACCACCCCTCGGCGGCACGGGGCGCAGGCGTGTTGGAGGAGGGCGAATTGCTCCTCTCCTGCGGCACCTCCTGGGTGGCGTTCTTCCCGGTAAAGGATAAGGAAAAAGGCTATGCCGCCGGCGCGCTGGTGGACCCGTTTCTCTCCCCGCAGGGCTGCTACGGCGTGATGTCCTCGGTGGCGTCGCTGTCGGGACGGCTGGAATATTACACCCACCGTTATATTGACGCTTCCGATCAGGCGTACAGCAAGCTGTCGGAACTGGCGCGGCAGAGTGTCCCGGGCGCAAACGGATTGCAGATTGACCTTTTAAGCGAGCCGGACGATGGGAAGCTGACGAGCTGTTCCAAAGCCGACGTTGCCAGAGCCGTCATGGAAGGCGCGGTGCGGCTCTTAAAGGAACGGCTGGACACACTGGCACAGCACGGTATCACGGCAACACGCGCTGTGATGGTGGGCGGACCGTCCGCCGATCCCTACTGGCTCGAACTGATCGGGCAGATGTGCCATCTGGAAGTCAAGGTGGTACACGGCGCGTATGCCGGCGCGGTGGGCGCGGCGATCCTCGCCGGCATCGGCACGGGACTATATAAGGACGAAAAAGAAGCACAGGCAAGATTTCAAGAGCGGGAAAGGAACATAAAACCATGAGCAAGATCAGAGTCGGTGTAATGGGTGCATATCGCGGCAGCAGTATGATTAATTACTGCGCCATTGCGGACAACGCAGAGGTGGTGGCCATCTGCGATAAATGGCAGGAGAGCCTGGATATCCAGCGGGAGCTGCACAAGGATCTGCCCATCACCTTTTACAATAATTTCGACGATTTTATTCGGCACGACATGGACGCGGTAGTGCTTGCCAACTACGCCCACGAGCATGCGCCGTTTGCCATTGCGGCGATGAAAGCAGGCAAGCACGTCTTTTCCGAGGTGGTGCCCGTGCAGACCATGAAGGAGGCGGTGGAACTCATTGAGGCGGTGGAGGAGACCGGCAAGGTCTACGCCTACGGCGAGAACTACTGCTACATGGGCGGCACATATGAGATGAAACGCCTTTACCGACAAGGCGAGATCGGGGAGCTGGAGTACGCCGAATGCGAGTACATCCACAACGGCGAGAGCATCTGGCCCAGCATCACCTACGGCGAGCCGGATCACTGGCGCAACCGGATGTATTCCACCTTCTACTGCACCCATTCGCTGGGCCCCATCCTCCACGCCACGGGCCTTCGTCCCGTGAAAGTCACGGGCTTTGAGAGCACCATGAATAAGCGCCACCTTCGGGTAGGTGCCGGCAGTGGGGAGTTCGGCGTTGAGATGGTGGAACTGGCCAACGGCGCCATTGTCAGAAGTGTTCATGGAGGACTTTATAAGGATTCCATCTGGTACAACATGTATGGCTCCAAAGGTCGGATGGAGACGGCCCGCAAGGACGCCGGACAGGGCGAGTACCGGCGGCTGTACGTCAATGCGGACAATTATGACGGCGAGTACGTCAAGCATCCCGTCAAGGACTATCTGCCACACCGGGACATGGACGAAAAGTGCAAGGACTTTGGCCACGGCGGCTCGGACTTCTACTCCATGTGGCATTTCATAGAAAAGCTCAAAGGCAACCCGGACGCGGACACCATCGACGTATATGAGGCGATGGATATGTTTTTGCCGGGTCTTTTCGCCTACCGTTCCATTCTGGCGGGCGGTCAGCCCATGGACATTCCCAATCTGCGTGACAAGGCGGAACGGGAGAAGTGGCGTAATGACGTGGCCTGCACGGATCCCGAGAAAGCGGGCGACCAACTGCTGCCCACCTGCAAGCTGGGTACACCGGATATCCCCATGGAGGTTTACGAAAAGGTGCGCCGGATGTGGGAGGCGGAGAAATATGCCGACGACGGCTACGCGAAGAAAGCCTTCAAGCAGGGGGAGGGAACAAACGCATGAGATTAGCCACCACCACCGGAGATTTTTGTGATTACGGCACCTGGGAGGACTGTGTGCGGTGGATCCATGACGCGGGCTTCCGGTACATCGACTTCGGCGTTGCCAACCGGGAGTTTCTCCGGGACGACGGCTGGGCGGACCGGGCGAAGCGGCTGAATGATTACGCGCAAAGCCTTGATATGCGGTTCATCCAGATGCACTCGCCGGACGGGATCAACCCGCTGGACCCGGTGCGGCAGGACGATCTGGTCGCCATTACCAACCGTTCCATCGAGATCTGCGCGGTGATGGGGATTCCCCAGACGGTGGTGCATTTCGGCACCCGTCCGGGACTTACGAAAGAGGCGTTTTACAAGGAGAATCTGGCGTTTTACCGCCGCCTGTTTCCCACCATGGAAAAAACCGGCGTGAATGTACTGGTGGAAAACAGTCCTCGCAAGCATGCGCCGCCGGACTGCTATTGTCTCTCCACCGGAGAGGAACTGGCGGACTTTCTCCGCTACGCCAACCACCCGCTGCTCCACGCCCTGTGGGACGCCGGCCACGGCAATCTGGACGGCCCCCAATATGAGAGCATCCTGGCGCTGGGCAAGGAGCTGTACGGGCTCCACGTACACGACAACAACGGCTGGGCGGATGAACACACGATCCCGTTCTCCGGCACGGTGAGTCTGGACGGACTCATGCACGGTCTGCTGGATATCGGCTATCAGGGCTATTTCACCTTTGAGGTGCTTCGTCTGCTGGGCTATAAGAACGGGCAGGCGCCGCGCCGCAAATTTGAAGGGGATCGGCGGCTGCGCCACCCGACCGTAGAACTGCAAATGGCGGCGGAAAAGCTGCTTTATGAAATAGGCAAGCACTGTCTCACAGCTTACGACGTTTTTGAGGAATAGGGAGGAGGACGACACGATGGACTATAAAAAAATGTGGGCGTATCTGATGCACTTGAGCACCAACATGTGGAACGAGCCCGGCGCCTATGTGCTGCCAAGCGGCTTCTGGGAAGATCACCTGACCACGGAGGACGAGGTGTGGAAAAAGGTCATCGACTTTCTCCCCGGCTGCGGTTTTAATACCGTGCTCATCGACGTGGGGGACGGCGTGCAGTTTGAATCCCACCCGGAGGTATCCATCCCCGGCGCGTGGTCGAAGGAAAAGCTGAAGGCGGAGCTGGATCGCATCCGTGCGCTGGGCATGACGCCCATCCCCAAGCTGAACTTCTCGGCGGCACACGACGCATGGCTGAAGATCTACTCCAGAATGGTGTCCACGCCCCAGTACTATCAGGTGTGTGAGGACTTGATCCGCGAGGTGGCGGAGCTCTTCGACCACCCGGCGTACTTCCACCTGGGTATGGACGAGGAATGGGCGCAGGGCAGCGAGAACATGAAGATCGTCCGCCCGCGGCGGATCTGGTGGCACGACGTGAACTTCCTCTTCGATGTGTGCGACAAGGTGGGCGCCCGCCCGTGGGTCTGGGCGGATCCCTGCTACGCCGACCCGGAGGACTACTGCAAGAACATGTCCAAGGACGCGCTCCAGAGCAACTGGTATTACGGCACGCTCCGCAAAAACCCGGACGGCAGTTACCAGAAGATCGAGGTGGAAACATACCGCATTTTAGAAAAGGCGGGGTTCGATCAGGTCCCCACCAGCAGCGCGCTGGCAAGATGGTACAACGCCTCGGAGAATATGGAAATGGGCAAGGAGATCATTGCCCCGGAGCGTTTGAAGGGCTATCTGACCTGCCCGTGGTACTTCGCCTATGACAGGTATTATTACGCGTTGCTCCACGAAGCGTATATTTTCAAATATGCCAAAGAGAAACAATATCCGGAAGAATGTCAATAAAAACAGGCGGAGAACAGGAAGGAGAAAACAGACATGAAAAAAGGAAAGAAAATGACTCGCGTGATGGGATTTGTCCTGGCACTGATGATGGTGCTGGGTCTGCTGTCCGGCTGCGGCGGCAACGGCGGTTCACAAAGCAGCGGGAAAAAACTGACCATCGGCATCCCCCAGTCGGGCATGGTCACAGATTACTACGATAACAGCTTTACCAAGTACATTGAGGAGAAGCTGGGCGCGGAGGTCGAGTTCGTGCTGTTCAGCCGAGCCAGCGAGGCGATGAACCAGCTCGCACTCATGTGCGCCGCCGGCGACGAGCTGCCGGACGTACTGGTGGGCTTTTCCAACATGAGCGGTTCGCTGATGTATGAGTACGGTCAGGACGGCTTCTTCATCGACCTGAAGGATCTCATCGACCAGTACGGCACGGAGTTCAAGAAGCACATGGAAGCGCTGCCCCAGGACGAGTATGACCGGGTCATGGACTTCATCACCAAGCCCGACACCGGCGCCATCTACGGCCTGCCCACCTATGCCGCCGTGGATACCGACGACTATGTGCAAAACCTGATGTTCATCAACGAGCAGTGGCTCAACGAGCTGAATCTGGAAGCTCCCACCAATATCGACGAGCTGTACGACGTGCTGGTGGCGTTCCGGGACGAGGATCCCAACAACAACGGCAGGGCGGATGAGCTGCCCATGCTCTCGCCCGCCATCTACTACTGGGTGATCAACGCCTTTGTTTACTTTGACAGCGTGAATCCCTACAACATTACCGACGGCAAGGTGTGGGCGCCCACCATGTCCGAGGAGTACCGGCAGGCGCTTGCCTACCTTCGCAAGCTGTACAGCGAGGGACTGATCAAGTTTGACTCTCCTGCCGCAGACGCCAAAAACACCATCTCCGGCGACGGAACCACAGCCCGTGTGGGTATCTGGTGCGGTTATCCCACCACCAGCCTGAACCACTCCTCTCAGGTGTTGGATCAGTATGTGGTACTGGCGCCGTTGGCGGATGAAACCGGCAAGGGCGGCTATCTGGTGGAGCGGCCCAACGACCTGCTTTTGACCGGCCACATCACCAAGGACTGCAAAGACCCGGAGCTGGCCATGCGCTTCCTGGACATCTGCTATGAGGACGGCAGTGTAACACGCCGCCGCTGGGGCGAAGAAGGCACCAACTGGGTCTGGGTGGACGAGGCGGAGCCCAACAACTACGGAGGCCTGAGCCATATTAAGGTGCTCAACAGCGATCTGTTCGGCAGCAACAACGTGACTTGGGGTTCGTTCCTGCCCAATATTTATACGGATGAAAACTATCTTGTCATCGCCTCCACGGTTCCGGGCTTCGATAAGGAAAACTCGCGTCTATGCACCGCTCAGGTCGAACTGGCACGGACTTGGCGTCAGCCGACAGAGAAGGTTACCAGCCTGAAACTGACGCTGGAGGAGCGCGCCGAGCGCGAGACGATCAACGGCAAGTATACCACGACCCTCTCCCAGTATTTCGGCCTGTTCCTCTCCGGCAAGCTGGATTCCTCCAAGGACGCCGACTGGAACAAGTTCGTCAGCGATCTGGAGGCGTGCGGCGTTACCAGACTGGTGGAGATCTATCAGGCGGCGTATGACAGGCAGTAACCGTTCCGTTGCCGCATCAGATATAGAAAGGACACAGTGACATGACTGCAGCAAAAAGGAATAAAGCCCCAGTCAACACGTTGATCCCCAAACGGGGCTTTGCGCGGTTTAAAAAGAACTTCCTGCGGGATCGGCAGCTCTACCTGCTGATCATCATCGGCATCGCGCCGTTTCTCCTGTTCCATTACGGTCCCATGTACGGCGTGCAGATCGCCTTTCGCAACTACCGTATTTCGGACGGGATCATCGGCAGCGAGTGGGTGGGATGGAAATGGTTTAATGAGTTTCTGACAGACCCCAATTTCAAGCGGATCTTTCTCAATACGCTGATCATCTCCCTGTATTCTCTGGTGAGCTTTCCGCTGCCCATTATCATGGCGCTGCTCTTTAACGCCATGCGCAAGCAGCGGTATAAGAGCGTGGCGCAGACCATTTCCTATATGCCTCACTTCATCTCCATGACCGTGTTTGTAGGTATTCTCAACTTGATTTTGAGTCCCACCTCCGGCATTTACGGCAATATATTCCGCTTGCTGGGCGGCAGCGGCTATCCCACCGATTTCCGCACGCTGGCGGGTTCCTTCCGGCATCTGTACGTGTGGTCGGGCGTGTGGCAGGGCATGGGCTGGCAGACGATTCTCTACACCTCGGCGCTCTCGTCCGTGTCCTCGGAGCTGCACGAGGCGGCGTGTCTGGACGGCGCATCCCGTTTCAAGCGGATCATCCACGTGGACCTGCCCGCCATCATGCCCACCATCGCCATCATGCTGATTTTGCGCATGGGCGGATTGATCAGCGTGGGCTTTGAAAAGGCATACCTGATGCAAAGCCCGTTGAACCTGTCCACGTCGGAGCTGATCTCCACCTACGTGTATAAGCGGGGCTTGAGCGACTTCCGCCGTTTCTCCTACGGCACGGCGGTGAGCCTGTTCAATACGGCGATCAACGTGACCTTGATGCTCATTACCAACTATACCAGCAAGAAGGTTACAGAAGATGAAATCTCGGTGATCTGACGGGAGGGGGGATAAAAATGAACGCAATTACTCTTAAGAGAAGAGGCAGCAGGATCAGTTCTTCCGACCGCAGATTCGACGTAATCATCACCATGATCGTGACGCTGTACGTTTTGACCATTCTCTATCCGCTGATCTATGTGGTGTCCTCCTCCTTCTCCTCCGGCACCGCCGTGACGGAGGGTAAGGTTCTTTTGTGGCCGGTGGACTTTTCCCTCCAAGGCTACAAGATGGTGTTCAACTACAAGGCGGTGTGGCTGGGCTATGCCAACACGCTGTTCTATACCATCGGAAAAACGATGGTATCCCTGTTTTATACCACGCTGGTAGCATATGTGCTTTCGCGCAAGACCTTTCAGGCACGCAAGCTCTTTACCACGCTGTGCATTATCCCCATGTGGTTCAGCGGCGGCCTGATCCCCAGCTACATCCTCATCTCCGGCCTGGGGCTGAACAACTCCCGCTGGGGCTATCTGCTGATGACCAGCATGAATGTTACCTATATGATTATCATGCGCACGTATTTCCAGACAGCGATCCCCGGCGAGCTGTTGGAATCGGCTAAGATCGACGGTGTTTCGGACATCCAGTATCTTTTGAAGATCGCCCTGCCGCTGGCAAAGCCCGTTATGTCGGTGATCACCCTGTACCTCATCGTGGCGGAATGGAACAACTATATGGGGCCCATGATCTATCTGCGGCCCACGAATCTGCACCCGCTGCAACTCATATTGCGGCGCATTCTGGAAGCCAGCCAGATGGACGCAACCATGGTATCCGACGCGGATATGGCCAACCAAATGGCGCAGGTGGGGGACGTGCTCAAATACGGGTTGATCGTGGTATCCACGGTGCCCATGCTGTGCCTGTTCCCCTTCGTGCAGAAGTTTTTCAACAAAGGACTGATGATGGGCGCGCTGAAAGGTTGAGCAAAAAGGAGGTCAAGCCATGAAGAAGGGAACAAAATATCTGCTGATCGGCTTGCTTGCCGTTTTGCTGATCGGCGCGTTTTTTGTGGTGCGTTCGGTCGTGATGTCGCTGCCGAAAGAGAAAAACAAGGCGGCAGACGGGACAACGCTGGCGGCATACTCCGAGTATGAGCTGTTTGCCGACGTGCCCGTGCTGACCGGCGCCGATGTGCGCTATGAAAACGCCAAGGATGACGGCGGCAACACGTATGGCATCAATGTCTACGGCACCACCATAGAGGAGTATCGCGCCTACTTACAGGTGCTGGAGGAAAACAGTTTTACCAAGTACACCGACAACGGCGTGGACGGCGTGGGAGGTTGCGTCTATAAGGCGTACTATCGCAAAGGCGATCTGCGCGTGGCAGTAACTCACTTCACGCGCTTGAATCGCACCATGATCTCCGCCGCGGAAAAGGGCGCGTGGTCGGAGCATCTGCTCTATTCCGACGACTATGTGGCGGACAATGTGCCCGGCGCCAAGACCACGATGTATCAGGAGGAACTGTACAACGTGGGGATGAGTTTTGTCATTCAGTTGAAAAACGGCCACTTTATCATCAACGACGGCGGTTGGGAGAATGATCTTCCCTACCTGCTGGACGACCTGGAAAAGCTGACGCCGGAAGGGGAAAAGCCGGTGATCGAGGCGTGGTTTATCTCCCACGCCCACGATGACCACATGGGTATTTTTAAGGCACTTTTTACGAACAAAGAGCAGTTAGACCGAATCTATGTGGAGAATGTTTACTTCAACGACATGGGCGCGGACGCGGCGAAGTTCCACGACCAATTTGAAACCGCCAGCGCACTGCTCAACTATGTCCGGGGCGTACCGGCGGTCATGCACAGTACCGACGGAGGCCATCCCGGCATCTATGAGCTCTCTGTGGGCGACCGGTATTACTTTAACGACTTCAACGTCGAAGTGGTTTGTTCCGCGGAGGTACTTGCCGACTATACGACGTGGGGTGACCAAAACGGTACCAGTACATGGCTCATGTACAACATAGAAGGGCAGAAGGTTCTGATCAGCGCCGACGGGAACTTTGAGGATCAGCAGGCCGTCATGGCGATATATGACCGCTCCTATCTGAATTTGACCATGTTCAGCACCCCGCATCACGGGTACGACATGTTCGATCAGTTTACAGATTACCTGGACAGCTTGCAGACGCTGCTGTATACAAACCCGCTGAAGTGGTTGGCAGGAAGCGGCATCGAGTCCGGCAGCAGTACCCACACGCCGATGCTGGAGCATATCAACGAGATCAGTCAGGAGTCCTATGCCTTTGGGGAAGGAACCGTGGTGTACGAGTTCCCCTATGAGGTGGGCACAGCCACCGTTCTGCCCGAGCGGGAGTGGATTTATAATGTGACGGCCCCTTCATGGAAATGGGATTAAGGAGGGAGCGGATATGAAAAAGAAAACAGCGATACTGGTATCATGTCTGGCAGCCCTTCTGGTTGTTGCGGGCATTGGCGGTTGGCTGCTTGTTCGGCATTGGAACGCCGATACGGGCAACAAGGCCGGCATCGAGTGGTACAGTCTCAAGAAAACGGAATATACCATTACCACCGCGCAGGAACTGTACGACATGGCGAAGCTCAGCCGGTATTACGACTTCGCCGGGCAGACCTTCAAGCTGGGCGCGGACATCGTGATGAACGAGGGCGCGCCGGAGGATTGGGGTACGACCATGCCGGAGTACCTGTGGGACAATCCCATTTACGGCTTTGCCGGCACCTTTGACGGGCAGGGTCATACCATCAGCGGGGTGTACGCCATGGGATATGCTCTGGCGCCGCTGGATATCTATTATGAAAAGCACCCCACGGTGGAATACTGGAGCAAAAAAGCCCTGTATCTGCCTACGGGACTCTTTGCCTATACCAAGCAGGAGTGCCTTATTAAGAATCTCAACGTGGTGGACAGCATTTTCTACAACTGGTCCAATAACGGCGGCAGCAGCGTCGTATCGAACGGCGCCGGCACGCTGGATACCGTGTATAGCAGCGCCACCGTCGTAGACTATAACCAATATGCGGGCGGTCTGGTGGGACTGGTGGAAAACGGCGTGTTCCATCTGGAGAACTGCTGGTTTGACGGCGAACTGCGGATGGAAGGCCCCAAGGGCTACAGCGGCGGCGGACTGATCGGCGGGATCAAAAAGTCGGCTGAAAACACAACCATTACCCACTGCCTGAACACGGCGGATATCAGCAATGAGTATTGGCAGGACGAGCCGGGTGTCGGCGGCTTTGTGGGACTGTTGCAGGATGGCGCGCACCTGAAAATAGCGGACAGCCTTGCCGTCGGCTCCATCACCGTCGATCGCAATGACAGCGTCGGTACGGCGGTAGGCCGCATGGACGGAGGCGCCGTACTGTCTGCCGAAAACGCGTATACCAATCTGGACGGCTATCCCGCCGTGACAGGCTACTGGACCACCGCCATCCAGTCCTATCCCATCGGACTGAAAAAAGAGTGCTATATCGGGAACGCCGCCCTGCAGTGGGCGAACCTCGACTATGAGAACTACTGGACGATCGTAGAGGGCAGCACCCCCGTGCTGCGTGTCTTTGCCAAACAGGTGAGCAGCGAAACAACAGCGGAGAAGGCATACGATATCAGTTGGTACGACGAGGAAAAGAGCGAATACACCCTTACCACGCTGGATCAGCTCTACGGCTTTTACATTTTATCCGCTGACCACGACTTCGCGGGCAAGACCGTGAAGCTGGGCGCAGATATCACCGTCAACGAAGGCGACGCCAAGGATTGGGCGGAGAAGGCGCCCGAGAAGCCCTGGTATCCCATCAACCGCTTTGCCGGAACCTTTGACGGGCAGGGTCACACCATCTCCGGCGTATATCTTTTCAGTAACCAGCCCGGAACAGGTCTCTTTACCTACACTACCGACACCGGCATACTGGAAAACTTCAAGCTGGTCAACAGCTACTTTGTCAACCGGGCCCAACGATTTTCTTTCATGGGCAGCGTTGTGGGCTGCGCGGAGGGCAGCACGATTGACACGGTGTACAGCAACGCGATCATGAGCGGAACCGCTGTGCGAAGTGTGGGCGGCATTGTGGGCAATATTGTCGGCAGCGGTATGGCCACCGCCACAAACTGCTGGTTTGACGGTACGATTACGTTGGGCGAAAAGGCAAGCCAGGCGGGCGGCATTGTAGCACGGAATGAAAACGGCTCGTCCGTGCGGATCAAGCATTGTCTCAACACGGGCAGTATTTCCGGCGGTATCCTCAAGGGCGGTATCATCGGTCTGGTGATGAATGGCGTCGTGGAGGTCAGCGACTGCCTGAACGCAGGCATGATCAACGGCGAAAAACATGTGGGCGCCGCCACAAGCTGGATCGAAAAACAGCCCACGCTCTCTTTTGAAAATACCTATGCCGCGGCGGAGAGCTGCGTCAGCACGGTGGACAACGTGCAGTCCGAGTACACGGGCGGCTGCATGATGATCGGCAAAGACTATCTGACCGGCAGCAACGCCTATTGCTGGACAATGCTGGACTTCGACGAGTACTGGGCGATCCAGCCGGGCGGCACGCCGATTTTGCGTTCCTTTGCCGAGAACGTACCCTCTGTGGACGGACTTGCCAAGAAGATGGACGTGAGCTGGTACAGCGTGCGGGAGAAGGAATACGTGCTGGGTTCCCCGGAGGAGCTGTACGGTTTCACCTATCTCTCCTACAATACGGATTTTGCGCGCAAAACCGTGAAGCTGGGCGGCAGCATTGCGCTCAACCGTGGCGGCGGGACCGATCCGTGGTTCCCCGTATGCAACTTCAACGGTGCGTTTGACGGGCAGGGTCACACCGTATCCGGACTCTATCTTGCGAGCATGCAGTCCAACGTGGGCATGTTTGGCGAGACCAGAGAGAAGTCATTGCTGACGAACTTCCGTCTGGTCAACAGCCGATTTATCCATGAGGGATCGAACAATGCCTTTATGGGCAGCATTGTGGGGCGCTTGTCCGGTGAGGTGCGCAGCGTATACAGCAGCGCCACCATCCGGGGAGATCGTCTGGTCTACGGCGGAATCGCAGGTACAGTCAGCAACAACGAAGCACTGATTTCCGACTGCTGGTTCGATGGGACAATCCGTCTTGGTGCCAAGGGCGGCTGGTGCGGCGGCATTCTCGGCCTTGCCCGGAGCAGCGAGCCCATTACCATCGAGCATTGCCTGAACACCGGCTCGATCTCCACGCAGTATAACGACGCGCCCAGCCTTGGCGGCATCTGCGGCTTGGTGCAGGGAGACAACACAACGCTTACCGTAAAAGACTCGCTCAATGCCGGCAAGGTGCAGGCGGCGGAGGATCCCGCCTATGTGACGGGCATGATCGGCTATATCCCCGCCAAATCCAACGTCACCATGGACAATGTTTACCTCGTTGTAGATGGAAATCCCTACCGTTACGGCGGCAGCGGTAAGCCCACGGGGCTCTATTGTAAGGTGGAGCGCAATATGATCACCGGGCTGAACGGCTACCGTTTGACGACGCTGGACTTTGACAACTACTGGGTGGCACGCACCGGAGACGTTCCCGGACTGCGCACCTTCTCAGGCGGCGGCGTCAGCACCAAAGGCATCGCCAGAGCGGTGGATACCAGTTGGTACAGCGCAGGGAGATCCACCTACGTTTTGACGGACGCCGCCGATCTGATGGGCTTTACGCTTCTTTCGCAGGTGGAGAATTTCAAGGGCAAGACCGTGAAGCTGGGTGCGGATATCACCGTGAACGCGGGCGACGCCGCCCAGTGGAGCGACAGCGCGCCGGAGATCCTCTGGGTATCTGCGCTGCGCTTTGCCGGCACCTTTGACGGGCAGGGGCATACCATCAGCGGTATGTATCAGAATACGGCGGAGCAGAACGGCGGACTGTTTTCCAGCGCCACTGCCGACGCTGTCATCAAGGATCTGCGTCTGGTGAACAGCTACTTCACCTATACCGGTCAAAAGCCGGCGCAGATGGGGAGCATCGTGGGCGAGTTTGCCGGGAAGATAGAGCGGGTCTACAGCAGCGCCATCATTCGGGGTGATCGCCTGGTCTACGGCGGAATGGCAGGTCGCATATCCGGCGAAGCCGTAATGGATAGCTGCTGGTTCAACGGGAATATCAGTCTCGGCGCCAAAGGCGGCTGGTGCGGCGGATTTGCAGGCTCCATCGGGAAGGATTGCACCCTCACGGTGCGCCACTGTCTGACCACCGGTCACATTTCTTCCGAGTACGATGCCGCACCTTCCATCGGCGGCATCTGCGGCAACGTGTCTGCCGCCGGCGCTAAGCTGACGGTATCCGACACGCTGGTAGCCTCCGGCATCACCTGTCCTGCAACGTCCTATGTGGGCGCCGTCACAGGCAACATCAGCGAGGGCGCCGTTGCAACGTTGGATCACACCTACGTTACCTATGAAACCCATACCAGCATGATGGGCAATGGAAAGGGCACGAGAAACGGCAGTGTGACCAATGTGCTGTACGCCAACCTGCTGGGCGTGAAGGGGTATCAGTTCACGGAGCTGGATTTTGCCAATTACTGGGCAGCGGAAAGCAACAGCGTACCGGTTCCCAAGGCGTTGGCAAAGGCGGCGATGACAATCGACAGCGAAAAGGCGGCGGACACCTCCTGGTATACCGAGGAAGCGTACCAGACGAAGGGGTATTACGAACTGAATGACGCGGCCGACCTCTACGGCTTCCAGCTTGTTTCGGCGAAGGATGACTTTGCCGGCAAGACCCTGAAGCTGGGCGCGGACATGGACCTCAACCCCGGTTGGGACGGCAGCTCGACTCCCGCCAACGTGTGGACGCCTGTTGCAAGCGCCGCCAAGCCCTTCGCCGGCACCTTTGACGGGCAGGGCCATACCATCCGCGGTATGTATCTGGATGTTTCCATGCGTTACAGCGGATTCTTTGCGGCAACGTCGTCTGAAGCAGTGCTCAAAGACTTCCGACTGGAGAACGGCTGCGTCATAACAAATCAGACGTATGCCGGCAGTGTCGCAGGCGGTTTTGCCGGTACGGCGGAGCGGATCTATTCCAACGTAAGCGTCACCGGCTCGGGCAGCAGCCGTTACGGCGGACTGTTCGGCGCGAACACCGGCGCGGTCGTCATCCGAGAATGCTGGTATGACGGCGCCATCAGCGCCCCCGGCAAATCCTATATCGGCGGTCTGATCGGCTCGGTGCAGGAGGCGGAACAGCCGGCAGCTTTGGAACACAGCCTGTTCAGCGGTACGGTGAGCGGCAGCAACCAGGTGGGCGGTCTTGTTGGCTTTGCACTGCACGCCACCGAGGTCACCCTCCATGACTGCGCCAGCCTCGGCACGGTGTCGGGTACCGCCAGAAGCGGCATGCTGGTAGGTGAAAACGCCGTCACGCTGACCATCACCCACAGCGCCGCCGCCAACGAGGGCACGCTGAAAGCGCTGATCGGTGTAAACAGCGGCTCGACCGACACCACCGACTCTATCCGTTACGTTACGGTCACGCCCGCGTCCTTCCACGGCCTCGGCGGTCTAGCGGTGCTGGATGGCAGAAGTCTTTTGCCGGAGCAGTGGCAGATTCGATCGGATGGCGTACCGGTGCCGAAGTATTTCGGCGCCTCGGAGAGCGATACGTACACCATCAGCACCGCAGAGGACCTGCTTGCCTTTGCCGCCGTGTCCCAGAGCAACGACTTTGCCGGCTGGACAATAAAGCTGGGCGCGGATATTGATCTGAACGAGGGCTGGGATGCTTCCACCGCTGCTGCCCCCGCCCAGGCGTGGACGCCCATCGGGAGCCAGAGCAAGCCTTTTGCCGGCACGTTTGACGGACAGGGCCACACCATCTCCGGCGTATACCTCGCCGCCACGACGGCGCGGCAGGGCCTCTTTGCGGAAACCGCCGCCACGGCGGTACTCAAAGATTTCCGCCTGAGAAACAGCTATTTCACCACCAGCACCTTCCGGCTCGGCAGCATCGTCGGCAACCTGAAAGGCACGGCGGAACGGATTTACAGCGATGCTTTCGTGGTAGCCACAGGCAGCGCAAACCGGATCGGCGGCTTGTTCGGCGTGGTGAATAACGCGACCGTCAGCGAGTGCTGGTATGACGGCGCCATCAATGCCGCAGGCAAGTCCTATGTGGGCGGCCTGATCGGCTCGGTACAGGATGCGGATCAGCCGGTAACGCTGGAACACAGCCTGTTCAGCGGTACGGTGTCGGGCAGCAACCAGGTAGGCGGTCTCATCGGCATCTCTCTGGCAAGCGCCACGGGCGGCGTGACGATCCATGACAGCGCCAGCCTCGGCACGGTGGCGGGCACTGCCAAGAGCGGTATGCTGGTGGGCGAAAACGCCGTCGCGCTGACCGTCACCCACAGCGTCGCCGCCAACGAAGGCACGCTCAAGGCGCTGATCGGTGCGAACAGCGGCTCCTCCGCCATCACCGACACGGCGAAGCTCACCGCCACAACGCCGTCCATGCTCACAGGGAGCAGCGGCAGTGAGAAGCTGAGCGCGCAGTTGGATTTCACATCGTATTGGGTGATCCGTGAGGATGCGGTGCCCGCGCCCAAACAGCTTGTCGGCGCGGAATAACTCATTTGGTATCTCCGCGCGGCTTCCGTGCGAAGAATAAAAAATAACGTGTAATAAGAGAAAAATGTAACAGCGACGAGAGAAAGGAGGAACCGCCATGAAACAGCGTTATCTGCACCCTGAGCTGATCGTTGAGTACGTGGACTTGACCGACGTTATCTGTAACAGCTTGACGGAGCAGGAAGACTACACCGGCGAAGAAGGCGGCGATTTGTAAACCGGGCCGGAAATCCCAAAAAAAGGAAGGAGCATAGCAGATGAAAAAACTATTGAGCGCCATTCTGGCAGCCGTGATGCTGTTTTCACTGGTAACGGTTGGCGCAGCGACGGCGTGGGCGGACACACCCGCGCAGGACGGCAAGGTATTCGCCGGCTACTATACCGACGACGCCTATACCGAGCCGTCGGATACGGAAACGGCATATCCCAAGTTTGTGGATGAAAATGTGCTGACAGCCAAGTATCAGCTTTCGGCCTCCGCCAACGAGGATGAGGCCAAGATCAAGATCCGCGTGGTGACCACCGTGGACAGCCTGCATTATAAGGCAATCGGCTTCCACGTGTGGAAGAACGGCACGCAGCTGGATGTGGGCGACAGAAAGTTTGAAACCACGAAGGTCGCCAAAACCATTCACGGTACCGACGGCTTGAGCGTATTCGAGTATGAACCCACCGTATTCAGTGCGGAATCCGTATACTTCTGCGCGTACAACTTCGGTCTGAACGCGGCGGATTACAGCGCGGAACTGACCTTCCAGCCCTACTGGATCACGCTGGACGGCACGGAGGTCACCGCCAACGATACTGCGGAGTATCCGGACGGCAAGCGTACGATCGTGATCAGCCAGAGCGAGTCCTTCAACAGCATCCTGATCGGCAGCGCCTCGGAGCTGCTGGACTTTGCCACGGCTTCCCAGAGCAAGAACTTTGCGGGCTGGAAGATCAAGCTGACCGATGACATCGACCTGAACCCGGACTGGATGGCCAGCAGCGCCACCGAGCCCGACCAGCCGTGGACGACCATCGGCACCCAGAGCGTACCCTTTGCCGGCACCTTTGACGGACAGGGCCACACCATCTCCGGCGTGTATCTCTCCGCCACGGCGGCGCGGCAGGGACTCTTTGGTGAAACCGCTTCCACGGCGGTACTCAAGGATTTCCGCCTGACCAACAGCTACTTCACCTCCAATGCCGCCCGTCTGGGCAGTATTGTCGGAACGTTCGCCGGCAGAGCGGAGCATATCTACAGCGACGCGCTGGTGAACGCCACAGGCAGCGCAAACCGCATCGGCGGTCTGTTCGGCGTTGCGGCGGGCGCCACCATCAGCCAGTGCTGGTATGGCGGCACGGTCAGCGCCCCGAGCCTGGTCTACGTGGGCGGCATGATCGGCTCGGCGCAGGACGCGGTCGTGACGTTGGAGCACAGCCTGTTTACCGGCTCGGTGAACTCCACCAACCAGGTGGGCGGTCTCGTCGGCTATGCGGCGACCACCACCAACATTGACGACTGTGCCTCCATCGGCGCGGTTCAGGCGGGTAAAGTCGCCAACGCCGGTTTGCTGGTGGGTCAGAAGGCGGATGCCGCCACGCTGAATATCAGCGACACCGTCTACGGAAATAACAGGGCGACCACCGCCTACACAAGAATCGGCTACAGCGGCTCGGCGACCTCGGAGAGCAACCTGTCGGCGCTGGCAAACCAGGCGGCGATCACCGCCCTTGTGGGCATGGACAGCATCACCGCCTTGGGCACATGCCTTGACTTTGCGGAGCATTGGATGATTCGGGCAGATGGCGCCCCCGTTCCGGCCTGCTTTGTCGGTGCGGCGACCTACACCGTGAATGATAAGGCAGCGTTTTCCGCCTTTGCCGCCGCGTCCCGGAAGTTCAACTTCGCCAATTGGTCGATCCTGCTGGGTGCGGACATCGACCTGAACCCGGGCTGGACGGCTGACGCCAACGGCGGCACCGGCACCCACACGAATTGGACGCCCATCGGCAGCAGCACAACACCCTTTGCCGGAACCTTTGACGGGCAGGGAAAAACCATTAGCGGGTTGTATTTGAGCACCTCAACGGCACAGCAGGGACTTTTTGGCGCAACAACAACGGATGCAACGATCAGAGATTTTCGGCTGGAGAACAGTTATCTGACCACCACAGACGCTCGCCTGGGCAGCATTGCAGGCAACTTTGCCGGCACGGCGGAGCGGATCTACAGCAACGCCTTTGTGAAGTACGACAAAACAATTTATAGTCGCCATGGCGGACTGTTTGGCGCCATTGTCGGGGCAGCCACGGTCAGCGAATGCTGGTATGACGGAGCGGTAAGCAGCGCCAATGAGGTTGTCGGTGGCTTGGCTGGTGTGGTACAGCTAACTGCTGAAGGCGCAGTCCGAGTGGAGCACAATCTAGTCACAGGTTCGGTAAATGGAAAAAATCAGGTGGGTGGACTGATCGGATATGTTCAGACTGCCGCCGCCGTTACCATCCATGACTGCGCCAGCCTGGGCAGTATAACCAGCACCGGCAGCCCGATAGGCAGGCTGGTGGGTAAAAATAATGGTGTTTCATTGACAATTACACACAGCGTTGGTTACCATGCTACCCAAGCGACTAAAACGGTGGGTACTGGTTCTGCAACTGCCACAGATACTGCAAACTACACCGCAACCACACCGGCGCAGTTGACAGGTCTTAATGGCTTGAAAATGAATGCCTACCTCGACTTTGATCACTGGGCACTGCGCGAGGATGACGTACCTGTTCCGGCGCATTTCGGCGGCGGCAGCAAGACCTACACCATCAGCACGGCGGAGGGATTGTTGGCGTTTGCCGCGCAGTCTCAAAGCAACAACTTTTCCGGCTGGACCATCAAGCTGGGCGCGGATATCGACCTGAACGAGGGCTGGACGGTAGGCGACGGCGTACCCACCCGGACGTGGACGCCCATCGGCACCACCTCCGTGCCTTTCGCCGGAACGTTTGACGGCGACGGTTACACCATCTCCGGTCTCTACATGGAGATCTCCGAGCAGGTGAACGGCATGTTCCGCAAGACGACGGCGACGGCTGTTTTGAAGAACTTCCGTCTGGAAAACAGCCTCCTGAACGTCACCGCCGGTAACCGCGTCGGCAGCATCGTGGGCGACGGCTACGGCACCATCTACAACGTATACAGCAACGCCATTATTAACGGTCGCGGCCGGACAGGCGGTCTGGTGGGATTGGCCAGTAACCTCACCATGGAGCAGTGCCAGTTTGACGGCGCCTATACCAACGTCACGACCAACGGACAAAGCGTCGGAGGCTTGATCGGCTATATAAACGGCGGCAATACGGTGATTCGCAACTGCCTCAACAGCGGCTCGGTGGATTCGACTTCGTACACGCAATCCGAGAGTAATAGTCCCATGGTAGGCGGTTTGGTAGGGCAGGTTGACGCCAACGGAATTCTGACCATTGAGAACTGCCTGAATACCGGATTGGTTTCCACCGTGAAGACCTATACCTTTGGCCGTCTCCTGGGCTTTAACAGTACAGGCTGCAGCACCACGGTGATCGGAACCTACGCTACGCAGGAGAGCTGCGCCAATCCCGACAACAACGGCCGTCCGAAGACGCTGGAGTATGAGCTTGTCACCGAGGCGGGCATCACCGGCGCCGCGGCGCAGACCGCGATGCCGCTCCTCGACTGGGTCAACGTCTGGCAGACGGTGGACGGCGACCTACCCACGCTGCGCTTCGACGAGGCGAGCATTGGCGGCAGCAGTCTCAACGGTGAGGCGACTTCCGCCGATACCGCGCAGTTGAGCGCCGTGTACGGCGGCACCAGCCTCTATCAGGGCGATATGCACGCCCATGCCGATGATGACGGTGAGCTGGACGAAACCACGGCGCTGAACACGTGGAAAACGGAGATGCCGGGACATGATCTGGACTTTGTCGCCAGCCTCGACCATCGCCAGACCACGCATATCGAAAACAGTGCATGGGACAAGGATCTGTTCCTCTACGGCACGGAGCCGGGTACCTATATCAGTGAGCTCACTGACGCCAATGCGGAAGGCAAGATGCACTATCTCATGCTCTTCAAGACCAAGGGAGAGTTGGAAAACGTGCTCAAGAGTGTGCCGGCGTATCACTATAATCCCGACTATACCGGCACCGATCCCAAGCCCCATGCTGCCAGCGGCACGGTTGGCTATGACTATCCGAACTTTACCAAGGCAGAGCTTTCGTCTTTGGCGGAAACGGTAAAGGCACAGGGCGGTTTGTTCGTGTTTGCCCACCCCTATGCGTATGACTATTCAAACGCGGCGGAGGATTACTTCATCGCCGACAACACGGCACTGGAATTGATCTACACGTCCATGAGCGGTGACGAGACAAACGCGGCCTACCGTTTGTGGAAGGAATTGCTGGCGGCGGGACGCAAGGTATGGGCATCCTCCGGCACCGATATCCACGGCAACCTGAATGCCCAGGCGGACAATCAAAAACGTGCGGAAAAGGCGCTCATCAGTGTCTATGCCGTCACAGACACCGACACCACCAACAAGGCGGATCTTATCATGGATGAGCTGGTGCGGGGCAACTTCTCCGCGGGCTCCGTGGGTATCAAGATGTGCATCGGCGATACCCCCATGGGCGGCACGGTGGACTTCGCCGGCAAGCGTCTGGTGGTGGAGGTGAACGGCTTCCACAAGTACGTGAAGGATACGACGTCCCACAAGTATTATGTGCGTGTCATCACCGATCAGGGCGCCGTTTACAGCCAGCGCATCAGCAGCGTCAACGCTGCCACGACCTTCGCGCTGGACGCGGACGAGAGCTGCCGCTTCTACCGCGTGGAAGTAGTGGATGAGCAGGGCGGCCGCGTCATCTCCTACGGCAACCCCATCTGGAACGAGTAAAGGGAACAAAAAGAAGAAGCGCGGCGCCCGGCGCCGCAGGGAAAACACGTGGGGTGCGCCGCATTCGGCGGCGCACCCCGTTTCCTGCGAAAAAGCAATAATCAAAGGAAGAAACGATTGGAACCAATAAAGGAGACAACAGTATGGCACTGTTTGAAGTAACGGCGAATGACCGCCGGATTTACGAGCGGGAATTGCGGGATTTCCTGCCCCGAAAGATGATCGATATCCATACCCACGTGTGGCTGGAAAGCCTTGTGGGGGATAAGGCAAGATCGTCCCGCAACGTGAACTGGCCCCGCCTGGTGGCGGAGGAGAACAGCATAGAGGATCTGCAGGAGACGTATCGTCTCATGTTTCCCGACAAAGAGGTCAGCGCGCTGTTTTTCGCCATGACCAGAAAAGGATATCTGGACAAGCTCAATGTCTATTCCGCTCAAAGCAGTAAAAAGAGCGGTTTCCCCGCACTGTATTTTTCCACACCGGAGGAGGATCCGAACGCGGTGGAGCAGAAAATCAGAGAGGGCGGTTTTCTGGGCTTGAAATCCTATTTGAGCCTCTCGCCGGATTATATTCCGACGAACGAGATCCGCATCTTCGACTTTTTTCCCAAAAACCAGCTGAAAAAGATGGACGAGATGGGTGCGATCGTCATGCTCCACATTCCCCGGAGCGGGCGGCTGAAAGACCCTGTGAACCTCCATCAGATCGTGGAACTGAAAAAAGAGTTCCCCCATATAGAACTCATCGTCGCCCATATCGGGCGGGCGTACTGTGAAAACGACGTCGGCGACGCCTTCGAGTTTTTGGCGCAGTGCCCGGATTTGATGTTCGATTTCAGCGCCAACTGCTGCGACGAAGCCATGGAGGCGCTGCTGCGCGCCGTTGGGCCCAAGCGCGTCATGTTCGGCAGCGACCTGCCGATCCTGCGGATGCGCACCCGCCGGATCGTGGAGAACAACACCTATATCAACCTCGTGCCGCCGGGACTCTACGGCGACGTGTCCGGCGATCCCCATATGCGGGAGGTGTCGGCGGAGGAGGCGGAACAGCTCACCTTCTTCATGTATGAGGAGCTGTTGGCGTTCAAGCGCGTGGCGCAGAAGCTGGGGCTGTCCCGGGGCGAGATCGAGGACGTGTTTTATAACAACGCCCACGCCATGCTGCAGCGCGCCAAAGAAAACATTTACGGAGCATAAGAAAAGGGGCAACAATATGGAACTGACAGGCAAAAAGGTTAATTTTCTCGGCGACAGTATTACCCAGGGCATAGGCGTAAAGGATCCCGCCAATCGCTATCCCGACCGTTTGGCGGCGCGGTACGGTCTGATCGTCCGTAACTACGGCATTCGCCGTACGCGTATTGCCAGACAGCATGTACCCAGCGAGGATCCTGCCAAGGATTTGGATTTTTGCGGCCGCGTGGCGGGGATGGACGACGATGCAGATTTGGTGTTGGTGTTCGGCGGCACCAACGATTTCGGGCACGGCGACGCGCCGCTGGGCGAGATGAGCGACCGCACGCCGTATACGTTTTACGGCGCGCTCCACACGCTGTACGGTTCTCTGATCAAAAAATATCCCGACGCCGTTATCGTAGTGTTGACGCCTCTGCACCGTTTGCAGGAGGACGATCCGGCGACAAATGCGTTCCGTAAGGGGTACGTTCCCCTTAAACGATTTGTGGAGGCCATCCGGGAGGTGGCGGAATACTACGCCCTGCCGGTGCTGGATCTGCATGCCTCCTCCGGGCTTCAGCCCAAGGTGCCTGCCATCCGGGAGCGGTACGTTCCCGACGGACTCCACCCCAACGACGCCGGCCACGCCATTCTCGCCGAGCGCATCGGCGCGTTTTTAACGTCGTGCATATAAAAAGCTACACAGTGGAGGGTTTCCTATGAATGTTTTAGCCATCGGATGCCATCCCGACGACGTGGAGATCGCCTGTGCCGGCATCTCTGGCACAGAGCATGGGCGTCGTTCCGGCGTATATCGCCGTGGGCGCCGCCGCCGGTGTGCATCGGTACATTAAAGAGGCGGAAATGCCGCAAAGTACCGCCAGCGCCCGAGCCGTATTGCAGGATGTGGCGTGCCTTTCACCGGACGATCCCATCACCGCGCTGATTCTGGACTATTATGAAATGATCTGCTCCGGCAGTACTGTGGCACAGCTTTGCGCCAAAGCCGAGCAGATAAAACACGCCGGTTTGGGCGACGTGGTGTAACGGATAACAAAGGCAGTAATATAATACCCCAAAAACATGCGAATATTGTCAAAAATGCATCCTGATTTTATGCAAAAATTGCTTGATATTAACCCCATTTTAATGTACAATAGTGCTATGTGAACGAGGGGGGTCGTGCAATGTTAAAGCGTAAAATCTATAATGATTTACTGGACTGGAAGAATAAGCGCAAAAAGGAACAGGTTAAAAAGTGCCTTCTTGTAAAAGGAGCGCGCCAGGTCGGAAAATCATTCATTATCAAAGAGTTCGGAAAAAAGGAATATGCATCTTTTGTTTACATTGACTTTTTCCGTCAGCCTGCCCTCAAATCCATATTTGACGGCGATCTGACAAGCGAAGAGGTCTTAAAAAGGATGACCGCAAACATTCGTAATTTCAAGCTCATCCCCGGGGATACACTCATTTTCCTGGATGAAATCCAGCGTTGCGGAAATGCGCGCACGGCCATTAAGTTTCTCGCGGAAGATATGCGTTTTGATGTGATTTCTTCGGGATCGTTGATGGGTCTTACTTACGGCGAAGATGATGACAAGGAAGTTGAAACTCCCGAATCCGTACCGGTCGGATACGAGTCACAGATTACGATGTACTCGCTGGACTTTGAAGAATTCTTATGGGCATACGGTTATGATGAAGAAGCCATTTCTGTACTTCGTTCCTACTATGAATCCGGTGAAACGGTGCCTGAGAGTATCCACAACAAATACGAATCTCTTTTCCGCGAATATATGGTAGTAGGCGGCATGCCGGAGTTCTTTGCAGATTTTGCAGTGAACAAAGACATTAACCGTGTGAATACGATCCAAAGCGATATTATTGCCGAGTACCGGGATGACATTTCGAAACACGCGAAAGGGAAAGGAAAACAGCTTGTCCGTATGTGCTATGATGCTATTCCGAAGCAGCTTGCAAAGGAACTGAAAAAGTTTCAGTATTCCACCGTTGAAAAAGGACAGACCCGCAGAAAATACGGCGGCAGTGTTCAGTGGCTCCGCGACTCGGAAATCGTAAACGCCTGCTATAATATCCGGGAACCGTATCTTCCTCTTATGGCAAATGCCAAAGACGAGCAATTCAAACTATATATAAATGATACGGGACTTTTGTGCTGTATGTATGGCTTTGAAACAAAACTGGCTATTCTTAATGACACGCTGAAAGGCAACGCTCGCGGCGGTATTTACGAGAATATAATCTCCGAGTGTCTTCTGAAGCGTGGGTACACATTGTATTACTTCAGGCCTGACAGTGAGCACGAAATTGAGTTCTTGATTGAGAAAAACGGCGAAGTGATTCCGGTTGAAGTAAAAGCCGGAAATAATCCCACCCCGTCGCTGAACAGCTATATTGAGGAGTTTTCTCCGTCGCTCGCCTACAAACTGATCGGAGGACGAAACGGCAAGGTCGGGGTCAAAACAACACTGCCGCACTATTTTGTGCTGTTTATATAATCTGTTTCCCGCAAACCCGTGATATAATCATTATTAACATACCGAAATACTTCGAGGTATACACATGAATTACGATGATGCTTTTTATTATGAGAATCTGTTAGTGATCGGATGCTCGGACGAATACGACGCATGGCTCGATTCCCATCTTGAATCGGAAGATCCGATAAGCCAGATCACCATGGACCTATCTTCGTGCGGATCGGACCGGAATAAAGCTATTTCGGTTCTAAAACAGTATCGCTTGGGTCAGCCTGTTGATGAAAAGACGGCTTGTGATCGATTAAGACTGTTTTTGAAAGCGGCCTATCATAGCGGAAAGATGGATAAGGGTCAAGTGGTTTCTGCTATGTACGCGTTCGTTTTGAATGTCGGAGGCCCGGGAGACTTTGATATTGAAATATGGGGCGATATGTTCTATTTTGATGATTATTATTCTTTGTCTAAAGAAGGTATACTTTCTTGGGAAGGCTTTGATTCAGCTTTTTTTGCTTATCTAAATGATGGCATATCATTGGATCCCGTGAAAATATGGGGCTATAATAAGAAGCTGACAATTTTCGAGCGAATGAAACATGTTTTTGGAAAATGATTAAACGCAAGCTATTGCCTTTCAAAACAACAAAAAATGATAAAGAATATCAATGTAACATACGGTCAAGGCTTGGCGCGGTTCAAGATAAAAGAGAAAAACCGGTATGATCTAAAGACAAGGCCGGACATATTACGGTATACGGTGCGGATCACGCGCACATAGATTATCTTGCGCCAATCAGACGAAAACGGGTACGAATAAAAGCGCTTTATAGTACAGCCGACAGCACAGCGAGCGCCACGGTAATCGTGGGCAGGGCGATGACGGCGCCGTACTTGATAAACCGCCGGAACCCGTAATGAACGTCATACCGATCGGTCAATTCGGTAAACATGATGCCGGCAAGCGCGCCGATGGGTGTCAAAAAGGCGCCGATGTTGCTGCCGATAATGGAAGCGTAGATTGCCTGCTCGTACTGCGGTTGTGCCAGCGCCGACGGCAATGTGCTGAAGAGGATACTCATAGGGATATTGTTGATGAGATTGGACGTCAGGAACGACGCCATACCGTATCGCCAGATACAGTTGTCGCCTCCGAAAAACTGTCCGATCATTTGTGAAACACCTTGATACTGCAGGCAGATAACCATGATAAACATGGACAGGACAAAGGGGATCAGTTGCCACGGCAACCGCTTTACCGAACGGGTCAGGTGTCCCCATCCGCTTTGTTGTATGAGATGGATCGCTGCGACCCACAGCAACAGCGAAATGGCGCAGAGCGTCGAAACTTTCCACATTTCCACGCCGACATGGTCTGAAATTGCCAGAAAGACGAGGCAGACCAGCAGATGAAGGACGCCGATGACGAGATCCGGCTTGCGCTCGATGCTGAAATCGTCCCGGCACGGCTCCATGGTTTGCTTTAACGGCTTTCTGAACAGGAACAGGATCAGCACCAGCTCCGATAAACCGGCGCAAAGCGTGGGCAATGCCATGACCTTGGCGTATTCCGCAAAGCCGATCCCTGCGTAAGTCGCCAAATAGATGTTGGTGGGATTACCGATGATCAGCGCCATGGACCATGTGTTGGCGGCGGCAAATTCGCTCACAAGAAACGGCACGGGATCGATTTTCGTGTTTTTGCAGAAGAAGCAGATAAAGGGCGTAAGCGTGAGGATCATGATATCGTTTGAGGTAAACACCGTCAGGATAGACAGCAGGCAGTACAGTGCCACAAACAAAAGGAGCTGACTGCCGCCTGCGGCCTTCGCCGCCTTTTTTGCCAGATACCGGAACAGCCCCACCTCGTCCAGCAATACGGACAGGAAGGTCATGGAAAAAAACAGCACCAGGATCTTAAGCGGGTTTATGGCGGAATCTCCGGTAAGCGCACGCCAGATCTCCCGGACGGGTACGAGCCCGAAGGCGATCACCGACAGAGCGCCTAACGAGGCAACGACCCAGTAAGTTCCGATCTTCACGTTCTTCCACCGGAACGAGGGGAAAAACAGGATCGCGCCCGTAAGCGCGAGAAAGGTCAGTATGGCTAAAATGGCAGTCAGTATCATTCGTGATTCACCGGCGTTATTGATAGGAATGTTTCTGAGATGACGATCCCGTACATTGTAAACGAAACGGTCGCATTTTGCAACTGCTTTGCACAAAATCCATCCACAACAACAGAGGGGGCGCTTCTTGGAAAGCGCCCCCTCTTTCAATCGAAATTTTCTCCGCCGCGGTCATCCCATGGCGCGGACACACGCCGCTTTGACCGCCGCCGCCTCGTCGCAGACGATCAGCACCGCCCAGCGCCCCCGCACGAACAACTCCGCCTGCTCGATCCGCCGGAGCTGTTCCGGTTTATACTGCGCATAGAGCCGCGCCCGATCCTCCAGATGCGCCGCAAGCGACTGTCGGGCGCCGTCAGCGTCGGCGCTGTTTTTCACCAGAATCGCCGCGATCTCGTCGGCACTGCCGTCGGCGGCGTACAGGACAAAGAAGCGGGATACCTTGCCGTAGTCCATATCGCTGATATGGGCGAACAGCTCTTCGGCGTTTTCATCCGTATCGTCGGCGCGGAGCATCTCCGGCAGGGACGGCGCCGCGTCCGTCATGGTCTGCCGCAATACCTCCGGTTCCGCCTCGGCGCCGCCGCAGGCGGAAAGCAGGACCAACAGCGCAAGAAGCGCCGGTACGCATCGCCACCGTCTCATCCTGCGTACCCCTCATAGTCCCCATAGTAGTCGTCGTAGAGCGACAGGGAGAAGAGATCGCCGAAGGCGTTCTGTAACGCCTCTTCCGCCTGTTTCCGTACGGCTTCCTCCGACGGATCCGTTTCCTCCGGCGTATCTTCGCCGTAATGGTAGAATACCGTCAATACCGCCTCATATCCGTCCTGCTCCGGCATCCAGTTCCACTCGCGGATCATATCGGGCAGATCGGGGAGCGTATATTGCATCAGCGCCTGGTTGACCGAGGCGATCATCTGCTCCACCAGCTCCTGTGTGCCGCCGTCCACCGGACAGGTAAAGGCGAGGGCAAACGCGCCGTTCCCGTCGTCCATCGCCTTGCGCAAGGCGTCCGGCACGGTGTATACGTCCGACACGTCCTGCCGGTTTCGCCACGCCACGTTATAGGTCAGCGCGTCGGCGGCGGGGAAGAAGGAGGTATCCCACGTCTGCTGTTGCAGGCGGATCGCGTCCGGCAGATTAAAGGCGGCGTAGCCGCCCTCGCCCACGTCGGCGTATATGTCCACGTGGTACCAGTGCCCATCCAGTTGTACCAGATTCCAGGAATGATACAGCTCGTTATTGTGTACCACCATGCAGGGGATATCCAGCATCTGCATAAAAAGCCGGAACGTGGTGGCGTATCCTACACACACGGCGTTGTGGTATTTCAGTACGCCGTAGGGGTTGTCGCTGTCGGCGTCGGTGGTGGGGATGACCACCAGCGACCCCTCGTCATAGGTGAGGCGCGATGTCATCCAGTCGTATACCGCCAACTCCTTTTCAAAATCGCTCATCCCGTCGGTGATGATCTCCTCCAGGATCCCGGAGGCCATCTCCAGAGTTTCCTTCTCTTTCTCGTTCAGTCCGTCGCTGTTTCCGGCGCGGTAGGCGTCGGAAATAGCGGTGGTGGGCAGGATGGTATATTCCTCCGCGATCACCACGCCGTCTTCGGCGGAGGCAAACTCCTCATATCCGGAGAGCTCCTCCCCCTGCCCCATGGCGCGCACGGTGAAAAACGTCATGGCGGAAAAGACCGCGCCGCTTAATAGAAAGACCAACGCCAGCACCACGGCTGTCACTTTGAATCCCTTACTCATCTGAACCGACCTCACTTTCCGCGTTGCGTCCTTTCGGATGCCGCATTTATATTATACCACATCCGTACCTGCCGCGCAAAAAACGGATCTCCGAACCGGTCGGAGATCCGTTTTTGCGCCGTAGGCGCGTCTACTGCGGATAGGACAGCCCGGCGGTAAATCCGTTCTCTCCCATGGCGATCACGTCGCCGCCGATGAGCTGCCCGTCGCACAGGAACAAGTTGACCTGCACGTCTCCGGCATAGTCGGGATAGTTGCAGATCGCGTAGGTATAGCGGATGACCTCCCTGCCGCCGTATTGGGCAAAGGGCAGGTTTTGTTTCTCCTGCAGGGCGATATAATCGCCGAAGCTCTCCTTCAGCTCGCGGGGAAGCTGCAGTGTCAGTGTCTCCACAGGCTCCGGCCGGATCTGCCATCCCAGTCCGGTCAGATAGTCCTGCCGTTGCTGTTCCGATGACAGCAGGATCGGCTCCGTATCGCCTCCGCCGTGTCCCAGACAGCCTGCCAGCAGGAACACCGCCGCGGCGACCACCGCCGCGCTTACGCCCAACAGCGCCGCCCGACGCTTAAAATGCCTGATATGTACCACGCGCATACTTTCATCACCTCATAGTCTTTTTTATTTGCAAAGAGCGAAAAATATGCTACAATCCAGAAAAAAGAAGGGAGGCCGCTATGGAACGGTTGGATAAGCGTCTTTCGTCCACCGGACGGTGGACGCGTCGGGAAGTGAAAGAGCTGGTGCGTCGTGGTCAGGTCACCGTGGACGGCAGACCCGCCGCCTCACCGGAGGAAAAGGTGGACGAGCGCGCGGTAGTGTGCGTATCGGGCGAGGCGGTGGCGCTGGAGCGGTTTCTCTACGTGATGCTTCACAAACCCTCCGGCGTACTCTCCGCCACGGAGGATCCCCGGCAAAAGACGGTGCTGGATCTTCTGCCGCCGGAATATCGCCGCCGCGGTCTTTCACCGGTGGGCAGGCTGGATAAGGACACGGAGGGTCTCCTCCTGCTGACGGATGACGGCGCCATGTCCCACCGCCTTACCAGTCCCCGCTCCCATGTGGATAAGGTCTATTATGCCCGGGTTTCAGGCGTATTGCAGGAAGCGGACCGGCAGTCGTTTGCCGCCGGCATGGTGCTGGGGGACGGCTTGCATTGTCGGAGCGCGTCGCTGGAGATCCTCTCTTCCGATGAGTGCCTTGTCACACTGCAGGAGGGGAAATTCCATCAGGTCAAGCGTATGCTGGCGGCGGTGGGCAAGCCGGTGGTCTATCTCAAGCGCCTCTCCATCGGCGCGTTGCGTCTGGATGAGGCGCTGGCGCCCGGCGCCTTCCGGTTGCTGACGCCGGAGGAGATCGCCCTGTTAGGCGGCTGATCGGCTGTCGGATTATCAACAGAACGCCAAAAAACAGGGTAAAAATTTGTAGAAAAGATGAAAAAGCTCTTGCAAAATCGTGATTATGACGATATAATATCAAGTGTTACTTGACACTTTGCACAAATCGCCCAACCCCTGGGCGGGGAGGAACTTCCATGTCGGGACGGATTTTTCAAAACGTAGTACTGCAATTCAAAGAGACAACGGACCGTACCATCGGCGTGATCGACGGCGAGGGCACGGTGATCGCCTGCAGTGAGCTGACGGGGATCGGCAAGAAATGGAACAAATACGTGGAGACCGTCAATGCCGCGCAGGGTGAATGCGTGGCGCTGGAGGGCTGGACGTTCAAGGCGCTTCCCGGTTGGGGCGGCAGATTCGACTATGCCGCCTTTGCCAGCGGGGAGGACGGCGTAGGGCGCACGGTGTGCGCCATGGCGGTTGTGGCGCTGAACGCGGCAAAGGCGTACTATGAGGAGAAGCACGATAAAGGCTCCTTCATCAAGAACATCATTTCCGACAATATTCTCATCAGCGATATCTATATGCGCGCCAAGGAGCTTCACGTGGCGGCGGAGGTGGCGCGGGGCGTGTTTGTGATCCGCCCTGTGGATGAAAAAGCGGGCTCGGTTTCCCTGGAGATGGTGCAGACCATGTTCCCCGACCGGCAGAACGACTTTGTCATCAGCGTCGGGGAAGAGGACGTGGCGCTGATCCACCAGATGAGCGAGAACGCCACCGGCAGGGAGATGGAGAAGGTGGCCACCCGGATTGCCGACGCGCTGAAGGTGGACGGGGAGGACCGTGTCTTTGTCGGCGTGGGCACGCTGGCACTCCATCTGCGGGATCTGGCGAAATCCTACAAGGAGGCCCAGATCGCTATTGAAGTGGGCAAGGTGTTCGACACGGAGCGTTACGTCGTCAACTATGAGAATCTGGGCATCGGGCGGCTGATCTACCAGCTCCCCACCACGCTGTGCGAGATGTTTTTGCAGGAGGTTTTCAAAAAGAACCCCATCGACGCGCTGGATCAGGAGACGCTGTTCACCATCTATAAATTCTTTGAAAACAACCTCAACGTGTCGGAAACGGCGCGCAAGCTGTTCGTCCACCGCAACACGTTGGTATACCGTCTGGAGAAGATCAAAAAGCTCACCGGTCTCGACCTGCGCGAGTTTGACGACGCCATCACCTTCAAGGTGGCGCTCATGGTCAAGAAGTACCTGACCAGCCGCGGGATCGACGCCTGATCCGCTCTTTGAAACGCTTCCCCCTCCGTCCGAGCGCGGAGGGGGAATTTGTTATGTAAATTTCATAGTTTTTTCACATCTTACCAGTTGCCATTTTGTAACTATTTGTTTATAATGTAATTTATAGTCGAAAGATACCCTTTTTTGGGTATCGGGAATATGAGGGACAGCTATGATTCAACTGAAAGACGTCTGCAAAACGTATGATAACGGCACCCGTGCGCTGCAGGGCGTATCGTTCACGATAGAGGACGGGGAGTTCGTGTTTTTGGTGGGGCCTTCCGGCTCCGGCAAGTCCACCATCATCAAGTTACTCACCGGCGAGGTGATCCCCACCAAAGGCGTGGTGATGATCAACGGGATCTCCATGACCCACATATCCGAGCGGAAACTCCCCTATATGCGCCGCGCAACCGGTGTGATCTTTCAGGATTTCCGTCTGATCCCCGGCCGCACGGTGTATGACAATCTGGCGCTGGCGATGCACGTGGTAGGCTCGTCCCGTCGTGAGATCCAGAACCGGATCCCCTACGTGCTGGATCTGGTGGGTCTTTCCGGCAAGGAGCGTCGCTATCCCGACGAGCTCTCCGGCGGTGAGCAGCAGCGTGTTGCCATCGCCCGCGCGCTGGTCAACAATCCCGGCACGATCGTGGCGGACGAGCCCACGGGCAATCTGGACCCCATCCGCTCTCTGGAGATCATGACGCTGTTGGAGCGGATCAACGCGTTAGGCACTACCGTGGTAGTGGTGACCCACGAGCGCGGTCTTGTGAATCAGTTTGATAAGCGTGTCATTATGATAGAAAGCGGCGTTCTGGCGGGCGACGGTATGGGAACGTACGAGGTAAAGGGATGAAACATAATTTTACCTATTTTATCCGTGAGGGCATCCGGAACATGTTTTCCCACGGCTTCATGTCATTTGCCGCCGTGGGCATCACGGTAGCGTGTCTTCTGATCATGGGCACGTTCTCACTGGTGGCGTATAACGCCAACGAGAATTTGAAAGATCTCCAGCGCGAGAACGCGATCCTGGCATTTGTGGACGAGAGTTTGACGGATGCGGAGGCGAAGGCGCTGGGCGCGAAGCTCTCGTCCCTGTCCAACGTGGCGGAATGCACCTTTGTTTCCCGTCAGGAGGCGCGTGACAATTACGTTTCCCAGTATGATGAGGACGATCTCTATGCCGATCTGGATGCGGGGATCTTCCGCCACCGTTATGTGATCCATCTGACGGATATGGAGCGCATGGGCGCCACGGTAGCGGCGATCCGCCAAGTGGAGGGCGTGGCGAAAGTCCGTGCCGACGAGGATATTTCCAACGGTTTTATGACGGTGCGCAACATCGCCGGCGTGATCAGCGTGGCGCTGATCGCGGTCTTGCTGGTGGTCTCCGCGTTCATCATCTCCAACACCATCAAGCTCACCACCTTTGACCGCAAGGACGAGATCGCCATTATGAAGATGGTAGGCGCCACGGACGCGTTTATCCGCTGGCCGTTTGTGTTTGAAGGGTTACTGCTGGGTCTGATCAGCGCGCTGGTGTCTTTCGGACTGCAATGGCTTCTCTACCGTGCCATCGCGCAGGGTATCTCCATGTCCGACACGCTGCAGATCCTGCGTGTGGTCTCATTTGAGCAGATCTACCGTCCGGTAGCGGCGGCGTTTATGGCGGTCGGCGTCGGCGTCGGCGTCGGCGGCAGTTTGATGGCGATCCGCAGATTCCTGCGTGTATAAAGAGAGGAGTAAAGGATGAAAAGACGTGTATGGTGTCTTTTGCTGGCGCTGGTGATGACGGCGGCAATGCTCTTTTTCCCCCGCGGCGCGTCGGCGGACAGCTTGAGCAATCAGCTCGCCCAGGCGCAGGAAAAGGCGGCGGAGCTGAAACAGCAGTTGAAGCAGGCGCAGGAGAAGGAGTACGACGCGATCTATCAGAAGAACCTGCTGGATCAGCGCAACACGGTGCTTCTGTCCCAGATCGAGGTCCTCAACGCGCAGATCGGCGAAACGGAAGCCCAAATCGAGCAGACGAAGGCGGACGAGCAGACGCAGTATGAGGCGTTTTGCCGTCAGGTGCGCGAGGAGGAAGAGCGCGGCACGGTGTCGTACTGGTCGGTGCTGTTCAAAGCCACAGGGTTTGACGATCTGTTGAGCCGTCTGGACTTTGTCAACGAGATCATGGACTATAACCAGTCTATCATCGACAAACTGCGTCAAACGCGCCAATCGCTTGTCACACATCAGGAGGAGCTGGCGCAGCACAAATCGGAACTGGAGGCGACGCAGGCGGAGCTGGAGGAGCAGATCGCCCTCGCCACGGAGATCTTACAGAAGTACACCGCCGACGCGGCGGCGGCAAAGAAGCTCTATGAGGAGGAGGAAGCCCAGGCGGCGGCGATCGAGAAGCAGATGAAGGAAGAGGCGGAGCGGGCCAGACTTACCAATCTGGGAACGGCGGGCGCCGGCGGCTATATCTGGCCTACCAATGTGACCCGTATCATCACCTCTCCCATCGGCTACCGCAGTGCGAAATCCACCAACTACGTGGGCAGTACCAACCACAAGGGCGTGGACATCGGCGCCTATTACGGCAGTAACATTCTGGCGGCGAAAGCGGGCGTGGTGTCCATCGCCTGTACGGACGAGTGGGGCGGAGGCTACGGCAACTATGTGGTCATTCTCCACGGCTCCAACGAATCCTATACGTTGTACGGCCACATGAGCCGGGTGCTTGTCACCGTCGGTCAGCAGGTCAGCCAAGGTCAGGTGATCGGTCTGGTGGGCTCCACCGGCAATTCCACCGGTCCTCACATCCATTTTGAGGTCCATGAAAACGGCTTGCTGATGAATCCGCTGGACTATCTGCCGGGCTACATCCGCTACGGCTGGTAAGGAAACGCGCAGAATAAGAACGCCTCCCGACTCATACACTGTGGGTCGGGAGGCGTATTGCTATGTTTGCCTGTTTCTCTTGGAACCCCGAACAGCGTCCCGACCTGTCGCTCACGCGGGGGTATTTGGGCGGCGCGCCGGTCTACCGTCTGGAGGTATGCGGCGCGCCGCGTCGCGTAAAGCGTCGGGTAAAGCGCAGCGTGGCGGAGCTGGCGAAGCGGGGCGTGCGCCGCTTCGTGGCGGACGGGGACTGGCCGGAGTCGTGGCACGGCGGTCTGCGCCGGATAGACGACCGTCAGCTTCGCCGTGCGTTGTTGCCCCAGCTTCTTACCGCTGTGTGCCGCGCGCAATCGTTACCGCTTCCCCAGGCGGCGGTTTTGCTGTCGGCGCCGTCGCCCTCACCGGAGGTGTGGCAGGCGGCGGAGCTGTTGGCGCGCCGCAGCCGCTATTTGCTGCTGGAGCTGCCCGACAGCGCGGCACTGCAGGATATGTTGCGCCGCCGTTACGGTCTGTCGGCTCTGACGCGTCAGGACAGGGCGCCCCTGTTGCAGGTGTGCTTCGGTGAGCCGTCCCTGCCCGTTCCCGCCCTGTTGCTGGGGGAGGACAGCTTTCAGCGCCAGAAGGTGGAATACGCCGTCAGCCCCGATTGGCAGGCGCGTCTTTCGCCTTCCGCCGTCACGCCGCCGCTGTTGGCGGCGCTTTGGGAGAGCGGCGCACTGCCGGCGGAGGAGATCCGCGTGGCGTCTATCGCAAGCAATGCTTGACACCGACCCGTAAACCAACTATAATGCAACGTGATATACTATATATATTAACCGCGCAAAGGCGGCTTGTGCCGTTTCGGGCGCGGAGGAGAAAGGATCGCAGGACATGGTAAAAGAATTCAAGATGAGCCGCGAGCGGTATGACGAGCTGAAAAAGGAACTGGACTACAGCAAGACCACCCGTGCCGATGAGATCGCCGAGCTGATCAAAGAGGCGCGCGGTTTTGGCGACTTGAGCGAGAACAGCGAGTATGACGAGGCGAAGAACGAGCAGGGCAAGCTGTATTCCCGCATTGCCGAGCTGGAGGATATTTTGCTCCATGCGGTGATCGTGGACGAGGCGGAGGATTCCGATAAGATCTCCATCGGTTGCCGCGTGGTGGTCACCAATCTGGCGACCGGTCAGACGCTTCCGGCGTATCGCATTGTCGGTTCCCAGGAAGCGGATGTGATGAATCACGCTGTCAGCGAGGATTCGCCTTTCGGCAAGGCGCTCATGGGCGCCAAGGCGGGTGACGAGGTATCTGTCGAAGCGCCTCGGGGCGTGATCCGCTATCGGATCGATTCTATTGAGCGTTGAAGGCTTCGGTTGATATACGAAAGGAGCACAGCACATGGCGGAACAGACCAATCAGACCCAGCAGGAGTTAAGTGAGATCCTCCGGATCCGTCGGGAGAAACTGCAGGCGCTGCAGGCGGCGGGCATGGATCCGTTCACCGTAACGACGTACGACGTGACCCATCACGCCGCCGAAATCAAGGAACAGTTTGACGCGCTGGAAGGGCAGACGGTGTCCGTGGCGGGTCGGCTGATGAGCAAGCGCGGCATGGGCAAGGTGTCGTTTTGCGATCTGCAGGACAAGTCCGGCCGCATTCAGCTCTATGCCCGGCAGGACGAGATGGAAGCGGCGGACTATGACCGTTTCAAGAAATACGACATTGGCGACATTGTAGGCGTTCGGGGCGATGTGTTCCGCACCCAGCGGGGCGAGATGAGCGTCCGTGCCAGATCGGTCACGCTCTTGAGCAAGTCCCTCCAGCCCCTGCCGGAGAAGTTCCACGGCTTGCAGGACAAGGAGCTTCGCTATCGCCAGCGTTACGTGGATCTGATTGTCAATCCCGAATCCAAGCGGAATTTTGAGATCCGCAGTCAGTTCGTGTCTTTTGTGCGCCGCTTTTTGGAACAGCGCGGCTTTATGGAAGTGGAAACGCCTGTATTGAGTCCCATCGCCGGCGGCGCCACCGCCCGTCCCTTTATCACCCACCACAACACGCTGGATATTGATATGTACCTGCGTATCGCCACGGAACTGCACCTGAAGCGTCTGATCGTGGGCGGTATGGAGCGCGTGTTTGAAGTCGGGCGCATTTTCCGCAACGAGGGGATGGACACCAAGCACAATCCGGAATTCACCACCTGCGAGCTCTATCAGGCATACACCGACCTGGGCGGCATGATGGACGTGCTGGAGGGGATCATCTCCGGCGCGGCGCAGGAGATTTTAGGCACCTATCAGGTGAACTGGCTGGGTCATGAGATCGACCTGACCCCCGGCTGGCGCCGTGTCACCATGGCGGACGCGGTGAAGGAGCATACCGGCGCCGATTTCATGGCGTGCGAGGGTGATGCGGACGCCGCCGTCGCGCTGGCGAAGAGCGTCGGCGTGGACATGGAGGGCGTGGATCACACCTGGGGCAACGCGCTGTATGAGACGTTTGACCAGAAGGTGGAGGAAAAGCTCATCCAGCCCACGTTCATCACCATGTATCCCGTGGAGGTCAGTCCTCTGGCAAAGCGCAGTCCCGCCGACCCGCACCTGACGGAGCGGTACGAGGCGTTCATCTGCTCCTGCGAAATGGGCAACGCCTTCTCCGAGCTGAACGACCCCATCGATCAGTATGAGCGGTTCAAGGCGCAGGCGGCGAAGCGCGCCAACGGCGACGAGGAAGCCGACATGATGGATGAGGATTTTGTGCTGGCACTGGAATACGGCATGCCGCCCACCGGCGGCCTCGGCTTCGGCATCGACCGTTGCGCCATGATGCTCTGCGGCACCGACTCCATCCGCGACGTGATTTTGTTCCCGACCATGAAACCCATGGATAAGGATAAGCCGGCGTCCAAGGCGGAAGAGAAGCCGGTTGAGGCAGTGCCTGCCGCCGAAGAGAAGATCGACTTTTCCAACGTGGTGATCGAGCCCTTGTTCCGGGATACAGTCGATTTTTACACCGTCAGCAAGAGCGATTTGCGTGCGGTGTAGGTACTCGCCTGCGAAGCGGTCCCCAAATCCAAGAAGCTCCTGCAGTTCACGCTGGATGACGGTTCCGGCGAGAACAGGACGATTTTGAGCGGTATCCACGCCTATTATGAACCGGAAGAACTGATCGGGAAGACGTGCATCGCGATCACCAACCTGCCTCCCAGAGCCATGATGGGGATCGAATCCTGCGGTATGCTGATTAGCGCCGTCCATAAGGAAGGCGAGGAAGAGAAGCTCCATCTTCTGATGGTGGATCCGCATATTCCCGCCGGCGCGAAGCTGTACTGATCGCAGCTCATTCGGCGCGTCGGGAAAAACAAATGTATACCAAGTGCGCCATGGGTGTTCCAACGCGGCGATCGCACCCCGTCTTTCGGGGATCGCCCGGTTGCCATGGCGCATTTTTTAACAAAATGAACCGGTGGACGTAACAACGCTGAACATCAGCAAGACCATGGAAAACGACGCCGCGTTTATCTATGTGATCGAGCCGGACCGCACGGATTACGGACAGATCCTGTTCCTGTTTTCCACGATCAACCAGAACAGCAACGATTCCCTCTATGATTTCGGCTATCTCCGCCAGACCACCAACGACGAGTATCGTGAGAAATACCGCGCGTTGTATGAGGGCGCCTCGGCGCGGAGCTGTCACTGGCGACCAGGATCCAGGCGGCGATGATGCCCCATGTTTTTCCGCCGTTTCCGGATCGTTCGGAATTTGATATCTATACCCGCATGATCCGCCGTTTTTCACCGCACGGTGTTTCCGTTCGCCAAAAATGGCAAAAAATGAAACTTCCTCTTGTTTCCTCCGCCGCACTGTGATACACTTTGATAGGTCAAAGTGAAAGGGCGGCGGCGCCAAAAGCGCACGGTCCCAAACGAAAGGAGTACAACGATATGGATGCAAAAAAGATCGAACTGCTGGCGGCGCAGATTCGTCTGGAGACGTTGCGTGTGATCCACTCACTGGGCTTCGGCCACGTGGGCGGCTCCATGGATCTGGCGGATCTGATGGCTGTACTGTACGGCGAAGAGATGCGTTACGACCCCAAAAATCCCCACTGGGCGGACCGTGACTGGCTGGTGATGTCCAAGGGCCACGCCGGTCCCGTGGTCTATGCCACGTTCGGACTGATGGGTTTTTATCCCATGGAAGAGGCGTATACGCTCAATAAGCCCCACACCCGTTTCCCCAGCCACACCGACCGGAAGCTGACCCCCGGCGTGGATCTGACCACCGGCTCACTGGGCCAGGGCGTATCCACCGCGGTAGGCGCCGCCATCGGCAATAAGATCGACGGGCGTGATAACCGTGTGTTCTGCATTGTGGGCGACGGTGAGGCGGATGAAGGACAGGTCTGGGAAGCGTTCCATCTGGCGTATGCCAAGAAGCTGGACAACATCATTTTCTTCATCGACAAGAACGGCTATCAGCTTGACGGCAGTACCGAGAAGATCCTCGACCACGGCGATCTGGCGGCGAAGGTGTCAGGCTTTGGTCTTTACACCCAGGAGATCGACGGGCACGACGTGAGGGCGATCTATCAGGCGATCGAGAATGCCAAGGCGAAGAAGGGCGTGCCGAGCTGCATCGTACTGGATACGATCAAGGCGAAGGGCGCCACGTTTGCCGAGCCTAAACACGAGCACTCCTCCCAGCCCAGCGAGGAGAAGTGGCAGGAAGCTCTGGCGGCGTCCGAGAAGGCGCTGGCGGCTCTGCAGAACGCGTAAGAGGAGGGTAAGACGATGAAAGTGAATTTGATTGCAAAGCATGAAAAAGACAGCCGTGCCTGCCGTGACGGCATGGCGCTGACCGTAAAGGCACTGATGGCGGAGGATCCCTCTGTCTGCTACGTGGACTGCGACCTGATGGGCTGTGTCAATACCAAGCAGCTCATGGAGCTCTATCCCGACCGCGCGTTTGAAGCCGGTATTGCCGAGGGCAACGCCGCCGGCGTGGCGGCGGGTCTTGCCGCCACCGGCAAGAAGGTGTTCTTCCATTCTTTCGGCACGTTTTCCTCCCGCCGTTGCTACGATCAGATCTATATGTCCGCCGCCTATGCCGACCTGCCGGTCCACGTACTGGGCAGTGACGCCGGCGTGAGCGCCGCCTTCAACGGCGGTACCCACATGCCGCTGGAGGATGCCGCTATGTATATGTCCATTCCCCAGGCGGTGGTGTTTGATGTGTGCGACTATGACCAGCTCGCCTATGTGACCCGCGCCCAGGCGTCGATTCCGGCGGTGACGTATACCCGTTTCGTCCGCAAGAATTTCAAGACCATCTACGGCAAGGGCACCAAGTTCCGCTGGGGCAAGGGCATTGTGCTCCACGAGAGCGACAACGATCAGGCGACCATTATCACCTCCGGCATTATGGTAGACGAGGCGCTGTTGGCGTATGAAAAGCTGAAAAAGCGCGGCATCAACGTCCGCGTGGTGGATATGTTCACATGGAAGCCGCTGGATGAGAAGCTGGTCATCAAGTGCGCCGAGGAGACCGGCGCCATCGTGACGGCGGAAAACCACAACGTCACCTGCGGTCTCGGCAGTGCCGTGGCAAATTGCCTGGCGAAGAGCCGTCCCACCGTGCAGGAGTTCGTGGGCGTGCAGGATCGGTTCGGTCAGGTAGGTCCCCAGGACTTCCTGATGGACGAATACGGTCTGCGTGCCGCCAACATCGTGGCGGCGGTCAAAAAGGCGATCCGCCGCAAATAAGAAAGGCATAAAAACACCGCTCCGCGAGACCGCGGAGCGGTGTTTTTATGTTTCGCGTTTTTACGCAAGCAGCATTTTATCGGTCACGTCGTCACTGCCGCTGACACGGTTGAACATCTCCAGCAACTGGGGCACCGTCAGCTTGGACTTTTCCTCTCCCCGAATGTCCAGCACGATCCGTCCGGCATTCATCATGATCAGCCGGTTGCCGTGGGCAATGGCGTCTTTCATGTTGTGGGTCACCATCATAGTAGTCAGATTGTGTTCCGCCACGATCTTATCCGACAGCGCCAGCACCTTTTCCGCGGTACGGGGATCCAGCGCGGCGGTATGCTCATCTAAAAGAAGCAGTTTGGGCTGTTGCAAAGACGCCATCAACAGCGTCAGCGCCTGCCGCTGGCCGCCCGAGAGCAATCCGACCCGTGCCGTCATCCGATCCTCCAACCCCAGATCCAACTGCCGCAGCATTTCCCGATACCGTTCCCGTTCGCCGCCGGAGATACCCCAGCGAAGTCCCCGGTGCTTTCCGCGTCGGGCGGCAAGGGCGAGGTTTTCCTCAATGAGCATACTGGGCGCCGTACCCATCATGGGGTCTTGAAACACACGCCCCAGGTATTTCGCGCGCTTATATTCCGGCATCCGTGTAATGTCCACACCGTCCAGCACCACCGAGCCGCTGTCGGCTGTCAGCGTGCCGGATACCACGTTCAGCAGCGTGGATTTTCCCGCGCCGTTGCCGCCGATCACGGTGACGAAGTCGCCGTCCTCCAGCGTCAGATCTACGCCGCACAGCGCCGCTTTCTCATTCACGGTGCCGGGAAAGAACGTCTTTTTGACCGCTTTGATCTCAAGCATGCTTCACACCGCCCTTCTCTTTTTTGATGCCCGCGTGGCTCTTCCAGTAGGGAATGGCAAGGAACACAGCCACAATGGCGGCGGAGATCAGTTTCAGATCGTTGGTGTTCAAGCCCAGCTGCAGCACGATTTGGAGCACGATGTAGTAGATGATCGCGCCGATGATGACCGTGGCAAGCCGCAGGGCGAAGTTGCGGAACAGCTTCCCCAGCAGCACCTCGCCGATGATCACGGACGCCAGACCGATCACGATGGCGCCGCGCCCCATGCCCACGTCCGCCGAGCCCTGATACTGGGAAAGAAAAGCGCCGGCAAGCGCCACCAGCCCGTTGGAGAGCATCAGTCCCAGAATGGTATAGCGGCGCGTGTTGATCCCCTGAGAACGCGCCATTTTGGCGTTAGCGCCGGTGGCGCGGATGGCACAGCCTTTTTCCGTGCCGAAGAACCAGTAGAGCGCCAGGATCACTACCGCGCACACCAGCACCAACAGGGGCAGGGGGTTGGTCAGATTCCCCGCGCGCACAAACCGCTGGGAAACCACCAGCGGATATTTGTCCACGCTCAAAGCCTGATTGGCTTTGCCCCCCAGGATCCGCAGGTTCACGGAATAGAGGGCGAGCTGTGTCAGGATACCGGCAAGGATGGCGGGGATCCCGCAGTGCCCGTGCAAAAGGCCGGTCACAAGCCCTGCCAGCACACCGGCGGCAAAGGCGCACACCATGGCAAGCCACGGATTCCATCCGGCGCGGATCAGCATCACGCATACGGCGCCGCCGGTGGCGATGGAGCCGTCCACCGTCAGATCCGCCACGTCCAGTACGCGGAAGGTAATGTACACGCCGATCGCCATAATGCCCCAGACCATTCCCTGTGCGGCGGCGCCCGGCAGTGCGTTGAGTAAGGATACAAAGAAATTCATGCAAAAGCTCCCTTATGCCCGTGGCAAATTGTCCGGACAATGTTTTTTAAACAACAGGATATGGGGACACAAGCGTGTCCCCATATCCGCGGTTTGCTAACAGCTCGTATCAGCCCTCGATAGCGGTGTATCCCTCCACAGGCGTGATGCCCATGGCTTCGCAGATAGCGGGATTATACTTGGGGGTGCACTCGGTATAGGCGATGGGCATGGTGGAAATATCCGCCTCACCGGTGAGGACCTTGGCGGCCATCTGACCGGTGGTGTAGCCCAGATCGTAGTAGCTGATGGACAGGGTGCACACGCCGCAGCCGGAGCAGATGCCCTCTTCGCCCACCGCCACCGGCACGCCGGCGGGTACGGTCACGTTGGCGATCGCCTCGGTGTTGGAAGCGGCGGTGTTATCGGTGGGGATATACAGCACGTCGCAAGCGTCGCAGGCGGCCTGCGTCACAGACGCCACATCGTTGGTGTCGGTGAACGCGAAGTTCTGGCAGGTGTAGCCCAGCGCGGTGAGATACTTGGTCATCTCCTCCACCTGATAGAGGCTGTTGGCCTCGGCGGAGCAGTAGAGCATACCCACGGTCTTGGCTTCGGGGAACCAATCCTTGATCATCTGGGCCTGCTTCTCCAGATCGGCAAGATCGGAGGTGCCGGAGATGTTGCCGCCCACGGTGCCGCTAAAGTCGTCCAGATCCAGCGCCACGCCGTACGCCGTGACGGAGGTACCCAGAACGGGAATGGTGGACGTGGCGGACGCGGCGGCGGTCAAAGACGGCGTAGCGTTGGCGAGGATCAGATCCACGTTGTCGGACACGAAGCCGTTGACGATGGTGGCGCAGTTGGCGGGATCGCCGCCGGCGTTACCCTCTTTAAAGGTGACCTGTCCGGGCAGCAGCTCGTTGAGCGCGTCCTTGAAGCCCTGGGTGGCGGCGTCCAGCGCGGCGTGCTGCACGATCTGGCAGATACCCACCACGTAGGTCTTTTGTCCGTCGTTGTCATCGCCGGTGTCGGCCTTTTCGCCGCAGGCGGCCATGGCAAATACCATGCAGGCGGCAAGCAGCAGTGCAAACAGTTTTTTCATCGTATTTCCTCCTTTTTCCGGCGTGATGCCGCCAATGCGCAAGGCGCGTGACGGTCTATGCCGGAAATATGCAATGAAAGTACATGTAGAATGCGCCAAAACAGCCCAAAAGTCAACTGGCATAATGCACAAAAAAGCGGCGCAAACTTTGATAAATCAGCAGGAATTTAGCCGTTTAAAGCAAAGAAACTCTTTACTTTAAACGGCTAAAGGTCTTTTAACAAAAACGACAAAAACCAAAGAAAAAACTTTTTTATCCGGCGATCTTTTTCACCGCGAAGACCACCGCTTTCATCAGCACGTTGACCAGCAGGATCAGAAGCGACACGAAGGCGGCGCATTCCAACTGCATCTGCCCTTCAAACTGGGTGATCATCAGCGCCACGGGCTTGTTGCCCACGTTGGCGAGGAAAGAAACGGCGGAAATGGTCATCATGCAGTTGACGAAGAAGTAGCTCATCATCTCCAGGATCGTTCCGGTAGACTGGGGCAGCAGAACGTCCCGGATCACCTTCAGGCGGCGGATGCCCATGGTGGCGCCCACGTCCTCCAGATTTTCGTTGATCTTGCCGAAGGTGTTGTACGCCATCAGATACGGCGAGGAGAAGAAGTGCATGGAGTTGACGAGGAACAAAATGGCAAAGGTGCCGTAGATCAGCGTGGATTTAAAGAACATCACGTAGGAAAGACCCAGCACCAGACCGGGGATCGCCAGCGAGGTAATGGACATCAGGTGCAGCAGGTAACTCAAAGGCGTTTTGTTTCGGGCGGTCATATAGGCGTTCACCAGCGCCAGCGCGGTGCCGAGGAAGGAGACCACCAGCGCGATGATCAGGGAATTGCCCAGATATTTGATCGCGCCCATATTCACTGCCTGGGTGATGTTTTTCAGCGATACCGTCATGTCGATCGGGTATTTTTTCACAAAACCCAGCACGGCAAAGGAGCCGATCAGCACCAGCACGAGAAGGCTCACGATCAGGCAGACCGCCAGCGCCAGGCAGTCGCGCCGCCGGTTCGGCTTGATGCCGTAAGGCTTTCCCACAAAGGCGGCGTTGCCCTTATCCCGGTTTGCCATGTCGAGGATACAGGCGATCAGAGCGGGGACCAGCAGGATCATGCCGATCACGGAGCCCTTGCCGAAATCCAGCATGCCGATCACGTCCTGATACATCATCACCGGCAGGGTCATGTATTTGCCGCCTACCATCAAAGGAACGCCGTAGTCTGTGATGATGAGGGTAAAGGTGGCAAAGATCACCGAGATCAGCGGCTTGCGCAGATACGGCAGAGTGATGGCAAAAAACTTGCGTCGGGGGGAAAGACCCATGACCTCCGCCGCCTCATAGGGTGTGCCGTCCTCATAGCGAAGCACGTCGTAGAGCATCAGATAGGCCACGGGGAAGGAGTACATCACCGAGCCGATCACAATGCCCCAGAAGCCGTACACGCCGCCGGAAAGACCCAGCAGCTTGGATAGCCACCCGTTGGTGCCCAGAAGGATGATAAGCCCCATGCCGTGGGAGATAGAGGGGATCAGCATCGGCACCGTCAAAAGGGTGCTGAAGATGGTCTTGTGGCGGATATTGGTTCTTGCCACCGCCCAGGAAAGAAGCCCCGCCAGCGAAACGGAGATAACGGTAGCCGTCAGGCTCACGGTCAGCGACTGGGTCAGCGCCCGGGAGAATTTTCGGGTACTCATCACCGCCGCCACGTCCACCGACGCCATGGTGGAGAGCATCCGCAGCAGGGGCAGTACGATCGCCACCAGCCAGAACAGGCACAGCAGGATCTTCAGCGCCGAGGAAGGCGTCCATTTTTTCTCGATCAGCGTCCGTTCCGTCATGCCTGTTCCTCCGCTGTCTCACCGGAAGATCGGGCGAACTGGATGAGGCTGTTGATCTTTGTATTGATGTTTTTGATCACGAACCGTTTGACGTACTCATCTGCCGGATGGTCGATGATATGCTGCGGCGTATCCAACTGATGGATCACGCCGGCGTCCATCACCATGATCCGGTCGGACATGGCGAACGCCTCCTCCTGATCGTGGGTAATGTAGATCATGGTGGTACCGAACTTCTTTTGCAAGTCTTTCAGCTCACCCCGCAGGCTCAGCCGCGTGTCCACGTCCAGCGCGGACATAGGCTCGTCGAACAGTATCACGTCCGGTTGCAGTGCCAGCGTCCTCGCGATGGCGACGCGCTGCTGCTGTCCGCCGGAGAGCTGCCGCGGCTTTTTGCCGGCGTGTTCGGCCAGTCCCACCACCGCCAGCATCTCCTCCGCCTTTTCCACGGCGGAAGCGCGGGTGTACTGTTCCTTTGTAGCGGCGCTGTTAAGCAGGGCATAGGTCACGTTTTTCAGCACGGACATATTCTCAAACAGGGCGTAATTCTGGAAAACGATCCCCATGCCGCGCTGGGCGGCAGGCGCGTGGGTAATATCCACCCCGTCCTTGCAGATCTTTCCGCTGTCGGCGCGTTCCAATCCGATCAGGATGCGAAGAATGGTGGTCTTTCCGCAGCCGGACGGACCGAGAATAGACAAAAACTCCCCGTCCCGCACCGAAAAGCTGACGTCCTGCAACACGCCGGACTGTCCGAACGATTTAGACAAATGCTCCACAATGATCTTTTCCATACACTGTTCCTTCCGTTGTTCTGATATCCTGCCAAAACGGGAGGAAAGGCGAGCTTTCCTCCCGTGGCGTTTTCAAAAAAGCGGTATCAATACTCCCACAGCTCCAGCAGACGGGATTTTTCCGCCGTGGTGTTGTTGCTCATATCGGCATAGGGGATATCCGTGGGATAATTCTCAATGTTGTTCTCCTGTCCGACGAACACCTGCTCGGGATAGTACAGAGCCTTATCCTCCGCCACCAGCGTGTCGTGGAAGAAGTTGAACACGTCCACCACAGCCTGGCGCGTCTCTTTACCGGCGGGGATGGCGTAACCGTACAGGGAGTAGGGAGAACCCTCTTCGAAGAACAGGATCTTGAGGTTCGCGCCGTCATTGATGGCGGTCACAGCCTGCGCCGTCATGCCAAGACCCACGGCGACCTCGCCCTGCACCAGCGCGTTCACGGGGCCGGAACCGGACTCGGTGAACTGCAGGACATTCTCCGCCAGCGCGCCGAAATACGCAAAGGCCTCTTCCTCGCCCCACGCGTTCACCAGGCTCTTAACGAACATATAGCCGGTGCCGGAAGACTTGGGGCTGGGCATGGAGATCAGGTTCTTGTATTCGGGCTTCAAAAGATCCTTATAGCAGGTGGGCTCGGCAATGCCTTTTTCCGCCAGCACGTCAGGGTTGACGATGATGGCGCCGCCGTTACGGGTAGCGGCGAGATAGTGTGCGTTTTCCACCTTGCAATCGTCCACGTAGATAGACTGATCGTACTGGGAAACGTCCGCCAGATATTGCTCTACCAGACCGGCATAGCTGAAATCCAGGTCGTAGAAGATATCCATATCGGTATCGGTGCCCTCGGCGGCAAGCTTCGCCGCCAGATTGCCGGTGGGCATATACTCGATGGTGATGTCATAGTCGGGGAACTGCTCCTGGAGCCGCTTGAGGAAATACTCGTTGCGGTACTCCTCCGCGCCGGAATAGATCACCACGCGGTTATCGTCCTTATTGTCGGCGGGTTTCTCGGTCTCACCGCCGCAGGCGGTCAGCAGAGCCGTGGCAAGCATAACCATGGCAAGTACAAATGTGAATTTCTTTTTCATAATAGAACTCCTTTCATCTTGATTTGTTCAAGAGTGAGGTGATACTACCATAAAAACGAACGCTTGTCAACAGTTTTTTTAAAAATTCCGGGAAAATCTGTTCTGTGAAAGGCGCATAAGTCGAAAAAAATGAACATATCGCGGTGAAGCACGGGTCAAACGCTGTACGTTCCGTCCAGTTCTTTCAGTTCCCGGAAGGTGTCGATCTCGGCGATATCCTCTTTCAGGCAGGGCCGGATCTCCACGGAATACTTATGCTTACAGTACAGCAGAGGCACCTGCTCCCAATACCGCTCCTTGCCGCCGGGTGATTGATACACCTCCAGCAGATCGTTGCACAGCTTATGCCCGTCGGATTCCGACCAATAGGAGATGCCCAGCAGGCGCCAGATGTCGTCGCCCTGACCGCCGACCTTCTCCTCGGCGATGATCCCGTCCTTCACCGAAACGCACCAGTCGTCGGTCCGTTCGGTTTTGATACCCAGGATGTTGGAGCGGTATTGATACCGCTTCACCAGCCTGGGATTGGCCAGCAGGAGATCCGCCTCGAACACGTAGGCGTTGGCGAGCATATACCGCGCCACCAGCGCGGAGGAGATGTTGTTAGACTCGTTGTACAGCGGGTTTTCCAGAAACTTGACCATGGGGTATTTGTAGAGGAGCTGATCAAACTGTTCCGGCAAATACCCCCGCACGATGTAGATATCCTCGATTCCGGCGGCAAGACAGGCGTCCAGCAATCCGTCGATGATCCGCTGCCCGCGCACACGCACCAGAGGTTTCGGTGTGTTCAGGGTAATGGGCAGCAATCGGGCGCTGATCCCCGCCGCCAGAAAGACGGCGCGCCGCACGCGATACGGCTCCAGCGCCTGCAATCCCTCCTGCGTAATAGCGCCGCCGCGCAGATAGTGCAGCTCCGTCAGCTCCTTGGCCAGATGGTTCACACTGCCCAGCGACTGCCCTGTCAGCTCGCACAACCGGCGCTGTGTCAGGCGACCGTGCACGGCACAGCTATCCAGTATGTCAAATTGCTTCTTGTTCAGTTCCACGGTCACCGCCTCCTTGTTCCGCCCTCCGGCGTGTCAGTTTCGGTACGTTTCGTCGATGGCTTTCAGCTCTTCAAACGTGTCGATCTCCAGGATATCGTCCTTTTGGCAGGGGCGCACCTCCACGGCATAGCGATCGGGCCGCACGGTAAGAGGCACCTGATCCCAGAACAGGCTCTTGCCTTCGGGGGTGCGGTAGACCTCGTCGATATCTTCCGCCAGCTTTTTCCCCGACTCGGCATCCCAGTAAGAGATGCCGAACTCCTGATAGCAGTCCACGCCGCCGATCTTCTGCGTGACGATCCGCCCGCCCTCTACGGTAAAGCACCAATCGTCCGACTGCTCCCGGTAATAGCACAGGAAATTAGACCGGTACTGATACGGCGTGATCAATTCGGGCTTATTCAGCAGGAGATCCGCCTCAAAGACGTAGGCATTGGGGAAATACTGCCGTGCGCAAAACGCGGAGGAGATATTGTTGGCTTTCGTATAGTCGGGATTCTCGATAAACCGGAGCATGGGATACTTATAAAGGAGCTGGTCAAACTGCTCGGCAAGGTATCCGCGCACCAGATAGATCTCCTCGATTCCGGCGGCAAGGCACGCGTCCAGCAATCCGTCGATGATCCGCTGCCCGTGTACGCGCACCAGCGGCTTTGGCGTATTGAGGGTGATCGGCACCAGCCGTGAGCCGAATCCGGCGGCGACAAAGATAGCGCGCCTGACCCGATATGGTTCCAGCGCCCGGTATCCTGCCGGCGAAACGGCGCCGTTTTCTATGTAACCCAGCTCGGTAAGCGTCCGGCAAACCTCCGGCGTATCGGCTGTTTTATTCTGCAGCAGATCGGTCAAATAAGCGAATTGCTCGCGCGTCAGCGTATCCATGGAAGCTCACTCCCCCTTTATATATCGTATCAGCCGTCCGTAAGCGTCGGCAAGATCCACCTCCGGCGTCCAGCCCAGCGCCATCAGCTTTTGTGACGACAGCTTCAGCGCCGCGTCCGGCGCGTAGCCGAAGCGGTTGCCTTCGGGAATATCGTATACGACGTGAATCACGCCGCCGGCGATTTGCTCCGCCACCAGCGCGGCGATCTGGCAGATCCGGCGTGTCTCCTTGTCGTTGCATACGTTGTAAGTTTCCCCGTCTTTTCCGTTGAGCAGGATGGTGAAGATCCCCCGAACACTGTCGGAGGTATAGCAGAAATTGGACTGGGACTGTCCCGCCGTGTGCAGAACGATGTCCTGGCCGCCAATGGCGCTTCTGGCGAACTGCATGGACACCCGGTTATCGGAAAGCGGCACGCCGGCGCCCATGGTCAGCGAGAGTCTGGCGATCTTCACCGGAAGCCCGTACTGATGGTAAAACGCGGCGCAGAAACATTCCGCCGCCCGCTTTGCCTCCGGATAGGAGGATCTGGCGGCGGTGAGATCCACGTAGCCCAGCTTCTCCTCCGTCACGGGATTCTGCTGTTCCTCCGTCACGCCGTACGCCTCCATAGAGGAGAGATACACCATGCTCTTTGTGCCGCACCGGTGCGCCAGTTCCAGCATATTTCTCGTGCCGAGAATGGAAATATCCATGGTATCCACAGGCGATTTGAGCATGGTTTCGGACTTTGTCACGCTGGCGCAGTGTATGATAAACTCCGGCGCCGGTTCCTCCTGCGTCGCCTCTCGCACGTCGCCTGTCACGTAGTGCACCCGGGACCCCAACTGCGCCTCGGCTTTTTCCCGATCTCGCACCAGCGCATAGACCCGCACGGGGAACGGGAGCGCCAACAGCGTTTTAACGCACAGCGAGCCCAGCAGTCCCGTAGCGCCGGTCACCAGAACGGAGGCGTTGCGCAAACGCTCCCAGTTGATATTGTCATCCCCTACGATTCGGGCAATATCCTCCTTCAATACCAAAGGTCACGCCTCCGTTTCCTGTTTCTTTTTTCTGCTTTTCATAATGCCCTCGAACATATAAAAGTCCAGCGGCGTGGTGATCTTGATGTTCTCCGCCGGTCCCAGTACCCGGGGAACGCCGGAAACGCTCTTTTCATACTGTTGCATCAGTGTCAGGGCGTCGATAGAATCGTGACAGCCCTCCGCGTCGGCCTGCTCGTGGATCTTCAGGATGTGCGAGAGCATGAAGCATTGCGGCGAGCGCATCAGGGAACACTGATCCCGCGGAATGACGGCGCGCACGTGTTCATCCTCAAAATAGATGGTTTCCGTCACCGGCGAACACACCACGGCGGAGCCGTGTGCGCGAGTGGTTTCGATCGCCTTTGAAACGGTAGCGGCGTCGATCAGAGGGCGCACGCCGTCGTGGAGCAGGACCACCGCGTCGTCATAGTATTTTCCGGCGCACCGAAGCCCGAAAAGCCTTGATTCATGCCCTGTGGCGCCGCCGGGTATGATCTCCCGCACCTTGGTCAAGCCGTAGTCCTCCACCAGCTTGCGGGCATAGTCGATCCACGTGCTGACGCAGACGAGGATGATCCCGTCGATCTCCGGATGGGCTTGAAAGACCTCGATGGTGTATACGAGGATGGGCTTTCCGTCCACCTCCAGAAACTGCTTGGGGATATCGCCGGAATCCATGCGTTTTCCGATTCCGCCGGCGAGTAAGATGGCAACGTTTTTCATGGGATCACCGTCATTCTTTCCTTGCCTCCGGCGTTTCGCCGGGCAAATATTCGGCGTCAATATCGTGTGTCATGCGGTCTTCCTCCTTGGGAAGCGTCATGTAGTCGCCGTAACTCTGGGTGAGAAACTGATCGTAGTGGGGCGGGCAGTAGAACTCGCCGTCCCCGAAGGGCAGTTTGATCAACTCGTCGAAATCCCGCCGCGGGATCTTGCAGATCCCCTCCTCGCCGAACAGAAACGCCACGTTTTCCGCCTCCTCAAAGGGGAACCACTTGCAGATCCGGTCCACAGCGTAATTCTGGGCGTGGTTCCGGTTGGGAAAGAGGACCAGCGCCGCTTTTTTGATGAGATAGTTCAGCCGCGTCCGGCTGTTCTTTTCCGTACTGCCGTACACGTCGGCGCGAAACAGCATCCAGTGCCACTTCAACAGCGCCTGCTGCAGCGGGAATCGCGGCGACCCTTCACCCACGCCGTCCACTGGAAAAATGTCGATCCAAACGCCCAGTCGGGAGGGCTGCTGGCGGATGTAGGGCACGTGTACGTGGGTGTTGGCGTCGCACACTCTGGCGCAGATATAGTGGTATCTCGGGTCCAGCGTATAGTGCTGGACGTACAGCGTGTCGGCAACGGGCTCTGCTTTGGTACACGCCAGGAACTGCTCAAAGTCGCTTCGCGGCATCATCACGTCGATATCGTTGTCCCATGGGATAAAGCCGCCGTGCCGCACGGCGCCCAGCAGTGTGCCGAAGCTCAGCGCGTACCGCAGTCCGCGTGCCTGACAATACTCGTGAAAGGCTTTGAGGATGTTCCACTCCGCCTTTTGTATTTCCTGTAAGTGTAATTTCATATCATACCCTCATCTCACCAATGGCATGGATGTATTGCTTCCTCCGCGCCGCCACCGTGGCGGCGATCGCCAGGATAACGGCGTATCGCGCCGCGGGCAGGGAGAAAAAGACCATAGACAAAAGGCACAGCCCGATCACACCGGCGGACAGCGCCGTGGCGTATTTCCAATCGAAGATCCGCTCCCGCTCCAAACGGCGGGAGATGCGGTAATGGGTAAAGGCCAGCACGATGTAGGACAGCAATGTGGTGTATCCGGCGGCAACGTAGCCGTAGGCGTTGATGCACACGTAGTTGAGCACCACGTTGGTCAGCGCCGCAACAAGGGTGGCGGACATAATGTGTACCGGCTTCTTATGGAAGAATGCCACGTTGGAGAACAGATCATACATCACGTGCATGAACGTACCGGCGGCGGCGGCGGGGATCACGTAGGCGGCGCCGCGATACGCCTCCGTTCCCATCACGGCGATGATTTCAGGGGAGAGGAAAGCGATCGCCGCACAGAACAGCCCCACCAGCTCCAGAAGCGGGCGGGTCAGCTTGTCAACGGCGGAAAACTGCCGGCTGCCCAGTTTTTCATAGACGAACGGCACCACAGACACGCACAGCGCCTGCCACAGCAAGGCGCCCACGGTGGAGATCACCGCCGCCAGAGAGTAGATCCCCGTCTGATCGTCGCCCAGCATGGCGCCGATCATGATCTTATCGGTCCCTGTCAGCAGGGCAAAGCCGAAGTAATGGGGGATAAGGGGCAGGGCGAACAGCAGCGTTTTTTTCCACAGCGCGCCGTCCACGAACCGTTTGCCCCGCCGGAGAATGTTCAGATAGATCACCAGCGAAACGGACAGATTCACCGCGGCGGCGCTGATAAGGCGCACCATGGCCAGATTGCAGTGGCTGTTGGCTTTGAACCATACCACGGCGAGCACGGAAACCAGTTGGGCAAAAACCGCCGTTCCCACGCTGACCAGAAAGGTGGAGCGCCAGACGTACTCATACCGCTGTTTATACGTCCAGAACGTCATGGCGGGCTGGAGGATGCAGGTGGCGATCATCAGCAGGATCAGCGAAAAGGGGATCTTGACGATGCCGTAGAGCGGGCGCCATAAGAGCGCGATCACAGCAAACGAAACGGCGGACGCCGCCATCACCTCTCCCAGCATCACGGAGAGAAACCGCCAGCGGTTATCCTTGTGCTCATATAGGCCCACGCTCAAAATGCCCGGCCGCGACAGCGTCAGCGTAGCAATGACGGATACGATGAGATACACGGAATTGTACTTGGAGATAAGACCGTATTCCGCGGTGGACAGCAATCGGGTAAATACAGGCGTGGTGATATAGTTGATGCCGCTGGTGAGGAACGAGGCGATCCCCAGAAAGAAAGTGGCTTTTACGTTTTCACTGTACTGTTTCATATCGTTCTCCCGCTCTCCGCCTGCCGCGGCGCGCCCCGTCACGAGGGGACGGCGCGCTGATTCCCGTCTGCCGGACGGACGGTGAAAACAGGTGCCGGACACAGCGCCTGTTCCTGTTCATAGCAATCGCTCACCAAAATCATGGCGAAGCTGTAAAAGCAGAAATAGTTCTGATGGTAAAAGGCGGGATCCAGGAAATTGACCAGGAAGAAGAAAAGCTGCATACCGGTCCCCACCAGATTGAAGAGTTTCAACGCCTGGAACGATTCGCCCTCCTGCCAGATCAGTCTTCGCAGTTGAGACAGCGACAGTCCCAGCAGGCGCAAAATGGGAAAAGAGAGGAGAACGAATCCCACCACGCCGGTTTCGCACAGGAACTGCAAATAGGAATTATGCACCTCGTGGGCGTAGGGGTTGCGTGTGATGAACTGTTCCCATCCGATCCCCAGCAGGGGATGCTCCCGAAAGAGCTCCCAGGCGGTGGCCCACAGGGTCGTTCTGCCGCCGGACATTTCGCTTTGGGTGGCGCTCTTGGTGGTGATCTCCGTAAACAGCTTCACGAAGCGATCCAGCAGTCCCACCTGCAAGCACACAAAGCCTGCCAGCACCACAAGGGCGGCGACGGCGGACAACAGCCCGAATTTTCGGGTGAAATCCCGCTCATGGCGCGGATTCATCAAAAGCAGGAAGAGGAACGCCAGCGTCAGCACGATCATCAGCACTTCCGTCCGCCGGTTCTCCGCCAGCATAGCGGCGAAGAAGATCGCCAACTGTCCGCCGATCCACAGCTTCCGCCGTGTCTGTCCCCGCCGCACAAGGAAGAGAAACTCGCCGAAGAGGATCAGAATACCCACGGTGATCAGGTAATCCGCGTAGATGGCGGACGCGCCCACCGGCACGCCGTACCCGTCGTGCATCAGCCGTTCCGCCTCCTGCTGCGACACCTCCGACAGGTGAGGGAACACGTAGTTCCAGTAGAGGGAGGGGCGTATCTTCATCACGATCAGATACAGTGACAGGAGAAGGCTCGTCCCCTTGACGAGCCGAAACGCGGTGAAGATCTGCCTCCGGTCAGGCTTTGCCAGCAGGGCGTACAGCCAGAAGATCACCATGGAGATCGTCAGGGCAAAGGTAAGGCTGTTATAGTTGGAGCTGGGCAACAGGGAAAACACGGCGGCGGCGCCCACCAGCGCGGAGAACCACCACTTGATCTTCGTGCCGCTTATCACCACACCGAAGCACGCCAACTCCACGATCAGCACGAGTCCCATCAGCGCGTATCCGTACAGATACCGAATGGCAAAATCGTTAAAGACCCAGAACCCGATGATAAACACGGTTACGCAAAGAAGCAAGTGGTTTTCACCCGAACCTGTTTTTTCCTTCAAACGCATGGAGCCGTCACCTCGCGAAAAACTTGTTGACAAAATACTCCCGTTCTTTTTGCAAGCTCACCTCATGTGTCTGCGCGGGTTTATCCTGCAAAGGAACCATATAGTTCGGCCCGTAGGACGCCCGCAGTACGGTGTCATAGTCCTCATACACGTCGAACTGCCGTCCGGCGAAGGACACGGGGATAACGGCGTCCAGAACTCCGGCGGGCAGGATCATCTTCATTCCGCGGTTGGTGTCGTTAGAGCGGTGAACGTGCCGCCGCTTCCCGGGGAAGGCGGTCATAAACCGCCGCGCCAGATGCAGGCGGCACCGAAACGGCACGATCGCGGCGAGCGCCACGAGAACGCTCATTCCCAGCTTTCCCAGACGTCCGTGAACGCCGTGGCTGTTGGAGAGCGCCTGTTCTTCCTTTGTGCGTGTCAGGAGAATGAAAAACTGCGTCCCCCACAGTTTCAGCTTCCGCAGGAGAGGGACGTCGGTAATATAGTCATAAACGAAGAAATCGATCCAAACCACGGGCCGTCCGGTGCGCATCATCACCAGTTTGGGATAGCGGCTGTCCTCATCGAAGCGAACGTCGCCTGCGCAAAACGCCTCCCTCGCCAGCGGTACGAACCGGTCGAACTGATCCCGCGCGAAGGTAACGTCCGCGTCGTCGTCCCACGGGATGAACCCGTGCTCCCGCACGGCGCCCAGCATGGTGCCGCCGTGGAGCGAATAGCGTATGTGATTTTCTTTGCAAAACGCGTGGAGCCGTTCCAGCAGGATCAACAGCTCCTCGTGTACTTCCTTGAGTGTATCAGCCATACGATTGTGTTTCCCTCATACCAGATGCATGGGAACGCGCTCCTCCTCAGGCGGCAGACGCATATAATCCCCAAATTGTTTGACCAGGTATTCCTCATAATGCGAAATAATGAGAAACTCCTTACCTGCAAAGGCGTGCGGTTCATAGCCATCCATCAGCTCACGGCTGTAACGGTAGCCGATCAGCTTAAACTTATCGTCATAGATCGCCAGCTCACGCCGCGGCTTTTTACTGCCCAGCCGTGAGATCCGGTCATAGGCGGCGAACAGTTTTTTCTTATCGAAAAACCGCCCGAGCCAATCCGTACAGCGGATACACACGGAATAAAAGAGCGAATACTTCCGCTGTATCTCGTTTTCCCTCAACATCCCCTGCAATACTTTCAAGCGCAGTAACTGCCACCGGTACACCGCCGCGGAGCGCGGGACGGGATCGAGGACGAACAGGTCGATGGAGGGCACGAATCCCTTCTCTTTATGCTGTGCGCGTACCCGATAGACCCACTGATCCTGCTCCAGGATAAAACCCGGCGCGTCGTCGGCGCGTACGGCGTCAATAAACCGCTCATATTCCTCCCGGGAAAACATAATATCAAAATCATCGTCCCAGGGGATAAAACCGTTATGTCGTATAGCGCCCAGCAAAGAGCCGCCGGTCAGGCTATACGATATATTGTGTCGCTGACAAAACGCGTGGATCAGGCACATGAGCTGCAGCAGTTCCGCGTGAAGCTCCTGCAAACCGTAATCGGATTCATTCGGCATAGTGGCATCTGCGCTCCTGTTTGTATAGTGTAGATCGCCTGCGGGTGCGGCAGGTTTCATTTCACAGCGCGCCGTCTCAAACGGCGGCGAGGATCTTCCTGACGATGGTGTCGCGGTCGATCCCGTACTGCCGCCGCAGATACGCCTGACTTCCCACCGCACAGCCGTACTGATCCTCGATCCCCAGCCGCAGGAGCCGCGCCTTCTTTTCCCGCATCTCCGCCATGACCTCTGCCACGGCGCCGCCGAATCCGCCCACCACGTTGTGTTCCTCCACCGTGACCACCAGCTCAAACCTCCGGCTGACCGTCTCAATGGTCTCCCGGTCAATGGGCTTAATGGTGGGGAAGGTATACACGGCAGGCCGGAATCCCTGCTCCGTCAGCGTTTCGTAGGCGGCGGTCACCTCGTCAAAGATAGCGCCGGCAGAGAAGATGGCGACGCGCTCGCCGTTATGTACGCGGATGGCTTTCCCGATCTGGAAATTTTCAATGGCGGTATGGATCCTCTTCTCACCGCCCCGCCCCAGCCGCAGATAGGCGGTGCCTTTGTGCCGCGCCAGCGCCTTGGTACACTCCTCCGCCTCGGAAAGATCCGCCGGCGCCATCACCACCACGTCGGGCAGTGCCCGCAGTACGGCGAGATCCTCCGTCGCCTGATGGCTCATGCCCAGCGGCCCGTAGGCAAAACCGCCGCCGATGCACACGATCTTCACGTTGGCGTGATGGTACGCGCAATCGTTGCGGATCTGCTCAAGACAGCGCAGTGTGGGGAAATTGCCGATGCTGTAGGTAAATACGGTCTTGCCGCTAAGGGCCATACCGGCGGCAAGGGCGGTCATGTTCTGCTCGGCGATACCGGCGTTGGTAAACTGATCGGGACACTGTTCCCAAAACGGTTTCAAAACGCCGAATCCGAGATCGCCGGTGACCACCTCGATCTCTTTATTCTCTTTTGCCAGCGCAACGAGCGTGCGCACAAACGTATCTCTCATGCCTTCTCCTCCGCCGCGGGATGCACGGCTTCACAACTGCCGACCGCCGCCTCCACCCGCCGCATGGGCTCCGGATAGCGCGGATGCCAGGTACGGGAAAACGTGTGATCGTCGTTCGGGTCGTCCCCCACTTCAGGCCGCACGGGCGCGGGGACTCCGTGTGGCGTATAGGGATCGGTAACGCCGGACGGCTTCTGCCGGTGCAGCTCCGCCACAGCGCCGTCATATTCCCAGCCGTCGTGGGGGAAGCGGTAATGCCAGAGAATGTCGTTTTGCATAAAGGAAACGCCGTATCCCTTCACGGTATGCGCGATGATGACCGTGGGTTTGCGGGTATCGTCGCGTTCCGCCTCCACCCGGGCAAAGGCGGCGTGGAGCGCCTCGTGATCGTTGCCGTTGATCTCCAGCACGTTCCAGCCGAAAGCGCGCCATTTAGCGCCCAGATCTTCCAGCTCCAGCGTATTTTCATTGAAATCCAGACTCTGCATGTGGTTGTGGTCTACGACGGCGACCAGATTATTCAGCCGGAAGTGGTTGGCAAAGAGCGCCGCCTCCCATACGGCCCCCTCGTCGCACTCTCCGTCGCCCAGCACCACGAATACCCGGTGTGACGTGTCGCCGTCTTTTTTGGCGGCATACGCCATGCCGCAGGCAACGGACAGCCCGTGCCCCAGCGAGCCGGTGGAAAGATCCACGCCCGGCAGGTAGTGCGATACGTGTCCGGAAAGGCGGCTGCCGTCCTGGTAGTGGGTCTTCAGTTCCTCCGTCGGGAAGAAGCCCACCTCCGCCAGCGCCGCGTAGATGCTTGCGCCGGCATGCCCTTTGGAGAGGATGAACCGATCCCGCTCCTGCCAATCCGGCTCCTCCGGGCGGTAGTGCATCACGTCGGCGTATAACACCGCCACAATATCCGCCACGGATAGGATGGCGCCGATATGACTGCCGCCGGAAAGGTGTGTCATCTCCACGGCGTGCCGCCGGATCAGCCAGGCTAATTGTTCACTGTTCCATTTCATTGCGTTACCTCAATCACGGGATATGTTGTCGAGTATTGCCAGTTCTTCCGGGGAAAGCCGCCAATCCGTGCCCTCTGTGTTGGAAACGACCTGATCGGGCCGCTTTGCCCCTACCAACACCACAGACTGCGCCAGCCAATCGAGAATAAAGCGGATCGCCACGGCACTCACGGGTTTTCCCCGTTCCTGTGCGATCGGTCGCATCGCCTCTACGATGGAGAGGTTTTTCAGCAGTTTATCCCCGTGGAAATTCACGTAGATTTCTCTGCTGCGTCGGTCATTTTGCGCAAAGACGGCGTCTTTGCCGTATTTACCGGTCAGCACGCCCTGTCCCAGACTGCCCCAGGTCAGAGGCGTCATGGAAAAATCATCGCGCAGTGACTTCAATTCCTCCTCGTTTTTCCGGCAGGCAAGGCTGTACTCACCCTGTACGCTGACGATCCTGCCGGCAAACGGCGAAAGCTCCGGGTGATCCTCCTTGTGGATGTTGGAAAGTCCGTAGTAACGGATCTTCCCCTCCTGCTTGAGCGCCTCCAGCGTGTCGATCACCTGTGAAAGCGGCGTCACGCCGTCCCGATAGTGGACTTGATAGAGGTCGATATAGTCGGTGTTCAGATTTCGTAACGACTGCTCCAGCGCCTGGCGGATATAAGCGGGACTGTTGTCGTAAAACGTGGGGCCGTTTCCCGCCCGAACGCCGAACTTATCGGCGATGACCACGTCCTTGCGGCGCTGACCCAGCGCCTTGCCCAGCGTCCGCTCACTCTGTCCCAATCCGTAGGTGTCGGCGGTGTCGAATATGGTGACGCCGCGGTCCAGCGCGGTATGCACCGCCTCCACCAGCTCCCGTTCCTGCACGTCGCCCCAGCCGTAGCCGCCCATGGGGCAGCCGCCCATGCACAGTCTGGACACGGTAAGATCTGAATTTTTTAAGGTCACGTATTCCATGTGTAACGCTCCGATAACGCTTTTTTACCGATGTTCTTTTCTCACGATGAATCCGAACGCCTTTTCCAGCACCTTGGCAACGGTTTTGAAGAAGATGCGGCAATCCGTCCCGAAGCTGACGGTTTCGGCGTATTGCAGCCGCAGTTCGTTTTTTCGCTTCAACACGTATCGTTCGTACATCTCGTCCGCGTTGCCGTCGCCCACGATCTCATCAAGATTGATAAACTCCATGGAGCTGTAATCGGTCACGCCGGGTCGCACTTCCAGTATATTCCGCTCCGCGCCCTCATATTGTCCGGTATATTGCAGCAGCTCCGGGCGCGGCCCGATAAAGCTCATGGTGCCCAGCACGATGTTGAGGAGATTGGCGGTTTCATCCAGCTTGGTTTTGCGCAAAAACTCCCCCACCCGTGTGATGCGCGGATCGTGCATGGCGGTAGTGCCGCCGCCGATCTGATCGGCGTTTTTTACCATGGTGCGGAACTTGAAGATCCGAAACGGCTTGCCCCGATAGCCGCCCCGCAGGGGCCGGTAGAAAACAGGCGCGCCGTCCTCCAGCAAAATGGCGGTGCCGATCACCAGATACAGCGGCAGGGCGAGCAGCAGAAAAGGGATCGCCGCGACCAGATCGATGAATCGTTTGACCGCGCGGTTATATACGCCGTCATAAGCGTGTCTTGTTGTCTGTGACATGTGTGATCCCCTGCTTTTTTCCGTGTTGCCGTCCGCCCGGCGCCGGAGGAGATCCGGCGCGGGGCGACGATACGGCATGATAGTAGAGTATATCCCAATTTCAGGAAAAATGCAATCTTCTTTTCGCCTCTTATTGCCGTTTTTTGGGCGCTCCTGCCGTAATAAGGCGCCAGACGCGGCGCGGTATCATACCGCACCGCCGCCTGGCGTCTTGTTTATCGGGTGATGATCACCGCCACCTGCTCCGGAGGTACGGCTTGCAGGATAACGGAAAGCTTGTTTTTCAGCGCCCGATGGTACAGCTTCGACCATTTTTCCACGCAGATCACCGCCGTGGCGGAGGAGAGCTGCGCCACCGCGTCCGCGCGGCAGGTGGGATCTCCGGCGGCGTGATAGACGGAGGCGGCGTCCTGTGCCTTCAGGCGCTCCGCCAGCGCCGCCGCTTCCGCGTCAGAGCCCAGCAAAAGCGTTTGACCGTCTTTGAGGAACAGCTTTTTTGCCGCGGCGATATACGCGGCGGCGGACTTGGTGTCGGCATAGGGCATCCCCAGCTTTGCGGCGATCCGCGCGTCCGGTGCGCAGGGCTTTTTATCGCCGGTCCAAACGGTACCCAGTACCGGGAGCTGATATCGGTTCTTGATCTCCTCGGCGCTGATGATCCGGTTTTTGACAATGGCGCGAAACGCGGCAAGTCCCGCGGCGATGAGAAGACCCGCGATAAAGCCCACCGCACCGTACTTCACGGCTTTTGAAACGGCTTTTCCGCCGTTGCCGCCGCCGGGCTCATCCAACGTCGTCAGTTCGTTGCTGGCGTCCGCCAGATTCTGCATCAGCTCATAGGTATAGGCGTCAAAGCGCTCGCCAAGCGCGGCGTAGTCCAGATCCACGGTCTGCCGCGCGGCGCGGTGGAGAAGGTGGAGCGTATGCGCGCCCACACTGCCGTCCAGCACGGTTTTCGTCTCCGCCACAGCCGCTTCCACCGCGTCAACGATCCGGTCGAGGTGAGCGCGGGAATCCGCCTGCACGGTAACGGTCAGCGTGCCGTTCTCCGGATCGGGCAGCAGCGTCAGCAGAGATTTTTCGCTCAAAACCGACTTCTCGCCTGAAAGCGTTCCCTCACTGTCGCTGACGGGGTTGTCCGCCATAGCGTCCGGCATGCTCTCGGAGGAGAACAGACTGTCCAGATCCAGGGCGCGCACCGCGTCGCCGTAGGCGTTGATATACGCCGCGGGATTCCCGCCGTGGCTGTCCGCGTAGTAGGAGATGACCGCCTCGTACACGCGATAGGGATCCATCTGCAGCATCACGGACTGTTCCTTGATATAGGCGCGGCGCTCCAGCACGCTTTCAAGACTTTCGATCCGCAGTTGCAGTTTTTCAAGCTCCGCCTCATAGGCGGCGCGGCTCTCCTCGTGGGCGTCGGCGCCGTCACCGGCGCGTCTGGCGCGCAGAAAGCCGAATCCGCCCAGTAAAACGGCGCCCAGCAAGGCGCCGACCAGTAAAACGCGCCATTTGGACAGCACGTAGTAAAAAAGATCCATCAGGTTAATGACGCGTGTATCCATCGTATCCATGACTGCTCCTCGTTTCCTCCGAATGTGATCGCGGGATCGTCCGGCGGTATGGGGGAAATCGCGTCGAACGACCCGCCCACAGTATACCATATTTTGTCCGAAAAACGCAAGAGCGCATTTTGCGGCAACAGGATATGGCGCTCTGTGGCGGGGCATGTTATCCTTGCGCTGTGACAAGGCAGTGAAAGGAGAGCGGATATGTTTGGGCGAAATCGCGGCACGCGCCGCCGGCCGGTTGTTCCGGCGCGGGAGATCCCGCGGCACAGTAGGGGGCGTTTGGCGCACAGGTTGCCTCTGCGGCGGCGCGTCCGGAAGCATAAACGCGCGATCTCCGCGCGATCCTGCGCAGTCCGCGCGCAATAAAAAGCACGGAAAACGCAATGTTTTCCGCGCTTTTTTCATGCTTGTCCACCGTCGGAGGACAATGGCGGCTCCTCCGGCTGCCTGTTTTTGTTGTGGCGCCGCAGTACGGCGCGGTAGATCAAAAGCCCTGCGCCGGACACGGCCATGGTCGCGGCAAAGGTGACGGCGGCAAACAGATAGTGCTGTCCGCCCAAAGCGTGCCCGCCCACCGTAGAGGTGATGACAGAAGGGATACGCCCGATGGTGCAGATCAGGATCCACTTTCCCCAAGGCAGGTCTGTCAGCCCCGCGAAGTAGCATAAAAGGTCCTTCGGGGTACCGGGAACGGTGAAGATCAGCCAGAAGATCACGTCCCGTTTAGGCGAGCTGTGCAGGAACGACAGGGATTGCAGTTTCTCCCGTGAGAAGAAAACCTCCACCAGCGCCGTACCCCAGCGCCGCACCAGAGCAAATACCAGCAGGCTTCCCAGCGTAGCGCCCGCAAGACACAGCAGCGTGCCCCAGAGGGCGCCGAAAGCGTAGCCGCCGCACATCTCCAGCGGCTCGCCGGGGATCACCGCCACCAGCACTTGCAGCACCATCATTCCCACGTACGCCAGCTTGCCCCAGACGCCGTGCTGTGCGACCCATTGGCGGAACAGCTCCGGCTGGCGGGCAAAGCGGATCATGGGTCGCCCCACGAACCAGAATACGGCGGCGGAGAACACCGCGAGCACCGCCATAGCGCCTGCGGCAAGGAATTTTTTCTGCCGATCGGTCAAGGTATGCTTTTTCATACAGCGCCCTCGGTCTTACCGAATGCCTGCCACAAAGCAGCCGGGATCCTCTTGGAGCTTCGCCTTCGCCCAGCGCAGCATGGTGTCCACCCCCACCGCGGAGGTGATCACGCCGCCGCCCCACGTGTCCACGGTGACGGAGCGCAGGAATTCGTCCGGCGCGGCGGTGCGCACGTAGTAGGGGTGGGAAACCGCGTCCTCCGCCAGAGATGTCCGGCGGCTGATGTCGGCGTAAAAGGCGGTCTTGCCGCCCAGAATATCCAGGCAATCCTGCACCACGTTGCCGGCGGTGGGGAACCTGCCGGCGCCTTGACCGAAGAAGCTCTGGCGGCCGATCCGGTCGGCGGTATAGGTAATGAGATTATAGTTGGCGCCAACCGCCGCCTCCGGCTCGCCGGCACGAACCAGCGTGGGCTCCACAAAGGCGCACACGCCGTCCTGACACCGCATTGCCGTTGCCAGCAGTTTGCACACAAAGCCCCGCTGACGGAACGCGGTAATGTCGCCGTCCGTAACGGTGCGGATCCCGAACGTGGGGATCGCCGTTTCCTCCACGGATACGTCAAAGGCAACGCCGGCGGAGATCGCCAGCTTGCGGCGGATATCGTCACCGTCGATGTCGGCGCTGGGATCCGCCTCGGCATACCCCAATGCCTGCGCCTGCGCCAGCACGTCGCCGAACGCCGCGCCGGAGGTATGCATCGCGTCCATGATAAAGTTGGTGGTGCCGTTCATGATGCCGCCCACTTCGCTGACCGTATCCAGACGCTTGATCCGCTCCAGATTCACCAGCCAGGGGATGCCGCCGCCCACTGCCGCTGTGCACCGCAGGGAGACACCGTTCTTTTTTGCCAGCGCCGTCAGCTCATCGCCGCAAGCGGCGATGAGCGCCTTGTTGGCGGTGACTACGTGCTTGCCGGCGTTGAGCGCCGCTTCCACGTATTCTTTGGCGGGATGGATCCCGCCCATGACCTCCGCCACCGTGTCAATGGCGGGATCGTTGACAATATCGTCCATAGAGCGGGTGGCGATGGCGGCGATCTCCGGCTTGTCACTGCGCACCAGAACACGGGTCACGCGAAGATCACTGCGATCCTGACAAATGGCGTATACGCCGCCGCCGACGACGCCGAAACCGAGAAGAGCAATTTGCATGGGGCACCTCCTGCGTTATAGTTTATCGCTGTGCTGTTGCCAGCGCCAGGAATCGCGGCACATGTCCGCCACGGTCTTTTCCGCCTGCCAGCCCAAAAGGCGCTTTGCCTTATCCGTGGCGGCGTAACACACCGCCAGATCGCCGCTGCGACGGGGCGCGATATGATAGGGGACCGGCACAGCGTTGACGGAAGCGAAGGTATCCACCAGCTCCAGCACGCTGGTACCTCTGCCGGTGCCCAGATTGATCGCCTCCCAGCCGGTGTGCTTTGCCGTATAGCAAAGCGCCGCCACATGACCTTTCGCCAGATCCACCACGTGGATGAAATCCCGCACGCCGGTACCGTCCGGCGTGGGATAGTCGTTGCCGAACACCGCCAGTTCCTTGCGCACGCCGGCGGCGGTCTGGGTGATATAGGGCATCAGATTATTGGGGATGCCGTTGGGCAGTTCACCGATGAGTCCGCTCTCATGGGCGCCCACCGGATTGAAGTACCGCAGGCATACCACCCGCAGGGCGGGATCGGCGACGCAGGCGTCCTCCAGGATCTGCTCGATCATCGCCTTTGTCCAGCCGTAAGGATTGGTACAGCCGCCGCGTGGCATATCCTCGGTATAGGGTGCCTCATTCTCCACACCGTATACGGTGGCGGAGGAGCTGAAGATCAGTTCCTTAACATTGTGCGCCGCCATGACCTCCAGCAACGTCAGCGTGGTGCCGAGATTGTTGCGGTAGTACGCCACAGGCTTTTCCACCGATTCACCCACCGCTTTGAAGCCGGCGAAGTGGATCACCGCGTCAATGGCATGGGCGTCAAAGACGGCGGTAAGCGCCGGCCTGTCCGCCACGTCGATCCGGTAGAACGCCGGACGGCGGCCGGTGATCTGTTCCAGCCGGTCGATCACGTCGCCCCGGGCGTTGGAGAGATCGTCGGCAATGACCACGTCATAGCCCAGCGTCAACAGTTCCGCCGCCACGTGGGAGCCGATGAATCCGGCGCCGCCGGGGAGAAAAACGGTTTTACTCATGGCAAATACTCCTTTGCGTGTTGTGAGGATCCGCGGGGGGAAAAAAATTACGAGGGGGGACGAAAGAGATACGGGGGGAGCCTGCGGCGCCCTACTTTCTCCGGCAGCGGAGAAAGTAGGCAAAGACGCCGCGCGAAACCCATGGTTTCGCGACTTCCTTACCGCGGTCGGTGTGTTATTGTATGAGCGCTGCGCCGCGCCGCGGGGGAATTGCAAGATATGCCGGTGACGAAGGATACTGCATCTACCGTCGCGCAAAAAGGGGCGCTCGGCTCTGTCGCGGGGGATTGGTGCGGCAGGGGAGTGCCGGCGGCGGTCAGTCCGCCTGCGCCTTTTTCAACTTGGCCAGCTCCTCTTCCTCCAACACCCGATACGCCACCTTGCCCACCAGCGTCTTGGGCAGTTCCTCCCGGAACTCGATGTCGCTGGGCAGGGCGTACTTGGCGATGTGCTTGCGGCAGTAGTCCATCAGCTCCGCCTTGCAGGCGTCGGTGGGAACGTAACCGCTCTTGAGCACCACAAACGCCTTGACCCGCTGGATCTTCACAGGATCCGGCAGACCGATGACGCAACTGATCTGCACGTACTCATGTCCGTCCAGAATGTTCTCCAACTGGGAGGGATATACATTGTATCCGTTGGTCACGATCATGCGCTTGATGCGCTGGCGGAAATAGATGAAGCCGTCCTCATCCATCACGCCCAGATCGCCGGTATGCACCCACGTCAGCCCGTCGGCGTGACGGCGGAGCGTTTGGGCGGTCTCCTCCGGCTGGTTGACGTACTCCAGCATCACGGTAGGACCTGCCAGACAGATCTCGCCCTCCGTGCCGTAGGGAACTTCCTTCTCCGTGCCGGGCTCCACGATCTTATAGAACGTGTCGGGGAAGGGAATGCCGATAGAGCCTTCCTTTTGCTTGTGGATGGGAGTAAGGCAGCTGGCGGTGACGCACTCGGTGGTACCGTAACCCTCCCGAACGCCCACGGTACAGCCGTGGTCATGGAGGAACGCGTCAAACCGCTTCTTCAGCTCGATGCTCAAGCTGTCGCCGCCGGAGAAGATGCCCTTGAGGCAACTCAAATCCACGCCCTCCATCTCCGGGATCCGCAGCAGCGCTTCATACAGCGACGGAACGCCGGCGATAAAGTTGGGCTGTTCTTTCTCCAGAAGCTCCGCGTACGTCTTGGGAGTGAAACGGGGGATCAACAGACAGTCGCCGCCGTTTGCCAGCATGGAGTGGATGCTCACACCCAGACCGAAGCCGTGGAACATGGGCATGATCGCCAGCATCTTATCGCCCACGGTGAAAATCGGGTTGGTGGCCACGATCTGCTGGCTCAAGGCGTTGAAGTTGCGGTTGGACAGCAGAATGCCCTTGGTGGTGCCGGTGGTACCGCCGGAATAGAGGATGGCGGCAGGGTCGGTATCCTTGCGGGGAACGCGATAGATCTCCACGTGAGCGCCGCGCTTGAGGAAATCCTTCCACATCACCACGCCGCCCTTGTGGGGGACCGGCGCGATCTTGCGGCCCTGGGTGAGCGCGTAGCCGATCTTCAAAAGGGGCTGGAGCTCATCCTTGACAGAGGTGACGATCAGGCAGGGCAGATCCACCGCCTTACGGACGTTTTCAAACTTGGGGTAGAACTGATCCAGCGTGATCGCCGCCACGGAGCCGCTGTCCCGCAGATAGAAGGCGATCTCGCTCTCGGCGGACAGAGGATGCACCATATTGGCGATCGCGCCCACCAGATTCACCGCGTAGAACATACACACCGTCTGGGGCGCGTTGGGCATACAGATCGTCACCCGGTCGCCTTCCCGCACGCCGATCGCTTTCAGGCTTTTGGCGCAGGCGCAGATCTTTTCCCACATCTGGGCATAGGTGGCGGCACGGCCCATAAACTCATAGGCGATCTGGTCGGGATACTGCTTGACCATCTCCTCCACCTTGCCTGCCATGGTCAGCGTGGAATAGGTGAGGGTCGCCGGAACTTCCTCGTCCTTACTGGCGAGCCAGGGTGTTTTGATCACGTTCTTACTCATAGTATACTTCCTCCTTCAGCGGTTTCTCCAGTTCTTCCGGGTGCTCCAGCAGATATTTCAGGAGCCGGATCGATTTTGAATAGTAATAGCCGTCCGCCAGCCGCTCGTCAATGGTCAAGCCAAGATCCAGCGTTTCACGCATGGAGGCGTTGCCGTCCTGATCGAATACAGGCGTCAGCTTCTTTTCACCGATGATACAGAACAAAGAGCAGGTGCCCCAGTTGGTCAGGTGATGATAGCCGGATTTGAGCTTGATGGAGCCCAGATTGGAGATCACCACACTGCTGTAATACGGGTCGGTCTCGATCATGGACGAGGGGACCCAGCCGTGCCGATCCAGCCACATGATGAAATGGATGGCGGCCTTGCTGATGAACCGGGGCAGGCGATTGAGCATATCCATACTGTCCGTGGTGGGATCCGTCTTCTCACTGCGACAGCTCTTTACCTGTGAGCGGATGTATTCGTGCACGCTCTGCACCGTATCCTCGCCGGTGGCGTGAAGCGTCGCCAATGCCTCGGCGCCGTGGTCGGAAAACTCCTTTTTCACCACGAAAGAGGCGGACAGGTCGTTGCGCATATAGTAGTTGCCGTTGACAATAAAGCGGTTCAGCTTGGGGCGCAGAAGGATGGTTTTCACCAGCGCCGTTACCACCACGTGGAAAAACGTGTAGGGGAAATCCGTCTCGGTCGCGTTCTTTCCGGCGATATACGCCTTGATGGGCGTCAGATCCACCCGCTCGGAGATATATGCCTCATTGTCACAGCGATTGGGATAAATAATACCGGTGATAAATTGGATAGACGGCAGATCCCGCAGCAATACGCCGTCTTTTCGGTCGCCGAGGCGCCGTTTGTTTTTGCCCATACTCCCATATACTCCCATCTTACAAGATACCACTGATTATAGCAGAGTTCCCTTCGTATTTCCAGCCCTTTTTACAAAAAACGACAGCGGCAGAACAATCGCTGTGCAACCGCTGCCTATTCTATGCCCGTCCGCGCTGTACCAGAACGGATAGGGGCGCCGGCACGGAGCGGCGACAATACCGGGAAATGTTGGGACGCCGCACCCGGCTCTGCCGCGGGGGATTGGCGCGCAGGAGATACGGTTTGGGGCGGATAGGAGAAAAAACAAGGGACTGTCACAGAGGACAGTCCCTTAGCAGCACTATTCCGGCAAATCAGAACTCCGCGTTGCCCACGGTGCGGGGATGCAGTTCCACGTCCCGAATGTTGCTGATGCCCGTGAGGTACATCACCATCCGCTCGAAGCCCAGACCAAAGCCGGCGTGGGTGCAGGAGCCGTACCGACGCAGATCGCAGTACCACCAGTAATCCTCCGGCTTCATGCCGAGCTCCCGAATACGGGATTCCAATACCTCCAGACGCTCCTCGCGCTGACTGCCGCCCACGATCTCCCCGATGCCCGGGACCAGACAATCCGCCGCCGCCACCGTTTTGCCGTCGTCATTCAGGCGCATATAGAACGCCTTGATCTCCTTGGGATAGTCGGTGACGAACACGGGGCGCTTGTACACCTGCTCCGTGAGGAACCGCTCATGCTCCGTTTGCAGATCGGTGCCCCACGCCACAGGGAAGTCAAACTGATCGTTGTGCTTTTTGAGGATCTCCACCGCCTCGGTGTAGCTGACCCGGGCAAAGTCGCTGGACGCCACGTGCTCCAGCCGCTCCCGCAGACCCTTGTCCACAAAGCCGGTGAAAAAGTCGATCTCGTCACTGCACCGCTCCAGTGTGCGCCGGATAATGTGCTTGATCATCGCCTCCGCCACGTCCATATCGCCGTGAAGGTCGGTAAACGCCATCTCCGGCTCGATCATCCAGAATTCAGCGGCATGGCGCTGGGTGTTGGAATTCTCGGCGCGGAAAGTGGGACCGAAGGTATATACGTCGCCAAACGCCATGGCAAAGTTCTCCGCGTTGAGCTGACCCGATACGGTGAGGCTGGTCTTTTTGCCGAAAAAGTCCCGGGAATAGTCCACGGAGCCGTCCTCACGGCGGGGCACGTTCTGCAGATCCAGCGTTGTCACCTGGAACATCTCGCCGGCACCCTCGGCGTCCGACCCTGTGATGATGGGGGTGTGAACGTACACAAAGCCGCGGCTCTGGAAAAACTCATGCACCGCGTAAGCCGCCACGGAGCGGACGCGAAAAGCCGCGCTGAACAGATTGGTGCGGGGACGCAGATGTTGGATGGTGCGTAAAAATTCCACGCTGTGACGCTTCTTTTGCAGAGGATATTCCGGAGTGGATCTGCCCTCCACCGTGATGGCGGACGCCTGCAGTTCCAGCGGCTGACGCGCCTGAGGCGTCAACACCACGCTGCCGCGCACGATCAGCGCCGCGCCCACGTTCTGGGCGGCGATCTCTTTATAGTTATCCAGCGATTCGCCCGACATGACTACCTGCAGGTTGCGCAGGCAGGAGCCGTCGTTAAGTTCAATAAAGCCGAAGGTCTTCATATCGCGGATGGTGCGTGCCCAGCCGCATACGGTGATCTCCCTGCCGCTCCAGACCTCCCGGTCGGCGAACAGGGCGGCGATTTTAACTCGTTCCATAGAGAACACTCCACCTTTTCGTGTAATTTCCTGCTATTATAGCGCATTGAGGACCTGATGACAAGATTTTTTCCCGCGGTTGCCGCGGTTTTGTGAAAAAACCCGGGAGGCTTGGCGCTCTTGACATTTTTGCCGGCGGCTTTTACAATAAAACGAAGGAAGAAACAGGGGGGGAGAGCGGATATGGCGTATGCGGCGGTGATCGGCGCGGCGAATATGGACGTGGGCGCACTGTCCGGCGCGCCGCTTCGCATGGGGGATTCCAACCCGGGCGAGGTCAAGCTCTCCTGCGGCGGTGTGGGGCGGAATATTGCCCATAATCTGCGGCTTTTGGGGGTGGAAACGTCCCTGATCACCGTACTGGGGGAGGACAGCTTTGCCACGGAGCTGCGGCAAAACGCCGACGCCGTGGGGCTGGATCTTACCCGAAGTGTTACGGTGCCCGGCGGAAGGACGTCCTCCTACGTCTACGTGGCGGACGCCGACGGCGATATGACGGCGGCGGTGAACGATATGGCGATCTATGACCGCCTGACACCGGAGGCACTGGCGCCCCACCTGCCGTTTATCAACGGCGCGGCGGCGGTGGTGCTGGACGCTAATTTGCCGGAGGAGACCATCGAATGGCTGTGCCGGAATACGACGGCGCGGATCATGGCGGATCCCGTTTCCGCCGCAAAAGCGCCGCACTTGAAAAACGTATTGGGGCGGTTGTTTGCCCTCAAGCCAAACCGGCTGGAGGCGGAAGCGTTGACCGGCATGACGATCCGCTCGGCGGCGGACGCGAGGGACGCCGCGGCGCAGTTGCTGGAAGCGGGCGTGGAGCAGGTGTATCTGTCGCTGGCGGCGCAAGGCATTGTGGCGGCGTGGCACGGCGGCACGGCACATCTTTTGACGCCGCAGATCACAGCGGTCAGCACCACCGGCGGAGGCGACGCGATGATGGCGGCGCTGGCCGCCATGCTGGCGGAGGGCGCAACGCCGGAGCAGGCGGCGCGGTTTGCCGCCGGAGCAGGGGCACTGGCATCCATGAGCACGGAAACAGTAAATCCCGCCATGTGCCGGGAGGCCGTGGAGGAGCTTTTGAAAGGAGCGGCAGTATGAAGCATCCGTATTTGGACGTTGCGCCGGAGGTAAGCCGGGCGCTGGAGGACGGCAGACCGGTGGTGGCGCTGGAGAGCACCATTATTTCCCACGGGATGCCCTATCCGCAAAACGTGGAGACGGCGCTTGCGGTGGAGGAGATCATCCGCCGGAACGGAGCCGTTCCCGCCACCGTCGCCGTGATCGGCGGACGGCTCAAGGCGGGCTTGACGAAAGAGGAGATCGACTATCTGGGGCGCACCGGCGCCGGTGTGACCAAGGCGAGCCGCCGGGATCTGCCGGTACTGGTCGCCAAGGGGATGGACGGCGCTACCACCGTGACCACTACCATGATGATCGCCGCCATGGCAGGAATCCGGGTGTTTGCCACCGGCGGTATCGGCGGCGTGCACCGTGGCGCGGAAACGACGATGGATATTTCCGCGGATCTGGAGGAGCTGGCGCAAACGCCGGTGATGGTGATCTGCGCCGGCGCCAAGTCGATCCTGGACCTGGGATTGACGCTGGAATATCTGGAGACGAAGGGCGTTCCCGTGATCGGATACGGCACGTCCGAATTGCCGGCGTTTTACACGGACCGATCCGGTTTCGGCGTGGATTACCGGCTGGATACGCCGGAGGAGCTGGCGCAGGCGTTCCACGCCCAGCGGGCGCTGGGGCTCAAGGGCGGTATGCTGGTGACCAATCCCATTCCGGCGGAATACGCCATGGATCCCGATGTGATCGACCGCGCCATTGCGCAGGCTCTTGCGGAAAGCAAGGAGCAGGGCGTTCGGGGCAAAGCGACCACGCCGTTTTTGCTCGCACGGGTAAAAGAGATCACCGGCGGCGACAGCCTGGCCTCCAACATCCAACTGGTTTACAATAACGCGGAACTGGCGGCAAAGACCGCCGCGGCGCTTTGCCGGATACAAAAGGAGAAGTAAGAATGTCAGATCTGGAAATCCGCATGCTATTGGTTTACCTGATCGTCGTCAATATCATGACCTTTTACGCCTTCGGCGCCGATAAGCGCCAGGCGCAGCGAGGCAAACGGCGCGTCCCGGAGCGGACACTCTTCATGCTGGCACTTTGCGGCGGCAGTCTGGGAGCGGTGTACGGGATGATCGGTTTCCGCCACAAGACGCGCCACTGGCAGTTCCGCGTGGGGTTGCCGCTGGTCCTGTTGGTACACGCCGTGCTGGTGGTGTGGATTTCGATCCGATAAAAAACGATACCTGCCGGGAAACGAAACGTTTCACGGCAGGTTTTTTAGTCGGGAGCGGCTTTTGACGGGGGGGCGGGGCGCTTTTCTGTGGAATCAAAGCACTTTGCGACCGTTGATGAATTTGGCGGCGACGTGCCGCTCGTCGGACAAAAACGCCGCCCGCTCGATCCGCTGGCGCGGTGTGCGGGGGTTGAGATCGGACAGGGCGCTGTCGTCGATCACCACCGCGTCAAACCAGAAGCCGGGCTCGAAGCTCCCTGCCTTGCCCCAGAGGGAGCCGCCGCCCTTGGTGGCGAGATAGAACGACTCCTCAAAGGAGAGATAGGTGCGCTTGGCAAAGGGGTCGCCCTTCCGCTCCGCGGTGTGCCAATAGATCCGGGAGGCGTTCACCGCGTCGGTCACGGCGCGGAAGAGATTCAGCGTACTGCCTGCCGCCATGTCGGAGCCAAGACCTACGTGGATGCCGGCGTCCAGATACCGGCGCACCGGCGCGGCATAGCCGGTGGTATGGAAGTTGCTCTGGGGACAGTGCGCCACCCATAAGAGGGCGCGGCGGCGCATCAGCGCGAATTCCTCCTCGGTGGGGAACACGCAGTGCGCCTGCACGCTGGGTACCAGAGTGCCCAGCATATCGTACCGGTCGTACGTCTCACCGTAGCAGCCGGCGTCCGGCTCCAGCGACTTGACCCATTCGATCTCGTCCAGCCCCTCGCTCAAATGGGACTGGGTGGGGACCCGGAACCGGCGGATCAGCGATTGCAAACCCGCCATACACTCTCGCGTGCAGGAGGGGGTATAACGGGGCGTGATCATGGGTTTGACAAATTCATATCGGTCGTGGGTGCGCTCCAGCCAGAGCGCCGTTTCCGCGAGAGATTCCTCCGTGGTTTCCGACAGCCCCTCGATGGAGTTGCGATCCATATTCAGCTTTCCCACGTAGGAGACAAATCCCTTTGCCGCCAGCTTTTCCATCAAAAGCTCCGTGGCGGCGCGGTGGATGGTGGCAAAGGTGCAGGTACGGGTAGTGGCGGTGCGGAGGAGATCTTCGGTGAACCGCTCATAGGCGCGCTCAGCGTAGGCAAGGTCGGCATACTGCCGCTCCTCCGGCAGAGAGTACTGCTCAAACCAGCTGCTCCATACGCTTTGGGGCGACATCGCCATACCCAGACCGCGAAAACCGTACTGGGGCGCGTGCTGGTGGATATCCGCCATGCCGGGAATGATGAGCTTGCCGGTGTAGTCATACACCGGTATCGCCGAGAGCGTTTCAGGCAACGCGTCGTAGACGCCCTCCACCGTCTGACCGCGGCATACCACATAGCCGCCGTCCCGTATTTCAAAGGCCTGGGGCGTGGGTGTGTGCAGGATGGTGCCCTTGAGCGCAAAAATCCTCTCGTCCATACGCGGCTCCTTTCCGAAAACCTGTTTTCTGCCTGTATCATACCTGTTTTTTTTCGATCCGTCAACAAAAATCCGTCGATTTATACAAGAAAACTCCCCTGTCAATGCTGAAACAGGGGAGTTTTGCACAGAAATAAAGGGTGTTACAGCACCTTGGCCAGGAAATCCCGCAGACGCGGATCCTTGGGCGCGTCGAAGATTTGGGAAGGCGTGCCCTGCTCGAGGATGGCACCGTTTGCCATAAAGACCACACGGTCCGCCACCTCCCGGGCAAAGCCCATTTCGTGGGTCACCACCGCCATAGTCATGCCGTCCTTTGCAAGAGAGCGCATCAGATCCAGCACCTCGCCCACCATTTCCGGATCCAGAGCGGAGGTGGGCTCGTCAAAGAGCATTACTTCCGGCTCCATCGCCAGCGCGCGCACGATGGCGATTCGCTGTTTTTGGCCGCCGGAGAGCATATTGGGATACTCGTTCGCTTTATCGGAAAGACCGATCCGCTCCAACAGAGCCATTGCCTGCGCCTGCGCCTGTGACGGCGTTTTCTTTTTCAGCTTCACAGGCGCCATGGTGATATTCTGCAGGACCGTTTTGTGGGGGAAGAGGTTGAAGTGCTGAAACACCATGCCCATTTTCTGCCGGTGCCGGTCGATGTTCACCGACGGGTCCGCCAGATTCACGCCGTCAAAATACACGGCGCCGGAGGTGGGCGTTTCCAGCAGGTTCAGCGAACGAAGCAGCGTGGATTTGCCGGAGCCGGACGGGCCGATCACCGCCACCACCTCGCCGCGGCAGACGTCGATACTGCAGTCGTTCAGCGCCAGCACGGCGCCGTTATGATAGGATTTGACCAGATGTTGTACGCTGATGAGCGCTTCAGTGCTTGTCGCCACGGCGCATCCTCCTTTCGATCGCTTCGATACCCTTGGATGCCGGGTAGTTGATGCAGAAATAGACCAGCGCCGCCAGTGTGTAGGGCGCCAGAGAGATGCCGGTAGAACCGGCGATGGTCTTGGCGGCGAACATCATCTCCGCCATGCCCAGCACCGAGCAGATGGAGGATTCCTTTACCATGGTCACCAGCTCGTTTGCCAGAGCCGGCAACACGTTTTTGATCGCCTGAGGCAGTACCACCAGACGCATGCTCTGCCAGGAGCTTAAGCCCAGAGAACGGGCGGCTTCGTTCTGTCCGGCGTCTACCGCCAGAATACCGGCGCGGAAGATCTCCGCCACGTACGCGGAGCTGTTGAGCGCCAGCGCCACCACGCCGGGGACAAAGCGGCTGATGTCCACAAAGCCCAGCAGTGTGACACGGGGCAGGGAGATGGCGTAAAAGAGGCCGTAGTAGATGATGGACAGCTGTACCAGCATGGGAGTGGAACGGAACAGCGCGATATACGCGCCGGAAATGCCCTTGACCAGCCTGTTTTTGCTCAAACGCATCAGCGCCAGCGTCAGCGCCGGAATCACCGCCAGCAAAACGGAGAAGACCGCCAGCAACAGCGTGTATTCAATGCCCCGCACAAACGCCGTGGCGTATTTGGGCAGGAAGGAAAAATTCAAAAAATCCGAGGGGCGCATCTCGGTAAACAGATTGCTCCACCACATAGGGGGATACTCCTTTCCGAAAAGAAACAAAAAGCCGCGGCGGCGAACCGCCGCGGCTTTTTACGGTTTACGTCAGTCGGCAGAGACCTCTACCGCCACGTCGGCCAGCGCATCGGCGTCGGCGATGAACGCTTCTATCTTGTTCTGTTCGTTCATCTTGGCGATGGCGGCGTTGATGGCGGGCAGCAGGCCCTTGGGATCGCCCTTGGCAACGGCGATGCAGTAGGGGGCGGCCTCACCCAGCTCGGAGGAGGCGGGCGCAACAGCCAGATCAGCGTTTGCCTCGGCATACTGCTGTGCCACGCCGCCGTCCAGCACCACGGCGTCTACCTTGCCGTAGGTCAGATCGTTGATGAGATCCAGCACCGACTGGAGCGACACGGCGTTGGCGCCGGGCATGCTGTCGGCAATGATGTCCAGCTTGGTGGTCGCCGCCTGCGCGCCGACGGATTTGCCCTCAAAGTCGGCAAGCGTCTGGAACGCGTCCGCCGCGTCAGCCTTTACCAGGATCGCCGGAGGCACGTCGGTATAGTAGGGATCGGAAAAGTCGGCGTTGGCAAGACGATCCTCGGTGGCTTCCATGGCGGCGATGACCATATCGAAGTCACCCTTATCCATGGAGGTGAGCAGATAGTCAAAGCCCATGTTCTCGATCTTCAGCTCCTTGCCCATCTCGTCGGCGATGAACTGCGCCACGGACACGTCGATACCGCCGTAGACCATTTCGCCGTTTTTATCGGGATACATGAACTCAAAGGGCGCGTAATCCGCGCTGGTGCCGACGACCAGCACCGAATCGTCCTTCTTGCTTCCTTCGCCACAGGCGACCAGCGCCAGCGCCATGACCAGCGCCAACAGTAATGCAAATACTTTTTTCATCGTTTTCTCCTGCTTTCTTTCAATTTGATAATTTATATCATGCCGCCGGGCTCATCGCCCGACCTCTTGACGCTGTTTATCATAAACGCCCCACGCATAAAAGTCAACAGAAAAATGAATAAAATTTCACATAAAACGGCGTTTTTGTGAAATATGACAAGGAGAAACCCGTTATAGCTGGCGAAAACACAGCATTATCACGACAACAGTATTCGCATAAATGTATAAATATACAAATATGCGCATAAAAAGTGCGCCCGCGGAAACGGACGCACAGGGAAAACGGGGGCAAACATCAGTCGATGACGCGGCCCGCCCCGATATAGGCGGCGGCGTAATAGCTCTCATAGAGGGAATTGACGGTCACGCCGCGGCTGGAGCTGGCGTGGATAAAAAGACCGTCGCCCAGATACAGACCCACGTGGCTGACGCCGCCGCAGGTGTTGAAAAACACCAGATCGCCCGCCTGACGGGCATAGTCGCTGATATGGCGGCTTATGTCATACTGATCGGAAGCGCCGTGGGGCAGGGTATAGCCGAAAGGCGCAAAGACCGCCATGGTGAAGCCGGAACAATCCGTGCCGCTTTTACTGCTGCCGCCGTATACATAAGGCGTGCCGGAGAACGTGCGGGCGTAGGCAATGATCTCCTCCTCCACGGCGCCGCTGGCCCAGGTGCCCTCATAGTCGGCATAGACCACCAGACAGCACTGCGCGGCGGGAACGTAGCCGGTGACGCCGGCAAAGCAGACGCGATACCAATCGCCCTCCGCGCCTAAAAGGCGCAAAACCTTGCCGTTGACCGCCGTGCGCAAAGCCGCGCTGTTCCCGTCCGGCTCGGCGTAAAGCGTGGCGCTGTACGCGGTGACCTGCGCGCCGCCGTATTGCAGTGCCAGCGCCGCGTCCGACACCGCCTGCGCCGTCTGCTGTGCCTGTGCGTGTAACAGAGATTGCTGTGCCTGCAGTGTCTGGGTGGACAGCGCCGACAGAGAGAGCGTTTCGCTGCTTTGCAAAAGACCCATGTCGATCGCCATCTGCCAGACGCTGTCACCGGAGAGCGCCAGCTCCGCGCCGCCGGACACGCCGGAGAGCGCCAACGTCTGCCGTGCCGCGTCATACCCGCCGTCTTCACCGGCGGCACGGGCGGTGGTGATACAGCACAGCAACACGCCGAATACCAATATAAAGCACTTGAGTTTGTGTGACATACGAAACGATTCCTTTCCGGCGACAAGACGCCGTTTTGGGAGAGGTCATCTGTATTATAACACAACGATTTCAAAAAAGCTACAAAAAAATTACAAAATGATAACAAAATTTTCAAAGCGGTAAAAATTTCTGTTCGCGCATATCAGCCAAGCTGTGGTGAATAGAGATGGGAGCATGGAAAACGGCGCGACGCGCCGAAAGAAAGGAGCAGAGAGATGAAACGGTTTATCAGAAGCAACCGCTTTTTACTGTGTATGCTGGCGGGCATTGTATTGGGGTGCGCCGCCGGCGCCATCTGGCCCGCGGTACGCGACGAAACGGGGGAAGTGACGGCGTTAGGCGCCGCGCATCTGGAATTTTTGGGCACAATCTTTATCAACATGATGTTCTGCGTGGTGGTGCCGCTGGTGTTCTTCTCCATCGCCTCCGCCATCGCCAACATGTCCGGCGCGCGAAGGGCCGGAAAACTGCTGGGCGTGACGGTGGTCACCTTCCTGACGACCGCCGCTATCGCGGGCGTTTTGATGTACGCGGTGTGCCGGATCGTGCCGCCGGTGAGCGGACAGTATACCGCGGTGGCGGGAGAAGTGGGAGACGGAGCGCGTTTGACGGATCTGGTGGTGAACTTTTTCACCAAGCCGGATTTTGCCGAGCTATTCAGCCGCCGCGCTATTTTGCCGCTGATCGTGGCGGCGGTGCTGTTCGGGTTCGGTGTGCAGTTATCCGGTGAGGCGGGACAACGCGTGGGGCGCGCGCTGGCGGAGATCACCGCGTGTATCATGAAAACCGTGCGCATCATCACTTACTACGCACCGGTGGGGTTCTTCGGATTCTTCGCCGCGCTGGTGGCGTCCTTCGGCACCCAGCTCATCGGCGATTACGGGCGGACACTGTTGATCTATTACGTGCTTTCCTTCGTGTATGTGCTGGTATTTTTCCCGCTGTACGCCCGTTTCGGCGGCGGCAAGGGCGCGGCGCGGCTGATGATGCGAAAGATCTTCCGTCCGGCGGCGATGGCGTTCGGGAGCTGTTCTTCCGTGGCGACGCTGCCCACCAACCGGGAGGTGTCGGAGGAGTCGGGTATCAGCACGGAGGTATCGGATATCGTGCTTCCGCTGGGCGCTACCATGCACATGGACGGTTCCGCCATGTCCGCCATTATCAAGGTGGCGTTCCTCTTCGGCATCTTCGGGCAGGATTTCAGCACAGGCAGAGCCGTTCTGGCGATCCTGGCGGCGGTGTTTTCCTCGGTCGCCATGTCGGGGATCCCCGGCGGAGGCGGGACCGGCGAGCTGGTGATCTGCACGGTGTTCTTTCCGGATAAGCTGGCCATCGCCTATCCCATCGCCGTGGCACTGGGGAATCTGGTGGATCCGCCCGCGACCATGGTCAACGCGGCGGGAGATTACGTGGCGTCCTATATCGTAAGCCGGTTCGTGGACGGAAAAGACTGGCTGCAAAAGCGCCTTGCCGCCAAGAAAGAAACGGAACGCTGAGGCAAACCAATCTTGACAGATGCAGGGAGTTTTGGTAGGATAATGACAGTTTTACCACCAAAACGCCGGAGAGGAGGTGTCGCCGTGAAAGACGGGCACCGTTCCAGTGAGGATTATCTGGAAGCGATCCTGATGATCCGGGAGAGAAAGGGAAGCTGCCGCAGTATCGACGTGGCGTCCCACCTGGGGTTTTCCAAACCCAGCGTCAGCGTGGCGGTACAAAAACTGGTACAAAGCGGATGCGTGGAACGCTCGGAGGGCGGACAGCTCCAACTGACGGAAAAGGGGCTGGAGATCGCCCGCAGTACGCTGGAAAAGCACCGGTTGCTGACGGACGTTTTCTGCGCGCTGGGCGTGGCGGCGGATACCGCCGAACACGACGCCTGCCTCATCGAACACAGCTTGAGCGAGGAAACGTATGAAAAGCTCCGCGCGTTTTGGGCGCGGCGCGAAGCGTAACGGGTAAAAACGCCGGCTGACCGCCGGCGTTTTTAATATAAAGAGACAGAAGGAAGCGCTATGCTGACATTTACACCCATCACCGCGGCGGACGTGCCGCTGTTGCGGCGCTATTACGAGCGCTGTACCTATCGCCTGTGTGAATATACCGCCGGCACCAAGTTGATGTGGAGCGGGTATCTCCATCCGGCATACGCCGAGGCGCGGGGCTGTTTGATCGTGCGAAACTGCATCGAGGGCGCGTATTGCTTCGATTTGCCGGTGCCGAAAGAGGACGGCGACGTGGACGGCGCGCTCACGGCACTGGAGGAGTACTGCACCCGGACGGGACTGCGCCCGGTGATCTCCGCGGTGCCGGAGGAGGAAGCGGCGCGTCTGGTGCGCCGTTATCCCTGCCTGCAGGTGAAAAACCTGCGCGCGTGGAAGGACTATCTCTACCGCGCCGACGTGATGGCATCGTTTGCCGGCAGGCATTACAGCGGGCAGCGCAATCATATCCACCGATTTGAAAAGGAGTATCCGGACGCCTGCTTTGTAGAGCTGACCCCGTCCGATCGGGAGAGATTGGAGCAGTTCTGGGCGGCGTATGAGGGAGAGTTTCACAAGGAGGCGGCGCTGGCACGGCAGGAGCTGACGGAGGCAAAACGGTTGGCGGAGCATCTGGGCGAGGGGTGGCTCACAGGCGGCGCGCTGCGGCAAGGGGAGCGCCTTTTGGCGGTGTGCTTTGCCGAGCAGTGCGGCGACACGCTGGTGATCCACGCGGAAAAAGCGCTTTACTCCTGCCCCGGGGCGTATCCGGCGCTGGTGCGGGCGTTTGCCGCCCATCGGGCGGAGGGCTGTACGTGGATCAATCGGGAGGACGACGCCCGCGACAAGGGGCTGCGCATCTCCAAGCTCCAGTATCTCCCCCAGGAGCTGGGGGCAAAATTCCACGTGACGGTGGGAACGGAGCTGGACGATCTGGCGCGGGTCCCCACGGTCGAAACAGCGCGCCTGACGCTGGGGGAATTGAGGCCGGAGGATCAGAAGGCTTACAACGCCCTGTGCCTGGACGACGAGCGAAACCGCTGGTGGGGTTACGATTACCGGCAGGATCTGCAGGGCGAGCTGACGGAGGATTATTTCCTCACCGTGGCGCGGCAGGATTTCCAAAACCGGCTGGCGGTGAATTTTGCCGTGCGTCTGGAGGGAAAGCTCATCGGTGAGGCGGTGCTCTATCACTTTGACTGGAAGGGCGGCGCGGAATTGGGCTGCCGCATCGCGCCGGAGTATGCCGGCAACGGCTACGGCACCGAGGCGTTTGCCGCCGCCGCCGATTGGGCGCTGTACCGGCTGGGGCTCGCCTGCGTGACGGCAAAGTGCTATCGGGAAAATGTCGCCTCGCACAAAATGCTGGCAAGCTGTATGCGCCCTGCCGGAGAGGACGACACCTTTTATTATTTCACAAAAACCGTATAACACCGTGACGAAGCGCCGCCGGAGGGGAGCCTCCGGCGGCGCTTCGCGCATAAAACCCCGCGCCGGACCCCATACTAAACAGGAAAAACGCGGGAGGGCGTGGCATGAAACGACTGGATTTTGAAGGGCGCGTGGGGCAACTGGACGAACTGTTGGGAGCCGAGCGCAGTTTTGATATGACATCCCGAACGCTGACGATCGCATCCCGCCGCGCCAAGCTCTGGGTCATCAACGGCTACGCCGACGACGCGGTGCTGGAGCGGATGATCTCCGTATGGCTGACCGCGGCGCAGTGGAACGGCGTGCGCACGCTGGAGGAGTTTGCCCGACGGTACGTCAGCGTGGCGGACGTTACGGTGGAGCAGGATAGGGACAGCGCCGTTACGGCGGTGTTTTCCGGCAAGACGCTGCTGGTGATCGAGGGGTTTTGCGGCGGTATTTTGCTGGACGCCAAGCAGATCCCCCTGCGCGCCGTGGAAGAGCCGGACGCCAGCCGCGTGCTTCGGGGCAGTCACGACGGATTCGGGGAGAGCCTGATGCGAAACGCCGCGCTGCTGCGGCGGCGATTGCGGCATCCGGCGCTGACGCTGTCGCGGAGGCAGGTGGGGGGACGCACCGGACTGGACGTGGCGGTGTGTTATATGGAGGATCTGGTAGACCGCAAGCTGCTCTCGGAGCTGGATGAGAAGCTGGATCACATTGCCGCCCGGTCTTTATCCATGGGACAGGAGAGTCTTGCCGAGAGCATCTCGCCGGGGCGGTGGTACGACCCGTTTCCCAAGGTGCGCTATACCGAGCGGCCGGACGTGGCGGCGGCGTGTCTGATGGAGGGGAATATTCTGGTGATGGTGGACAACAGCGCCTCCGTTATGATCCTGCCCACCACCATTCTGAGCTTTGCCGAGGAGATCAACGACTATTATTTTCCGCCGGTCATCGGCTCCTATCTGCGGATCTTGCGTTTGATCGTGCTGACGATGACGCTTTTCATTACGCCTATGTGGTATCTGCTGGTGAACGATCCGGCGCACCTGCCCGAGGCGCTGTCTTTTCTGCAGGTGGAGAGCGAATACGCCGTGCCGCTGATCGTACAGCTTTTGCTGGTGGAGTTCATCATCGACATTTTGAAGCTGGCGTCCCTGAATACGCCCAACGCCTTGAGCAACTCCTTCAGCATGCTGGGGGCGCTGATCCTGGGGGATTTCGCGGTGCAGTCCCGCTGGCTGGTGCCGGAGGTGCTGGTCTATATGGCGTTCGTGGCGGTGGCGAATTACGCCCAGCACAGCTACGAGATGGGCTACGCGGTGAAGCTGTGCCGCATCGCGCTGTTGGTGCTGATCTGGCTTCTGGGCTGGTGGGGCTTCGCCCTGGGCGTGGCGGGGATCTTACTGCTTGTCGCCACCACGCCGCCGCTGGTGGGACGGGGATACCTCTATCCCCTGATCCCCTTTAACGGCAAAGCACTGGCGGCACTGCTCCGCCGCAGACCCATCAGTCGGGAAAATACGTGATTTTTCCCAAAAGCCGCCTTGCGTAAAAGGCGGCTTTGTGCTATGATACCTTTGTATTATAAAAACGGGGGCGCACTATGGCACAGCTTACGGAGAAACGGCTCTTTCTGCTGGATATGGACGGCACCATCTATCTGGATGAAACACTCTTTGACAAGGTGCCGGAATTTCTGGCCCGTGTGCGGGAGATCGGCGGCAGATACCTCTTTTTGACCAACAATTCCTCCCGTGGGCTGGAGGGGTATATCGCCAAGATGAAACGGCTGGGGATCGAGACCGCCGGCGAGGATTTTCTGACCTCGGTGGACGCCACGGTGCGGCATCTTCGGGCCCATCACGCGGGAAAGAAGTGCTACGTGGCCGGAACGAGGTCGTTTTATCAGCAGCTCGTCGCCGCAGGGATCCCGGTGACGGACCGGGTGGAGGACGACGTGGAGATCCTGCTCAACGGCTTTGACACGGAGCTGACGTTCCAAAAGCTGGAGGACGCCTGCATATTACTGCAACGGGGCGTGGAGTGGATCGCCACGAATCCCGACTGGCTCTGCCCTACGTGGTACGGCGGCGTGCCGGATTGCGGCAGTGTATGCCAGATGCTTACCAACGCCTGCGGACGAAAGCCGCTGGTGATCGGGAAACCCCAGCCTGCCATGGTGGAGCTGGCGCTGGAGCGCACCGGCTTTAGCGCCGAACAGGCGGTGATCATCGGCGATCGGCTCTATACGGACGTGGCATGCGGCGTCAACGCAGGGATCGACAGTATCTTCGTGCTCTCCGGCGAGGGCGTGATGGAGGATATAGAACGCTATCAGGTACACCCCACGTGGATCTATCCCCATATCAGCCGCGTGTGGGAGGATATGTGTCAGGCGTGAACGGAACGGGAGGACGTGCTATGAAGCTCAACTATCGGCGTACCATCTGCGTTGGCTTTGCTTTTTTTCTCATTTGCGCCTTCTGGCAGGCGTATGACAACACCATTCCGCTGATCCTGACCAACAAATTCGGCATGAGTCAGGGTTGGTCGGGCGTTATTATGGCGCTGGACAACGTGCTGGCGCTGGTACTGCTGCCGCTGTTCGGCGCGATCTCCGACCGGCATAAGGGAAAACACGGGCGGCGCACGCCCTTTATCGTGGTGGGTACGGTGATCGCCGCGGTGGCGCTGGTGGCGCTGTCTTTCGTGGACAGGGCACAGCTTCGCAACATCGCGGATGTGTCCGCCATCGACGATCCCGCCGCGCTGACGATGATCTATGAAGAAGAGGCGGACGCGACGCTTCTGACGCCGGAGGGTGAATCGTTCGTATTGCGCGAACGCTTTACGCAGGAGGATTTCGCCGCCATTACCAGCCAGATCACGGCGGACGGGAAGAGCGTGACCAATCCCGACTATACCAACTACGTGGCGCCGGCACGGCAGGCGTACGCCTGGCAGATCACGGCGGAAAGTCCCGCCACGCTGGTATTTTTCATCGTTCTTTTGCTGGTGGTACTGGTGTCCATGTCCATCTTCCGTTCACCGGCGGTGGCGCTGATGCCGGACGTGACGATGAAACCCCTGCGCTCGAAAGGCAACGCCATCATCAATCTGATGGGGAGCGCCGGCGGGATCCTGGTTTTGGCGTTGGGAATGGTGTTTGCCACTTCGGCGGTGCGCAACAGCTTGATGAGCTATACCGGATACTTCGGCGTGATCGCGCTGGTGATGCTGGTGGCGCTGGCGATCTTCCTGCTGACGGTGCGGGAGGTGCGCTGGGCGCAGGAGATGCAGGCGGACAGCGTGCGTTTCGGCGTGGAGGAGCAGGAGGAGGCCGCGGGCGGGTCCCGAAAGCTCACAAAGGGAGAGCTGCGGTCGCTGCTCTTTATCCTGGCGTCCATCGTGCTGTGGTTTTTCGGCTACAACGCCGTGACCAGCAAGTATTCCGTCTACGCGTCCAACGTGTTGCATAAGGACTATAATCTGACGCTGATCATCGCCCAGGCGGCGGCCATCGCCGCGTATCTGCCGGTGGGTATGGCGGCAGGAAAGATCGGAAGGAAAAAGACGATCCTTGCCGGCGTGGTGATGCTCACCGCCGCCTTTACCACCGCCGCGTTTCTGGACGACCGCAGTCCCACCATGCTGATGAACGCCATGTTCGCGCTGGCGGGGATCGGCTGGGCGACCATCAACGTCAACTCCTTCCCTATGGTGGTGGAGCTGGCAGGCGGCAGTGACGTGGGAAAGTATACCGGCTTTTACTATACCGCCTCCATGGCGGCACAGGTGGCGACGCCTATGCTGTCGGGCTTGCTGATGGACTATCTGGGAATGCGGATCCTGTTCCCCTATGCCGCTATCTTCGTGGCGCTGGCGTTTGTGACCATGTGCTTTGTCCGACATGGCGACAGCCGTCCCGCTGTTAAGAAGGGACTGGAGGCGCTGGAGGATCTGGAGGCGGATTGAGGAGAACGGTATGTGGTACGTGTTGCTGACGGCGGCGGCAGTGCTGCTGGTGTTTATCGCGGCGCTTCGCTGCCGACGCGGACATAAAGACTGGGACGAGCTGGGGCGCTGGCGCTATGCGCACCGTGGCTGGCACGATCAGCCGTCTGTGCCGGAAAATTCCATGGCGGCGTTTCGGCGCGCCGTGGAAAACGGGTTCGGCGCGGAGCTGGACGTACACCTGATGAAGGACGGACGTCTGGCGGTGATCCACGACAGCAGTTTGCGCCGCACCGCCGGCGCCGAGGCGGTCATCGAGGACTTGACGGCACAGGAGTTGGCGCAGTACCGGCTGGAGGGGACCGAAGAGCGGATCCCGCTTTTGGAGGACGTGCTGGCGCTGTTTGCGGGAAAAGCGCCGCTGGTGGTGGAGCTGAAAAGCGAACGGGGCAACTATAACGAGCTGACGGCGGCAACGGTGGCGCTGTTGGACAAGTATCCGGTGCGATACTGCATCGAGTCTTTCGACCCCCGGTGCTTGATCTGGCTTCGCAAACACCGGCCGGAGATCGTGCGGGGACAGTTGAGCCAGCAGTTTCTGCGGCATCGGGAAGTCGTTCCGCTGAAGAAAACCACCCAATTCATTTTGAGCAATCTCCTCATGAACTTTCTCACTGTGCCGGATTTCATCGCCTACCGGTTTTCCGACCGGCACTGTCTGGCGCTGTGGCTTTGCCGGCGGCTCTATGGTGCGCGGGAGTTGAGCTGGACCATTGACAGCAAGGAGCAGTTGGCACAATCGGAGGCGGACGGCGCACTGCCGATTTTTGAGCGGTTCGATCCGCGGGGAGAAAACGTATGAGAGTGATCACGGGTACTGCCAGAGGGCGGCGACTCAAGGAACTGGACGGTATGGAGACAAGACCTACCACCGATAAGGTGAAAGAGAGTTTGTTTTCCATCATTCAATTTGATATTGAGGGGCGGCGCGTGCTGGATCTGTTTGCCGGTACGGGACAGCTGGGCATCGAGGCGCTCAGCCGCGGCGCCGCGTCCTGCGTGTTCATCGATCAGCGAAATGACGCTGTGGCACTGATACGGGAAAACGTGGCGCTGTGCGGGTTTGACGACCGGGCGCATATTCGGCGGGGCGAGGCGCTGTCCTATTTGCAAAGCGGAGAGAAGTTCGATCTGATCTTTCTCGATCCGCCCTACGATTCCGGACTTCTGCCTGCGGCGCTGGAAAAAATCGCAGGATTTGACATTTGCCGCGCACATGGTATAATCGTGGCAGAGAGTCGCGCAGACGACGTATTGCCGCCGCTGGCACCGCCTTACGGGATCTATCGTACCTATCGGTACGGCAGGATCAAGCTGACGGTGTATCACAGGGACGGAAATGAGGAGGAAGCATGAGCGTAGCTGTTTTTCCCGGCAGTTTCGATCCGGTCACGCTGGGACACGTGGATATTATCCGCCGCGCCGCCGCCTGCTTCGACCGACTGGTCGTTTGCGTGATGGTCAACAGCGAGAAAAAGCCAATGTTCACAGCGCAGGAGCGGATGCGGATGCTTCGCGCCGCCGTGGCGGATATCCCCAACGTAGAGGTGGATTCCTGGGACGGGCTGCTGGCGCATTACACCGCGCAGCGCGGCGCCTCCGTTCTGGTCAAAGGCGTGCGGAACGCCTCGGATTTCGACTGGGAATACCAGATGGCGGCGATCAATCGGGGACTTTGTCCCACGCTGGAAACGGTACTGCTTCCGGCACGGGGCGATTATCAGCACTTCAGCAGTACCATGGTGCGTGAAATGATCCGCTACGGTCAGCCGATGGAACGGTACGTTCCTGAAGCGGCGGCGGAGGAAATTAAGAGAAAGGGATGGGCTTAACAATGGGAGAGAAAGACGTACAACGCTTGCTGGATATGCTTTACGGCATGGTGGACGAGGCGAAAAACGCCACGTTCAGTTCCGACAAATGTCTGGTAAACAGAGAAGAGGTGCTGGATCTTCTCGACGAGATCCGCGCCAAGCTGCCCATGGAGATCAAAAAGGCGCAGGAGCTGATCCGCGCCAGAGACGAGTACGTGGCGGCGGCAAAGAAAGAGGCGGAGAAGATCTTGCGCCAGGCGGATATGGACGCCAAAGTCATCGTGTCCGAGAGCGAGATCCTTCAGCGTGCACGGCAAAAGAGCAGTGAGGTGCTCCACCGCGCCGAGGATCGCTGCCGGGAGCTGTATCAGGCCGCCAACACCTACACCGAGGACGCGCTTCGCCGCACGGAAGAGGCAATCGAAATGGCGCTGGGCGAGGTGAAGGAGTCCCGCGCGCGGTTCCGCACCACCTCCGCCGAAAAAATGCAGGCACAGCGCGAAATGCTCCGGGAGGAGAAGGCGGATAACGGGAAAGAATAACCAAATATTTCCGTTATTTTTTGGTGAGATCGCCGAAATTTTCTCGGCGAAAATCGGCATGAAGACAGGGTTATTATAGATATTGTGGTCGATTTTGGTCGGCGGACACTACATGTAGTGTCCGCCGCTTTTTTTGCGCCAAGCGGCAAAAATACCGCGGGGCGAAAGTGACCTATAAGCGGCGAAACCGCGCTGAAATACGCGAAAAAAACAGCGCGATGATCGTAAAAAGTTCTTGCATTTACGGAAACAATCATGTATAATCATAGACAGGTGGGGAACAGTGGGGGAAGCGCCCCTATCTGTGGTGAATCATCCCACGGTTTTGCCCAAAAATCCGAGGCAGGAGGTGACAGGCGTGACGGGGCAGTACGAACACAATATCGACGCGAAGGGGCGCCTGTTTATTCCGGCGAAGCTTCGGGAAGAGCTGGGCGAAGTGTTTCACGTGATGGTGGGGCAGGATCACTGCCTGTCCATCTATTCCGAGGAAAGCTGGCAGGCGGTGATGGAGCATTTGAAAACGCTCTCTTACAGCCAGGTGAAGCGGTTGCGCACGGCGTTCGCCAATGCCGCCGACTGCGTGCCGGACGGGCAGGGACGCATCCTGATCCCGGCAAAGCTCCGGCAGTACGCACAGCTTGAAAAGGAAGTCGTGATCAACGGCAGTTTCGACCGCGTGGAGATCTGGAACGCCGCGCGCTGGTACGCCAAGGAGGAAGAGGATCTCCGGAGCGGTCAGATGGAAGGCGCCATGGAGGACATGGGGCTTTAAATGGAAGAGCACGTGTCGTTTTGCTCCAACGAAACGGAGGATCTGGCGTACGGGCACAAGCCGGTACTGCTGGCACAGTGTTTGGACGCGCTTGCCATCCGGCCCGACGGCGTATACGTAGACGGTACGCTGGGCAGAGCCGGTCACGCGCTGGAGATCGTCCGGCGCTTGGACGGCGGACGCTTGATCGGCATCGACCGGGACGAGGCGGCTCTTGCCGCCGCCGAGGAGCGGCTGGCACCCTATCGGGAGCGCGTGACGCTCCTGCGCGGTAACTTTGCCGACGTGAAGGCGCTTCTATCCGGCGCCGGTGTGGAGCAGGCGGACGGGATGCTGTTCGATCTGGGCGTTTCCTCGCCGCAGCTGGACGACGCGCAACGGGGATTTTCCTACCGGCAGGACGCGCCGCTGGATATGCGGATGGACCGCACGGCGCCGCTGACGGCGCGCGACGTGGTGAACGACTGGAGCGGTGAGGAGCTCAAACGCATTTTGTATGATTACGGTGAGGAGCGATACGCGCCCGCTATCGCCGCCGCCATTTGCCGACGGAGGCAGGAGGGCCCCATTGAGACCACGCTGGAGCTGGCGGAGCTGATTCGCGGCGCGATGCCCGCCAAGGCACTGCGGGAAAAACAACACCCCGCCAAGCGCACTTTTCAGGCCATACGCATTGCCGTCAACGGCGAGCTGGAGGCGCTGGAGCCCATGTTGGAAGGCGCTTGCGACGTACTTAAACCCGGGGGACGGCTGGCGGTCATTTCCTTCCACTCGCTGGAGGACCGGATCGTTAAAAAGAAACTGCAGGAGCTGTCCGCCGGATGTGTCTGCCCGCCGGAATTTCCGGTGTGCGTGTGCGGCAGGACGCCGCGTATGAAACTGATCTACCGTAAGCCGGTGACGGCAGAGGACGCAGAACTGACCTATAACCCGCGCGCCCGCAGTGCGAAGCTGCGCGCCGCGGAAAAATTACAGTAAGGAGCACCCACCATGGCGCAAAGGTACAGAAGACCCGCTACAACCACATACGGAAACCTGGCGTATGATCTGGATACGCTTGCCAGAGAGCGGCAATTAGAGGAAGCCGGCCGTCCGGAGCGGCGGGAAGAGCCTGTTCGCCGCGCCGCTCCCAAAAGAAGCGTCGCGGCCCGCACGGCACAGCGCCCCTCCTCGCTGGTAGCAGGCGGCGTGATCGTCATGGCGGCGCTGGTGGTGCTGTTGATCGCCGGATACGTGCATCTGACCACAGTTTCCGGCAGTGTTTCGGAGATGAAAGAGGAGCTTGCCGCACTCAACGAGGAACATGTTTCTCTTTTGACCAAGTATGAGCAGACCTTTGATCTGACCACGGTGAAGGAAACCGCCGAAGCTGCCGGAATGAGCAAGCCCACCGGCGCGCAGATCGAGTATCTGGATCTGGGCGGCACGGACGCCGCGGTGGTCTATCACGCCGGTATCGGCGGATTCTGGGGCGCCGCCGCGGAGCGGATCGCCCAAGGGTTTTATACACTGGTGGAATATTTCAGCTAAGCTGTGCCATATAGTTACATCGGCATCAAACGGAGATACTGCGAAGGGAGTAAGAAGGAATCTTCTTGCTCCTTTCGTTGACATAATGCACACGCCGCAGGCGGTGCGGAAAGGAGAAAAACGTGGCGGAAAATCAGCGAAAAAGTGAACGGGTACGCCGCGCCAACCGTGTGATCCAGCAGAGGACCTTCGTGTTGATGCTGGCGCTGGGCGTGGGCGTTTTTGTATTGCTGTTTGCCAAATTATACCAGCTCCAGATCCTGCGGCATGAGGAACTGCAAAAGCTGGCGGTGAGTCAGCAGACACGCAGTACGGTGGTATCCGCCACGCGCGGCACCATTTACGACCGCAACGGGAATATTTTAGCCATTTCCGCTACGGCGGAAACGGTGTTCCTCTCTCCGCTGGAGATCGACCGCGCTGTGCAAAAAAGCGAGAAGGCGGAAAAGGAAGAGGACAAGATCCACTGGACAAAGGATTCTCTGGCGGCGGATCTGGCGAGGATCCTGGACGTAAACGAGGAAAACGTCCGCCGCCGCATGGACCGCACCGATTCCCAATACGAGGTCATCAAGCTCCGGGCGGATGAGGACGTTGCCAATCAGGTGAGGGAGTATCTCAACGACAACAACGTGTCCGGCGTGTATCTGGTCACCGACACGAAGCGGTATTACCCGTACAGCACGCTGGCGTCCCACGTGCTGGGCTTCGTGGGGGACGACAATACCGGACTTTACGGTCTGGAAGCGCAGTATGAGGAGGATCTGGAGGGCAAGACCGGTCTGGTCATCACCGCGGAGGACAACGCGGGCAACGAAATGCTCTACGGCTACGAGCAGTATTTTGACGCCCAGGACGGTCAGGATCTGGTGCTGACCGTTGACGCCACCGTGCAGTATTATCTGGAAAAAGGACTCAAGGAGATCGCGGATAAGTACGAGGCGAAGCTGGGCGGTCAGGGTATCGTGCTGAACGCCAAGACCGGCGCTATTTTAGCCATGGCGTCCTATCCCAACTATGATCTGAACAACTTCGGCACCATTCAGGATCCCGATCTGGTCGCCGCCATCGAGCGGGGCGAGACGACACTGGCGGAGATGCAGCTTCGCCAGTGGTGGAATAAGTCCATCAACGAAACGTATGAGCCGGGTTCCACGTTCAAGATCCTGACGCTTTCGGCGGCGCTGGAGGAAGGCGCTATCGACATGAACACCACCTATACCTGTCAGGGCTCCATCCACGTTTCCGACGCCACCATCCACTGCACCGCCACCCACGGGTTCCAGACGCTCAAGGAGACGGCGGCCCATTCCTGCAACCCCGCCTTTATCACCTACGGATTGCGGCTGGGACGGACGAAATTCTATGAGTATATGCGCTCGTTCGGACTGATGTCCTCTACCGGCATCGATCTGGGGGGCGAGGCCTCCGGCCTGTTTAAGGCGGAGGAGGACTTTACCGAGCTGGATCTGGCGTGCTACGCCTTCGGACAGAACTTCAGCGTGACGCCGCTGGCGCTTGTGAGCGCGCAGGCGGCCTGCGTGAACGGCGGGTATCTCCACACGCCGTATCTGGTGGAACAAAAGCTGGATCAGAACGGCAACGTGATCTGGCAACATGACAACACGCCGGTACGGCAGGTCATCAGCGAGGCGACCAGCGCCAAGGTGCGCGAATGCCTGGAATACGTGGTATCCGACGGTACCGGACGGAACGGCCAGGTGGCCGGATACCGCATCGGCGGCAAAACGGGTACCGCCGATAAGCGTGACGCCAGCGGTAAAGCCAGCGAATTGATCGTATCGTTCCTGTGCTTCGCGCCGGCGGACGATCCGCAGGTGATCATGCTGATCACACTGGATACGCCCAGCCGCACGACCGGCACATATCCTTCCGGCGGTAACATGGTGGCGCCGATGTCGGGGCAGATCATGAGCGAGATCTTGCCGTATCTGGGGATCGAGCCGTCCTATTCCGCCGAGGAGCTGTTGGGCGCTGACACTACGGTGCCTAACGTGGTGGATATGAGCGTTTCGCAGGCGCAACAGCGGCTGAAAGACCGGGGCTTTGCCAGCCGTGTCATCGGAAACGGCGATACCGTTACCGATCAGACGCCGGTGGGCGGCGCCATTATTCCGGGACGCTCCACAGTGATTTTGTACGCCGGCGCGGAGAAATCCGACGCGCTTTGTATCGTGCCGCAACTGGTGGGGCGCACCGCGGTAGACGCCAATACGGTGGCGACCAACGCGGGATTGCTGATCCGCTTTACCGGCGCGACCGATAACGGAAGCGGCAGTATCCGCGTGGTGACCCAATCCGAGGCATCCGGAACCCAGGTGCCCGCCGGTACGGTGATCACCGTGCAGTTGGGCGACAGTTCCGTACAGGATTGACCGCTTTGCATCCCTTGTACCGATGAGAATGCGCTATCAGGCAGATCGGGAAAAAGGGAGAGAATGCGATGCGTTTGGAAGAGCTGCTGCGGGACGTATCCTGTACGGCGGTCTACGCGCCGCCGGAGCTGGAGATCCGCGGCGTGAGCTATGATTCACGCGAGGTAAAGCCGGGGGAGCTGTTCGCAGCGATCCCGGGGGAGAAGGAGGACGGCGCGGCGTTTATCGCCAGAGCGTTTTCCGCCGGCGCGGTGTGCGCGCTGTGCCGAAACGGCACGCCAACAGACGTGCCACGCGTGGAGACCGACGCGCCGCGCCGCGCGCTGGCGCAGATCAGCGCCAACTGGTACGCTCGCCCGGCAGAGGCGATGTGCCTGATCGGCGTTACCGGCACCAACGGAAAGACCACGTCTACCTATCTGATCCGGCACATTCTGGAGAGGGTCAGACAGGCGAAGGTGGGTCTGGTCGGGACGGTGCAGAACGTGATCGACGGCAACATTCTGCCGGCACGGCGCACCACGCCGGAATCCTGCGATTTGCAGGCGCTTTTGCACACCATGAAGGAAGCGCGCTGTACCCACGCCGTGATGGAGGTATCCAGCCACGCGCTGGCACTGGATCGGGTATGGGGACTGCATTTCGCGGCAGGGCTTTTTACCAACCTCACGCGAGATCATCTGGATTTTCACGGCACGATGGAAGCGTATGCCCGCGCCAAGGCCGGACTGTTTACCGCCTGCGACACGGCGGTCTACAACCGCGACGATCCGTGGCATGAAGAGATCCTCGCACGCTGTGGCGCGCCGCGTATCTCTTTCGGGCTGCACCGGGGCGCTGAAGTATACGCCGAGGCGATCGAGCTGACGCCGGAGGGGGTGTCCTTTACCGCTGTGCGCGGTGAACGCGCCGTGCCGGTGAAGGTGTCTCTGCCGGGGCGGTTTTCCGTTTATAACGTGTTGGGAGCCATGGCGGTGGCGTTGGCGCTGGGGATCCCCCTGGAGGACAGCGCCGACGCGCTGGCGGATTTTACCGGCGTCAAGGGGCGTATGGAAGTGCTGGATATGCCGGATCGGGACTTTACGGTGCTGATCGACTACGCCCATACGCCGGACGCGCTGGAAAACGTGTTGCAGACGGTGCGCGGCTTTGCCGCCGGACGCACCGTGGCGGTGTTCGGATGCGGCGGAGATCGGGATCGGAGCAAACGGCCGCAGATGGGCGCTATCGCCGCGCGGTGGGCGGACTATTCGGTGGTTACCTCCGACAACCCGCGTTCCGAGGCACCGGAGGAGATCATTCGGGAGATCGTGTCCGGCATGTCCGGAGCGCAGTACGACGTGGTACCCGAGCGGCAAAGCGCCATCTTCTACGCGCTGGATCATGCACGGACAGGCGACGTGATCGTGCTGTGCGGAAAGGGACATGAGACGTATCAGGAGATCGCCGGAAAAAAGCGGCATCTGGATGAGCGGGAGATCGTGGCGGAGTGGCTGAAAAGCCGCTGACAGAAGAAGGGATCGCCCCTGTGAGGGCGGGAGGAGTAAACGATATGAGAATGGTCATAACACTCGCGGTCAGTTTTCTTGTCACCGCCGTTGCCGGAAAGGCGCTGCTGCCGATCCTGGTGAAGTGGAAGGTGGGACAGAGCATTAAGGAGATCGGGCCTACCTGGCATAAGAATAAGCAGGGGATCCCCACCATGGGGGGACTGATGTTCATCATCGGCATCGGCGCTGCGATCCTCGGCGCCGGCTGGCAGGGAATGATGGCGGGAGATCTTTCCCATCTGTACGTCTTCGCGTTCGCGCTGGTGTACGGCGCCATCGGGTTTGTGGATGACTACCAGAAGGTGAAGTATCACCACAACACCGGACTGACCGCGCTGCAGAAATTCCTGCTCCAACTGGCGGCGGCAGTGGCGTTTTTGTGCCTGATGCGCTATGAGGGATTGCTCAGCCCCAACCTGTACGTGCCGTTTTTCAACACGTATCTGGTGTGCCCGTGGATCGTATATCTCATATTCGCCGCCTTCGTTATTCTGGGCACGGTCAATGCCGTGAACATCACCGACGGACTGGACGGACTGTGTTCCTCGGTGAGCGTGCCGGTGGCGGTGTTCTTCGCGGTGGTCGGTTACCGCTGGGGCAGTGACTATTTGCAGTTGAGCGTTTTTGCCGCCGCTATGACGGGCGGGTTGCTGGGATTTTTGGTGTATAACCACTTCCCCGCCAAAGTGTTCATGGGCGATACCGGCTCGCTGTTCCTCGGCGGCGCCGTGGCGGCGCTGGCGTTTGCCTGCGATATGCCGCTGGTCCTGGTGTTGGTGGGCGTGGTGTATCTGTGCGAAACGCTCAGCGATATTATTCAGGTGGGATATTTCAAGCTGACACATGGGAAGCGGGTGTTCAAAATGGCGCCGCTTCACCATCACTTCGAGATGTGCGGATGGAAAGAGCCCACCATCGTGGCGGTGTTTGCCGCGGTCAGCGCGGTGTTCTGCGCGCTGGCGTATTTCGGCGTAATGGATCGGTTCGGCGCGTAAAGGCGCCCCCATTTTGAGAAAGGAGGGAGAGACGGGTGACACGGGAGGAATACCGCGCGCTGAAGGAGAAAAAGCGCCGCCGGATGGAAACGGAGCGCAAGCATTATGAAGCGTCCAAGGGAAAGATGGATCTGCCGTTTCTTCTTCTGACACTTTTACTGACCGCCATCGGATTGGTGATGGTGTTCTCCGCCAGCTTCCCCTCGGCGTACTACGAGTCCGGTGATCCGGCGTATTATTTCAAGCGGCAGGCGATCTTTGCCGTGTTCGGTATCGCCGCCATGCTCATCGCGGGTAAGATCAATTACCAGCGCTGGCGCGGCGCGGCAAAGATACTGCTGGGCTTTTCCGTATTTTTGCTGATCCTTGTGGTGGTCCCCGGCGTGGGCGTTACGGTGAATAACGCCACACGTTGGCTGGGCGTGCCGGGTACGGAGTTCCGCTTCCAGCCCTCGGAGATCGCCAAGTTGAGCGTGATCATCTACTTTGCCAACGATATTTCCAAGAAAAAAGATAAGATGCTGGACTGGCATCAGGGGATCGTACCCTACGCGGTGATCCTGCTGGCGTTCGCTATTCTGATGATGCTGGAGCCCCATTTGTCCGGCACGATCCTCATTGTGGGGACCGGAATCGTGATGATGATCGTGGGCGGTATACCGGGTAAGCTGGTGGCGCTCGGGTTGGGCGGCGTCAGCGCCGGAGCGTTTTTGTATGTCAAGCTGGTGGAAAGCGGCGTCATCTCCTACGGCGCCAGCCGGATCGAAATGTGGCATAACCCGTGGCTGGACGCGTCCGACGAGGGATACCAGATGGTGCAAAGCCTGATCGCCATCGGATCCGGCGGATTGCTGGGCGTGGGGCTTGGCAAAAGCCGGCAGAAGTTTTTGTATCTGCCGGAAGAGCATAACGACTGTATTTTCGCCATCGTCTGCGAGGAATTGGGGCTGATCGGCGCCTGCGTCATCATGCTGATCTTCGCCCTGTTGATCATTCGGGGGTTCTGGATCGCGCTCCACGCCAGAGACCGGTTCGGCACACTGCTGGTAGTGGGGATCATCACCCATATCGCCCTTCAGACGTTTTTGAATATCGCCGTGGTCAGCGGACTGGTTCCCGCGACGGGTATCTCCCTGCCGTTTTTCAGCTACGGCGGCACGGCGCTGGCACTGCAGCTTCTGGAAATGGGACTGGTGTTGAGCGTATCGCGGCAGATCCCGGCGCCGAGAAACGGGTAGGTGAGAGAATGCGTGTGATCTTTACCTGCGGCGGTACCGCCGGACACGTCAATCCGGCGCTGGCACTGGCAGGATATATCAAGGAGCGACAGCCGGAGGCGGCAATTTTGTTCGTGGGTACGCCGGACGGCATGGAACGGGATCTGGTGGAAAAAGCAGGCTATGACTTCCGGGGCGTGGAGATCTCCAATTTCCACCGTTCCATAGCGCCCCGTGAGGTGCGGCACAATCTGCGCACCCTGCGCACGATGGTGTCTTCCCGCGCCGCGGCACGCGCCGTCTTGCGGGAGTTTGCGCCTGATCTGGTGGTGGGGACCGGCGGCTATGCCAGCTATCCCGTTGTCCGCGCCGCGGCGCTGGCAGGGATCCCGACGGCGGTGCATGAGTCCAACATCGTGCCGGGACTTGCCACCAAACTGCTGGAGAAGTATGCCCAACGGATCATGGTGGGTTTTGAGGAATGCCGCGCCCATTACCGGCGCGGGGAGAAAGTGGTGGTCACCGGAACGCCGGTGCGGGGCGATTTCTTCGCACTGACGCCGGCGCAGGCACGGCAGAAGCTGGGTCTGGCGGACGGAACGCCGCTGGTGGTGTCCTTCTGGGGCAGTTTGGGCGCCGCCGGTATGAACCGCATCATGGTAGAGATGTTCGCGCTGGAAGAGAAAAACGGCCGGCCGTTTCACCACGTACACGCAGTGGGAAGCGCCGGATGGCAGACAGTCAGCCGGGAGCTGGAACGGCGAGGGCTTGCCTGCCGGCCGGAACTTGACGTGAGGGAGTATATTTATGATATGGCGCTTTATATGCGCGCGGCCGATCTGGTGATCTGCCGCGGCGGCGCCTCCACCATCAGCGAGATCACCGCGCTGGGTAAACCGGCGCTGATCGTTCCGTCACCGTACGTGACCAACAACCCTCAGGAGAAGAATGCCCGCGCGCTGGAACGGCGCGGCGGCGCGGTGGTACTGCGGGAGAGTGAATGCACGCCCGAAGTGCTGTACGACACCGTTTGCACGCTTTTATCCGACCCGTCGCGCCGCGCCGATATGGCACGGTGCATGGCGCAGCTCGGCGTGCCGGACGCGACGGCGCGCCTGTATGAAACCGTGATGGCGCTGGTGCGGTAACCATCCTCACCGCGCCCTGCATAGAATGGCTTGAAAAAGCGATGAAAGGCAGGGCGGAGGATGAACGTGATTACCGTACGGGGCGGGAAACCGCTCCGGGGAGAATTGACGGTGCAAAGCGCCAAAAACAGCGTACTGCCCGTATTGGCGGCTACCGTCATCAGCGGCGACGCTTGCGTGATCGAGCACTGCCCGCGTCTGGAGGACGTGGACGCCAGCGCCGCTATATTGCGCCATCTGGGTTGTGACGTTCGCTGGCAGGGCGACGATCTGCTGGTGGACAGTTCCACCATGAGCCGCTGGGATATTCCCGACGATATGATGCGCCGGATGCGCTCATCGGTGATTTTTCTGGGAGCCATTATCAGCCGGTGCGGGCAGGCACGGCTCAGTTATCCGGGGGGATGCGAGCTGGGTCCGCGCCCCATCGACCTGCATTTGTCCGCACTGCGGACACTGGGCGCACAGATCGACGAGCAGGGCGCTTGCCTGGATTGCCGACAAGGTGCGGCGATGCGCGGCGCGGAGATCGTATTGAGCCTGCCCAGCGTGGGGGCGACGGAAAACGCCATGCTGGCGGCGTGTACCGCCCGCGGTACCACGGTGATTTCCAACGCGGCGCGGGAGCCGGAGATCGTTGATCTCCAGCGATTCTTGCGGAAGATCGGCGCGGAGGTACGGGGCGCGGGCAGTTCCACGGTGATCGTGGAGGGACGGCGAAAATTCCACGGTTGCCGCCACCGATGTATCGGAGACAGGATCGCCGCGGCTACATATCTCTCCTGCGCCGCCGCTACCGGCGGCGAGGTGATGGTCCGCGGCGTGGATTACCGGCATTTGTCCACGGTGACAATGGCGCTTCAGCAAGCCGGCTGTCAGATCCACAGCGGAGAGCAGGGCATCTATCTGCGCGCGCCCGCTGTGCTTCAGGGCATTTGCCCGATACGAACGGCGCCGTATCCCGGCTTTCCCACCGACGCTCAGGCGGTGGTGATGGCATCGCTGCTTCGCGCAAAGGGCAGCACCATGTTCGTGGAGAATATGTTTCAAAGCCGGTATCGCCACGTGGCACAGCTGTTGCGCCTGGGCGCGGATATCCGGCTGGAAGGCCGGGTGGCGGTGGTGTGCGGCGTGGAGAAGCTCCGCGGCGGTACCGTGTACTGCACCGATCTGCGGGGCGGCGCGGCGCTGGCGGTGGCGGCACTGCAGACGGAAGAGGAGACACAAATACGGCAGATCCGCCATATCCAGCGGGGATATGAGGATTTCAGCGGTACATTGCGCCATTTGGGCGCGCAGATACAGGAGATAGGAGTATAGCGTATCATGGCAAAACGCAAAAGAAAGGCACGGAGAAACGGCAGGGGAAGGCTGGCCTTCCTCTACCGTTTGCTGGCGTTTTTGCTGATTTGCGGCGCCATCGCGGCGGCGCTGGCGCTGTTTTTCAAGGTGGAGCGGATCGACGTGCAGGGCGTGACGCGCTACACAGCGGAGGAGGTTATCGCCGCCGCCGGTGTGGAGAAGGGGGATAACCTCTTTATGATGGACAAGTATGCCGTGGCGGAGCGGATCACCGAAGCGCTGAACTATGTGGAATCGGTGCGTATCCACCGCACGCTGCCCGGCACGCTCCATATCGACGTGACGGAGTGCCGCACCACCGTCGCCATCGAGCAGGACGGAACGGTATGGCTTCTGTCCGCCACCGGCAAGGTGGTGGATACGTCCGCTACCCCGCAGGGACATCCGTTGATCACCGGCGTGACGCTCCTTTCACCCCAGGTGGGGCAGATACCCTCCGCGGCGGAGGAACGGGAACAGCGACAACTGACGGAGCTGCTCCGCGCCCTGCGGAGTAAGGAGATGCTGGGGCAGGTACAGCAGATCCATCTGGAGGACGATTCCGCCGTTACCATACGGTATCTGGATCGCTTCACCGTTCTGCTTCCGTGGGAGGGAGATATGGACTATAAGATGGACTATCTGCAAGCGGTGGTGGGGCGGCTGGAGAACAACGAACACGGCACTATCAACATGATGCAGGATGAAAAGGTGAATTTTATCCCCGATTGACGGGGCGTTTGACGCAGGAGGGACCATGGCGCTGTATTTTGCCACGCGAGAGGAGAACCTGTCGTTTTTAAAGCGGCTCTGGCAGGAGAAGGAGACGCCCTGCCCCGTCTGCGGCGGCGCGCTGACGCTGCTGCACCGCAAAGCGAAAAAAAGCAATACCGATTGGCGTTGTGACGGTTGCGGCACGATCTACCGCACCATACATATATTGGACGAACTCAACGAAACCATGCCGTAATTCAGATGCAAAGGGGAACAGACCATGTATCTTTATAATTCCGCGACACACAAAAAAGAACTGTTTACCACCCACACGCCGGAACACGTGGAGATGTATACCTGCGGACCGACGGTGTATCACTTCGCCCACATCGGCAATCTGCGCTCCTACATCATGGAGGACGTGCTGGAGAAATACCTGCGCTTTGCCGGCTACGACGTGAATCGCGTGATGAACATTACCGACGTGGGACACCTGACCTCCGACGCCGACGAGGGCGAGGATAAGATGCTCAAGGGCGCCCGTCGGGAGCATAAGACGGTGATGGAGATCGCCCAATACTATACCGACGCGTTTTTTGCCGACTGCGCCAAGCTCAATATCAAAACACCCAACGTGGTACAGCCCGCTACCGGAATGATCGACGATTATATCCACATCGTGCAGACGCTTCTTGAAAAAGAGTACGCCTACCTCGCCGGAGGCAACGTGTATTTCGACACAGGGAAACTGCCGCGCTACTATGTGTTCAACGAACACAAGGAGGAGGATCTGGCGGTAGGCGTCCGGGAAGGCGTGGAGGAGGATACCAACAAGCGCAACAAAAACGACTTCGTGCTGTGGTTCACCAAGTCTAAGTTCGAGGATCAGGCGCTCAAGTGGGATTCCCCCTGGGGCGTGGGGTATCCCGGCTGGCACATCGAGTGTTCCGGCATCTCCTTGAAGTATAACGGCGAATATCTGGATCTCCACTGCGGCGGTGTGGATAACGCCTTTCCCCATCATACCAACGAGATCGCCCAGTCGGAAAGCTATCTGGGACACCCCTGGTGCTCCCACTGGTGGCACGTGGCGCACCTGAACACCGCCGACGGGAAGATGAGCAAGTCCAAGGGCGAGTTTTTGACGGTGTCGCTGTTGGAGGAGAAGGGATATGACCCGTTGGCGTACCGATTCTTCTGTCTCCAGAGCCATTACCGGAAGAATCTGGTGTTCACCTGGGAGAATCTGGATAACGCTGTGGCGGCATACGAAAAGCTGATCGCAAAGCTCGCGTCGGTAGATCCCAAGGACGGCGAAGTGGAACCGGCGGCGCTTGGGGCGCTTGAAGAGCAGTTCCGCGCCGCGATGGACAGCGATCTGAACACACCCAACGCCGTTACCGTGTTTTATAACATCCTCAAAGCGCCTGCAAGCGGCGCTACCAAGTGGGCGGCGGTGGAGAAGATCGACGCGGTGCTGGGCGTGAAGCTGGCGGAAAAGGCCGCCGCGGCGCGACAGCGGATGGCAAAAGCCGCGCTGGCAGACGGCGGTTTTTCCGTGACCTGCCAAAGCGGCGAAAGCGATCCGCAGATCGAGGCGCTGATCCGTCAGCGCGCCGAGGCGAAACGGGCGAAAAACTTTGCCGAGGCGGATCGGATCCGGGACGCGCTGAAAGCGCAGGGCGTGGAGATCACCGACGTTTCCGGCGGCGTTACATGGCGCAGAATATCATAAAAAAAGACTGCGGCGGAAGATTCCGCCGCAGTCTTCAGCTTGTCAAAAAAGCCTCGCTTACTTTCGCGCCGCGCACGGCGCGAAGATATTAAATTGTCATTTGCCGCGGCGTGTACGTGGCAAATGACACCGCTCAGACTACGAAGTGTGCGAATGGTGCGCCACTGGCGCACAATGAGTGCGCGCAGTAGGCTGCAACCCTTTTGTCAAAAAACGGCTTTGCCGTTTTTTGACAGTCTCA
>JAFSZX010000016.1 GCA_017458825.1 Oscillospiraceae bacterium
CTTCGCGCCGTGCGCGGCGCGAACTCTGCGAGGCATTTTTGACACGTTGCAAACGCACTCCCGTCTATGGACGGGAGTGCTTTTTATCGTTGGCGTTTCCTGCCGGATCAGCTCTTTCACAGTGCCGCCTTGATGGCGCGCAGAAGATCGTCATACGTCTCATAGGCGGGGATAGCGGGATAGTCCGCCTTGATTTTCTCCGTTGTGCGGAACAAAAACCCCGCTTTGCTCGCTTGGATCATCTCCAGATCGTTATAACTGTCGCCGCTGGCGATGGTCTCAAATCCCACGGACTGCAAGGCGCGGACGGTGGTAAGCTTAGAGTGGTCACAACGCATTTTGAATCCGGTGATAAAGCCGGCGTCGTTTACCTCCAGCGTGTTGCAAAGCAGGGTGGGATATCCCAGCTTTTTCATCAACGGCATGGCAAACTGGTCAAACGTATCACTGAGGATCACTACCTGCGTTACGGCACGCAGCTCATCTAAAAAGGCGCGGGCGCCCGGCAGGGGATCGATGGTCTCAATAACGGACTGGATCTCCTTAAGCCCCAGCCCGCGTTTTGCCAGCAGGTCAATGCGCCAGCGCATCAGTTTATCGTAATCCGGCTCGTCACGGGTGGTGCGGCGCAGCTCGGGAATACCGCTGGCCTCGGCAAAGGCGATCCAGATCTCCGGCACCACCACGCCTTCCATATCAAGACAGACAATGTTCAAGCTCATTACTTTGCCTCCCAATCCTTTTGCCCGATCTTACCCAACACATAGGAAAGAATTTCCTCTCGGTCGATCACGTCGGTATGGCGCACCTTCTTTTGCCGCAAGGACGCCAGCTGGGGCGGTACCGGCACGCCGGTAAGGTCGTGGAGCCGGTCCATGAGCGCAAATCCCTCGTCCGCCACGGTCTCACCCAGTGCGGAGAGCACGGCGGCAGGGAACTTATACGGCGAGGCGGTGGACAGTACCACCACCGGCGCGCCGTCGGTCTGCTTCTCTATGAAATCGTCCGCCACACGGTAAGCAACGGCGGTGTGAGGATCGCACAGATACCGCTCCTTCTCCCACACCCGCCGGATCAGCGCGGCGGCTTGCGCGTCGTCACAACAGCCGCAGGCAAAGGTCTCCTGCAGAGCGCTCAAAAGCGTATCCGGCACCTGATAGCGCCCCTCCTCGTTGAGCCGGCGCATCAGCGCCGCCACCAACGCCGTATCGCCGCCGGATGCGAGATACAGCATCCGCTCCAGATTGCTGGATACCAGAATATCCATAGAGGGCGAGGTGGTTTTATAGAAAGGACGCCGCCGGTCATAGACGCCGGTGGTCAAAAACTCGGTGAGCACGTCGTTGCGGTTGGAGGCGCATACCAGCTTTCCTACCGGCAGGCCCAACAGTTTGGCGTAATACCCCGCCAGAATATCACCGAAATTGCCGGTGGGCACCACAAAATGCACCTTGTCACCCGTGGCGATGCGTCCGGACTTTACCAGCTCCGCGTACGCTTTGAAATAGTATACCACTTGCGGCGCCAGACGCCCGATATTGATGGAATTGGCGGAGGACAGGCGCACACCGGGAAGCGCGCGGTCCCGACAGGCGGCAAACACGTTCTTTACGCCGGTCTGCGCATCGTCAAAATTGCCGCGCACAGCGCACACACAGACGTTGTTGCCCTCCTGGGTGGTCATTTGCGCCTGCTGTACCGGCGAAACGCCGCCGTAAGGATAGAAAACGATGATCTTCGTGCCGTCCACGTCGTGAAAGCCCTCCAGCGCCGCCTTGCCGGTATCGCCGGAAGTGGCGGTGAGGATCACGATCTCGTCGGTCACGCCCTCGGCTCGTTTGGCGGCGGTGATGAAACGGGGCAGAAGGCTCAACGCCACGTCTTTGAAAGCACTGGTGGGGCCGCGGAACAGCTCCAACACGTACCGGTCGCCCACCTTTGCCAGCGGCGTCAGTTCCTCCGTTTCAAATTTACCCGCGTAGCCTTGACGCACCAGATCACCCATCTCCGGAAGATCGGGCAGTAACCTTGACAGGATCGCCTCCGCCATCTCCTGCGCGGTGCAGGTGAGCAGCGCGCGGTAGTCAAACCCCTCCGCGTTTACCGCGTCGGAAATATATAATCCGCCGTCCGGCGCCAACCCCTCCAGCACGGCACGGCTGGAGGAAGCGGTCAAAGCACGGTCTCGGGTGCTGTGATAGAGGATCTTCTGGCTCATACTATGCGCCTCCTTTTGCTGTTAGGGAAATTATACCGCGCCGCCGCACGGATTGCAACAGAAAATCCACAGAGGAGAAATGCCGTATTTTCTGTAAATTCCCCTTGCATTTTACAATAGTATGTGCTACACTGTCTACACGAAAAAAGCAAGTGTTTTCAAGGGGAAAACAATTTTTTATCATCTGTTTTCCCAAAGGATGGACACAGGCGGAAAAAGAGGCGAGTATATGCTGAAGGTTTTGAAATTCGGCGGTTCCTCCATGGCGGACGCGACCCAGTTTGCCAAGGTGCGCTCCATTGTGGAATCGGAGGAGAGCCGCCGCGTGGTGGTAGTGAGCGCCGCGGGTAAGCGGCGCGGCGGCGACCACAAGTTGACGGATCTTTTGTATTTATGTCACGCGCATTTGAAGTACGGCGTGAGCTGTGACGGCGTATGGCAGATGATCACGGAGCGGTATCTCTCCATTCGGGATGAGCTGGGTCTTTCCACGGATCTGGAGAGCGAGTTCGCCGCCTTGCGCCAGAAGATGGACAGCGGCATTTCTCAGGACGAGCTGGTGTCCCGCGGCGAATATTTTGCCGCGCGTCTGATGGCGGACTATCTGGGCTATGAGTTCATTGACAGTGCCCGTTGGCTCTATTTCCGGCTGGACGGCACGGTGGATCAGGAGCAGAGCTACGAGGCGCTGCGGAAGTTGGCGCAGGGTCGACGGGTAGTGATCCCCGGCTTTTACGGCGTGATGCCGGACGGCGCTATTAAGACGTTCAGCCGCGGCGGAAGCGATATTACCGGCGCGCTGGCGGCGGCGGCGCTGGGTGCGGACGTGTATGAAAACTGGACGGACGTTTCCGGCTTTTTGATGGCGGATCCGCGTATTGTAAAGGATCCGGAACCCATTGAGCGCATCACCTATTCGGAGCTGCGTGAGCTCAGCTACATCGGCGCGCAGGTGCTCCATGAGGGAACGATCTTCCCCGTGCGGGAGAAGAACATTACCCTGAACATCCGCAACACCAACCAGCCCCAGCACCCCGGCACCATGATTCGGGAGAGCTTTGAAGAGGGCGAGATCACCGACGACCGGTTTATCACCGGTATTGCCGGAAAGAAGAATTTTTCTGTCATCACCGTGACGAAAAGCGGTATGTCCGGCCAGCAGGGGACACTGCGCCAGATGCTGGAGATTCTGGAAAAGTACGGCGTGAACGTGGAGTACATCCCCTCCGGCATCGACTCGGTGTCGCTGGTGGTGGCGTCGGATAAGGCGGCGCCGTGCCTGTATCAGATCATGGGCGATCTGCAAAAGGAGATCAAGCCGGATACCATCCACGTAACGGAGGATATGGCGATCGTGGCGGCGGTCGGTCGGAAGATGGCGTATAAGCCTGGCAGTTCCGGCAAGATCTTCGCCACGCTGGGCGAGAACCACATCAATATCCGCATGATCACGCAAGGTCCGGAGGAGCTGAATATCATCGTAGGCGTGGACAATAAGGACTTTGAGAACGCGATCCGTGTTCTGTACAACAGTTTTGTAAAGTGAAAGGAGCCGTCACAATGAAACAGTATAAAGTAGCGATTTTAGGCGCCACCGGCGCGGTAGGCAGAGAAATGATGAAAATTCTGGCGGAGCGTGACTTTCCGGTATCGGAGCTTCACCTGCTGGCGTCGGAGCGTTCCGTAGGGCAGAAGATCGCGTGGAAAGATCGGGAACTGACGGTGGAGCTGGCGTGTGACGCGGCGTTTGCCGGCATGGACATCGTGCTGGGCGCGGCGGAGAACGATATCGCCAAGCAGTTCGCGCCTGCCATCGTAGCCGCCGGCGCCGTGTTTGTGGATAACTCCAGCGCCTTCCGCATGGATCCCAACGTGCCGCTGGTGATTCCGGAGATCAATCCGGAGGATGTGAAAAAGCACAAGGGCATCATCTCCAACCCCAACTGCACCACCATCGTTTCTCTGGTCGCCATCAACGCCCTCAATCAGGACAGCCCCATTGAGACGATCGTTGCCTCCAGCTATCAGGCCACTTCCGGCGCCGGCGCCGGCGGTCCCAAGGAGCTGATGGAGGAGGTAGAGGCGCTGCGTGTGGGCAAGAGCGTGGAGCCGAAGGTATTCCAGTATCAGATCGCCTATAACGTGATCCCCCAGATCGGCGGCGAAGCGTTTGAAGGCTATACCTCCGAGGAGATGAAGATGCAGAACGAGGGGCGCAAGATCATGCACCTGCCGGATCTGCGGGTAAGCTGTACCTGTGTGCGCGTGCCGGTGGTGCGCAGTCACAGCGTGTCCATCGTGGTACGCACAAAGGAGAAGATCAGCGTCGAGCGCGCCAGAGAGCTGATCGCCGCCGCGCCCGGTTGCCGTCTGGTAGACGATCTGGCGCATAAGCAGTATCCCATGCCGCTGGATACCAGCGATCAGGATATCGTGTTTGTGGGTCGTATCCGTGACGATCTGACCTCTGACAACGGTTTGAACATCTGGTGTTGCGGCGATCAGGTGCGCAAGGGCGCCGCTACCAACGCTGTGCAGATCGCGGAGCTGGTGATTCGGGGCTGACCCGAACGGATAAGAAGTAACTGCTGTAAAGCATCTTTGCTTTACAGCAGTTTTCTTGTGCGGCGGGACTTTACAACCGGCGCCGGACTTCGTATAATAAAACGGAGAAACAGTTTACGCCGAGGGGGGATATACGGTGAAAGCGATCAGGCGGATCATCTGCGCGGTCTTGATGCTGGCATCACTGTTGCCGGCGCTGTCCGGTTGCGGCAAACAGCCGGAGGTGACGTTCCGCGCCGCGCTGGTGGGTCGCGTGGATACGCTGGATCCGGCGCTGGCGGAGGATCCGGCGGAGCAGACGCTGGTACAGCATCTCTATGAAAATCTCATGAAATGCCAGACGGACGCCGAGGGCACGGTCACAGCCGTCGGCGCGGTGGCGCGCACCTGGCAGTGCCGTGACAATCTGGACGGCACGGAGACCTATACGTTCTCCCTGCGGGCCGACGCCCGCTGGATGGACGGCAAAGCCGTTACGGCGGAGGATTTCGTATACGCGTGGCGTCACCTTGTGGATCCGGCGCTGGATTCACCCTACGCGTCGCTTTTGGACATGGTGTCGGGGTATGACGCGGCGCGCAAGGGCGACCCGGCGGCGCTGGCGGTCACCGCGGTAGACAGTGCCACGCTGGAGGTGGCGCTCTCATGCCACTGCCCCTATTTTTTGCGTACCGTATGTACGGCGTCGGCCACCATGCCCCAGAGGGGAGATCTCGCCTATAAGCTGGAAAGCGGTACGGCGGGTAACGGCGCCTATACCGTTTCCGACCGCGAGGACACGTGCCTGACGCTGGCGGCGTCGGAGCGGTACTATGACCGGCGCCGTTTGGGCCCTGACCGTCTGGAACTGTACGTATGCGCCGACAGCGCGTCGGCGGCGTCGCTTTTGAGCGAGAAGAAGGTGCAGATGGTCTGCGGCGTGGACGATCCGTCGGTGACAGATGAAACGTGGTGCGCCTCGCCTGTGCCGCAGGTGGAGCTGTTGCTGATCAACCAGATGGCGCAGAAACTGGCGGACAAGGGTCTGCGGCGTGCGCTGTCCCTTGCCGTCGACCGCGCGGCGCTCTCGTCGCTGGCAGGGGAGGGGCGATACGTGCCCGCGCAGGGTCTGATCCCCTACGGCGTGCTTACCTCCGACGGCGCCGTTTTCCGCACGATGGAAGACGCCTCTGTTTCGCAGGAACAGTACGAGGAGAACTGCGCCGAGGCGCGGCAGATCCTGACCGATGCCGGTATCACCCAGGAGAGCATCTCCGGCGTGACGATCCTCTATCGCACCGGCGGCGGTGAAAGCGCCGTCGCGGCGGCGCTGCGGGGTATGTGGCTGGATCAGTTGGGTCTGGAGGTAAAACTGCGCGGCGTATCCGCCGAGGAGATGGAGCACGCGCTTCGGCAGGGCGAATACAGTATTGCGCTCTGGTACCAGAGCGGTGACAGGAACGACGCTTCCGTCTTTTTACAGCGCTGGATCTCCGGCGGCACGGAAAATACGGCGCAGTTCCACTCCAGCGCGTATGACACGCTGTTGCGCGCGGCGGCGGTTTCCTCCAGCGCGGCGGCGCGTGACGCTTATCTCAAAGACGCCGAACAGCTTCTGCTGGAACAGGGGAACGTCATCGCCCTGTATACGCCGCTTCGCCTGTGGTACGCCGACAGCGGCGCGGCAGGTCTGCAAAGCGTGGGCTGGGGCGTCTGGCGGTTCCACGGCGTGTATATGATCGCGGGTTAAGGGCGTTTTGAGCCATTGTGCCAAAATGCGGTGTCGTTTTAGGCGGAAAGTTGTGAAAAAATAAACGAAACTGTGATTGACGGCGATGGCACAGCATGGTAGAATACACGTGCGGCAGTGTAAAGCTGTCGCACATTTTGCGCACAAAGAGCAGGAATGAAAAAGAAAAGAGGGGTCGGAAAGATGTACCGAATCGTTAAAAAAGAGGCATTGAAGCCCACTGTCATCCTCTATGAGATCGAGGCGCCCATGATCGCCAAAAAGGCGGAGCCGGGTCAGTTCATCATCTTGCGCGTTGACGAGCTGGGTGAGCGGATTCCCATTACCGTACACGACTATGATCGTGAAAAGGGCACGGTGACCATCATCGTGCAAACCATCGGCGCTACCACCGAAAAGCTCAGCCATCTCAACGAGGGTGACTGTCTCCACGATTTTGTAGGTCCTCTGGGCAAGCCCACCGAGACCGAGGGTCGGAAAAAGGTGTGCGTGGTCGGCGGCGGCGTAGGCTGCGCCATTGCGTATCCCGTACTGAAGAAGTTCCATGACTGCGGCGCGGAAGTGCATGCGGTAGTTGGCTTCAAGAGCAAGGATCTGGTGATCCTGGAGGATAAGTTCCGTGCCGCTACCAGCGTGCTGAAGATCTGCACCGACGACGGTTCGTACGGTCAGAAGGGTCTTGTGACCAACGCTCTGCAGGAGCTGCTGGACGCGGGCAATCAGTATGACGAGGTCTTTGCCATCGGCCCAATGGTGATGATGAAATTCGTGTCCAAGACCACGGAGCCTTACGGCATTCGCACCACCGTTTCCATGAGCCCCATTATGATCGACGGTACCGGCATGTGCGGCGGTTGCCGGTTGAGCGTTGGCGGCGAGACGAAGTTCGCCTGCGTGGACGGTCCGGATTTTGACGGTCATCAGGTCGACTGGAATCTGGCGGTCAAGCGCAACCAGATGTACCGCGAGTTTGAAGCTCACAAATACGAAGAAACCTGCAACCTGCTGAACAAGGAGGTACGCTGACATGCCGAATATGAGTTTGAAAAAGAATGAAATGCCCTCCCAGGACCCTAACGTACGCAACAAGAACTTTCTGGAAGTGGCGCTGGGCTACACCGAGGAGCAGGCGCTGGACGAAGCGGCGCGTTGCCTCAACTGCAAGAACCGTCCCTGCGTGACCGGTTGTCCGGTGAACGTAAAGATCCCCGATTTTGTCAAGAAGATCACCGAGCGCGATTATGAGGGCGCCTATCAGGTGATCCATGAGACCAGCTCTCTGCCTGCCGTATGCGGCCGCGTGTGTCCGCAGGAGACCCAGTGCGAGATGCACTGCGTCCGCGGCATCAAGGGCGAGCCGGTGGGTATCGGTCGGTTGGAGCGTTTTGTAGCGGACTGGCACAATGCTCATGCCGCCGAGGAAGCGGTAAAGCCCGAGAGCAACGGTCATAAAGTTGCGATCATCGGTTCCGGCCCCGCGGGTCTGACCTGCGCCGGCGATCTGGCGAAGAAGGGCTATGAGGTCACCGTATTTGAGGCACTGCATCTGGCGGGCGGCGTGCTGGTGTACGGCATTCCCGAATTCCGTCTGCCCAAGGCGATCGTCCAGAAGGAAGTGGACGGCTTGAAGGCAATGGGCGTGAAGGTGGAGACCAATATGGTCATCGGCCGTGTCTGCTCCATTGACGAGCTGATGGATCAGTACGGTTTCGAGGCGGTATTCATCGGCTCCGGCGCGGGACTGCCTATGTTTATGAACATCCCCGGTGAGAACCTCAAGGGCGTGTATTCCGCCAATGAGTTCCTGACCCGCATCAACCTGATGAAGGCTTATCGCTCCGACAGTGATACGCCCATTATGGACCTGCAGGGCAAGACCGTGGCAGTGGTCGGCGGCGGCAACGTGGCGATGGACGCGGCGCGTTGTTCCAAGCGTTTGGGCGCCAACGTGTACGTGGTGTATCGCCGCGGCATGGAGGAACTGCCTGCCCGTAAGGAGGAAGTGGAGCACGCCATCGAAGAGGGCATCGTCTTCAAGACACTGTGCAATCCCACCCGGATCAACGGCAACGAGGAGGATTGCGTGTCCTCCATGACCTGTATTGAAATGGAACTGGGTGAGCCGGACGCTTCCGGCCGCCGTCGCCCCGTGGAGAAGAAGGGCAGCGAGTTCGACCTGCCGGTAGACGCGGTGATCATGTCCCTGGGCACCAGCCCCAACCCCCTCATCAAGAGCACCACCGAGGGACTGGAAGTCAACCGCAAGGGCTGCATCATCGTCAACGAGGACGGACTTACCAGCCGTCAGGGTGTGTACGCCGGCGGCGACGCGGTGACCGGTGCCGCCACGGTGATCCTCGCCATGGGCGCGGGCAAGCTGGGCGCCAAGTCCATCGACGAGTATTTGGCCAACAAGTAATGATTGGAAAAAACGGCA
>JAFSZX010000017.1 GCA_017458825.1 Oscillospiraceae bacterium
CCATATCGAGTATTCATAACGGACTTGAGTTATGGATACTCGATTTTTACTATTCAGCACTGTGTTTACGCTGACGGTGGCGAGTAAGTGCGCTCTTATAACAAATAACCATTCGTGATATAGTAAAGAAGTACCGAAGGAGATCGTATATGTTTTTTCATCATTCTTTGAAAAAAACGATTCAAAAAGCTCTAAAAAAAACGGTTGATGAGTTTTCAGATTGTATACCTCACTTTGTTGATCATTTTTTCTATGGTGCTTATGATATAGGTCCGCAAAACCTTGTAATTTGGTTTTTATTTGAAACCGATAACGATCTGAAAAATGCCCGCAATTTAGGACTTTGTGATAAGATTACTTCTACGGTAATTACCAATCTAATTGCCGAAGGATATCCGAAAGAGGCCTTTACTCCCGTAAAAACGGATGTAAACGCAGAAAAAATGCAGTTTATCAATGCAACTCAAGAACAAATTCATAGTTTAATTGACGCACTTTCCAACAGATGCGTTCACATCTCTTTTACTACAAAAGAAGATATTGACAGAAAAGCGAATGGCGACTATCGTCTTTATTTTCAGTGATCAGGATTATGGATTAGATTCAAGTCCGTTAACGATATTCGCACCATAAAAAAGAGAACGCCCCGACGGAGCGTTCTCTTTCTTATAATGATCCACTTTTTTACCACCCCCCCTTTCCTGGGGCAAAAAATCGTGTATAATCCTTACAGCAAGCGAAAAAAGAAGGGAGAACACCATGGAACATACCCAGACAGGCGGCAGGAGCCGCATTGCCAGACGGTTTTTCGGCGGACTTAATCTGACGTGGCCGAAGGTGATCATCGCCGCGGTCATCGCCGGCGTATACACCGCCGCCATGGCGATCATCCCCGCGTTCCACAGTACCTCGTTCATCACCATCACCGCAACGATGGAGGTGTGGATTCTCTTTGGCATCCTCATCATCATGAACAGCAAGAGCAATCTCGACTCGGCTTTGAAATGCTTCGTCTTTTTCCTCATCAGCCAGCCGCTGGTCTATCTGTTGCAGGTGCCCTTCAGCGATATGGGCTGGGAGCTGTTCAAATACTACCCGTACTGGTTTATCTGGACCATCTTGTGTCTCCCCATGGGTTATGTGGGATACTATATGAAAAAAGGCACCTGGTGGAGCTGCCTGATCCTGCTGCCCATGATTTTTTTGACCGCCTACTCCTATCTGGGGTATTTCTCGGAATTCCTTTTCCATATGCCGGGTTATGTGCTCATCAGCCTGTTTTGCGCCGGAGGGATGATCCTCTACCCCGTCGTCATCTATGAAAACAAGAAGATCCGTGTGGCAGGCGCCGTGTTCGGCGGCGTACTGGTGGCGGTACTGACAGTGATCTGCCTGCTGGATCCGCCTGTTTACAGCACGCAGATCATGAGCAACAACGACGCGCACCCCTTTGACGATTCCTACACAGCCTATCTTGCGGACGAGCGGCTGGGCAGCGTGGAGATACGGTACATGGACGAGATTGAGGACTATGTGCTTCAGGTCAACTTCACGCATCCCGGCGACACGGTGCTGACGATGGTATCCCCTGCCGGTGAGAAACGGGAATACGATCTCCACATCGAGCGATATACCTATGAGGTCGTGGGCAGAGAATCTCCGCCGGAGAACTGATATAAAAAACGCCATCCCGTATGCGCGGGCTTTTTTTGAGACTGTCAAAAACGGCTCTGCCGTTTTTTGACAAAAGGGTTGCAGCCTACTGCGCGCACTCATGGTGCGCCCATGGCGCACCATTCGCACACTTCGTAGTCTGCGTGGTGTCATTTGCGCCGTGCGCGGCGCGAACTCTGCGAGGCTCTTTTCTATCTTGGTGTCGGGCAAGGGCGGCGCCGCATGGTGCGGCGCCGCCCTTTCTTTGCCCTTATTTTGCCTGCCAGCCGTACACGCCCGGCACCCAGACGTTTCCGTCCACGGTGGATTCCCAATGTTTGTCCTGATATGATACCTTGTCGCCTTTCCCGTACGCGTCGTGTGCGCCCACCGGCTGTGACCATGCCGGAAACTCCTCCGCCGGATCTCCGATCTTCACCCACAGCGCAGGCGTCTTGTCCGGCGTCCAGTCGCTTTGCGAGGTGTGCGCCTGCACACAGCGGTACAGCTCCTCGCCGTAGGAGCGGATATTGCCGATCTCATAGGCGATTCCCTCCGCCCACGGGCTGAATAAGTCCGTATGCTCCGCGGCGGTCACCTCGTCCAGCGTGCCGTTTTCCGCCAGCGCCACAAAGACAATGCCGGTATACGATTCCATGTCGGACTGCTTTTCCGCCGTTTGCTGTTGGGCGTTTGCCGCCGCCCAGAGACGGGATTCTTTGCTTTTGTATGTAAACATATCACTACCTCCTTATACGATACAACAAGCCGGGGCGACCCCACTACTATTGCCTGCACCAGTGGAGTTGCCGATGATGCTGCCTGTGGTACTCACACGACGCACCTGGCTCGCATAACTGGCGTCCGGGGAACGAAGCCACCAATACTTGGCAGTACCGTTCCTGTACTTGATGCGGTTGGAGTCGTTATCCGTTCCGGCAGAGCCGAGATCAGAGTAGTCGGAGTAGTACGGATAAGCCGCACCTTCGCCGCCTGTCACCTCGTTGCCGGCGTACACCTCGGAGCGAGAGAGCAGGAAGAACTTTTCGGTCGTAGTCTCGCTGTTGAAAGCGGTTTTCTTCGTGACTTCGCCGATAACGGACAGGAAATCTTCGTCCATACCGTTAAGGAAACCGGCAGTCGTGGTAGCCCAAGACGGCGCACGATCCCAAACATTCTTGGGAGTCCAAACGCTTCCTGCGGCGGCTCTGCTATTGAGATACTGTCTCATAGCGGACTGAGAGTAGTTGTTATTACCGAGCAATGCTCTCTGCAAGGAGTTTGTGCCACCGCTGATAGCGTTATTGACATCTCCGAGAGAAGTGCCGCCCGATCCTTCTGTGATAGTCACAGTCTCGATTTCCGTAGTGGAAGTCGAACTCGAATAGGTCTTTGCGGTGCTTCCCGCAATGGTGACATTGTAGGCGACCTGTAACACGAGCTGACCCTTCGCCGGGATCGCCTGTGTCAGCGTGAATTGGAAGGTCTTGTTCACATCACCGCTGACCCAAGAGTGAGCTTTGACCGTGAAGTTGTATGTTCCTGCGGCAAGACCGTCTGCGAAGTAGAACAGGGCTTCTCTCGTATCAAACTGCAAATCGGAGAAGCAATCGTGCAGACCGAGGGTGACGGAGTGCGTCAACTGACTGTCCGCCGGCGTATCGCAATCGATACCCAGAACGTCCCACACAAGGTCCACCCCGTTGCGCCGGCATACAAGCTGGTCACCAACAGAAAGCACCTCTTTTGCTCTGCCAAGCCGTACCATGTCTTGCAGCATTTTCCAGCTTGTCAAGCCTCCTGCCGTGCTATGGTAGATCACCATATTCGGATCGGCGCGATACGTGACCGATACGCCGCCGGCATCCGACCAAACGGAATTGTTGCCAAGCCTCGTTTTTACGGCAATCGGGTCGAGGTCATACGTCACAGGCTGCGCCAACGCGTCCCCGTTTTCATCCAGCGTGGAGGTCAGCACGCCGCTGGTTACGTCCCACGTGCCGCCGTAGACGCCGCCGGTGAGGTGCGTCCAGTCCGCGCTGTACGTCCGCGTGTCGTAGGGCGCATAGCCGGTCTGTCTGCCGCCCGCCTCGATCTGCACCCAGTCGATGCACGCCATATTTGCCGCAAAAAGCGACTCGGTGGCGTTAGCACCCATGCGCAAATAATACTGCGTCCCCTCTTCCGCCGTAAACGTATAGGCGGACCGGCGAAGCACGGTGTCGGTAAACGTCGCCAACAATCTGCCGTCCGAGCCGTTATGGGCGCACAGGTAAAAATACTTAGGCACGGCGGAACCGCTTACGGAGAATGAAACGGTGTAGGTCAATCCTGCCGGCAGGGCGAGCAGAAACCCGCGGTTATTGTTGGTGGTGTAGTAATGCTCCGTTGTCGCTTCCGGATACAGATCATCCCGCCAATTTGCATAGGCGCGAAACGCCGTTTCATCCAGCAGGTTCTTTCCGCCGCGGGTAACGGTACACCCCGTGTATCCGCCGCTTTGATAGGGAAGCTCCACCGCCAGTTCCGCGACCGGCACGTTGTCGGCGCCGTCGTCGAATACGGCGAGCTCACCCGCGGCGACCCGCTTTACAAACGCGGCGCTGATCTCCGCCTCCGCCGCGGCGTCCGCCCGCGCGCGAAGTGCCGCCTCCGCGCCGACAGCGGCAGATACCTGCGCGGCGCTTTGAAAATCGCTGTCGTTTTCAAGCTCACTGGTACGCGAGGGGATCAGCACCGCCGAGCGGCTGGTAACGTTCACGGCATTATTTTTTACTTTGACTCGAATCATGTGTGCCTCCTATGTGTAGTGTAACGCGCCTCATCCGCCCGTTTCGGGATAGCTTCCGCGTTCATTATCTGATCAATACCCGCAAAACGTGACCTGTGCTGTTGCCCGAAAGGCGGCAACAAGACGCCGCCGCGCGCCGGTCTTGAAATGTTTTTCCTCTCAAAAAGAGTCGCGGGGGTTTCCTTTTCTTCTCACCTGTGGTATACTCGCCGTTGACAGGTTTCCATACCCTGTCCAAGCGCCGCGTCGCGGCGTTCGTTCGGCTCCCGGCGCGAGCCGTTCTCTAAACAAAAAATGGGAGGAATCACTTATGAAACACATGACCGTCCGCCGTATTGCCACCGCCGCCGTCGTCGGCGCGCTGTATGTAACGCTGACCTATTTCGGCAGTATCTTCGGCGTCACCTTCGGGTCGGTACAGTGCCGGTTTTCCGAGGCGCTGTGCGTACTGCCCTGCCTGTTCCCCGAAACCGCCTGGGGTCTGTTTGCAGGATGCCTTATCAGCAACCTCATCAGCCCCTACGGGATCCCCGATCTGGTGATCGGCTCGCTGACCACGCTGACCGCCGCGCTGCTCACGGCGCGCTGTCGCAGCCGCCTGCTGGCGCCGGCGCCGCCGGTGGTGCTGAACGCACTGTTCGTGGGCGGTATGCTGGCGTGGTACGAAGCGGGCTTTGGCAGTGCCTTCCCCGCCACGTTTGCCCTGAACGCGCTGACGGTGGCGGCAGGCGAAGCCGTCGCCTGTTACGGGCTGGGTCTGCTGCTTCTGTGGCAGATCCCCAGGATCCCCTATTTCCACGACCGGCTGCGCCAAACGCATTTTTAATACAAAAAGGAACGGATCGTCCGGCTTCCGTTCCTTTTTTTCGGTTTTTTTCACAGGGCGGAAAAAACCGTTGACAACCGCGTCACGATATGTCATAATATCAGAGCGCGTTTCTGCGCGTATATCCTTGCTCCTATTGACAGGTAGGGGCCATTTGTCCAGAAGGAGGTGCAAAAGTATGGCTAAGATTTCTGCCAACTACGAGGTCGTCTACATCATCGACCCTGCACAGGGTGAGGAAGCGATTGCCGCCACGGTGGCAAAGTTCCGGGCTCTGGCTGAGCAGAACGGTTCCAACGTAGTCGTTGACGAATGGGGTGTGCGCAAGCTCGCCTACGCGATCGACTACAAGACCGAGGGACATTATGTGCTGATGAGCTTCACCAGCGGTCCCGAATTCCCCAAGGAACTGGACCGTATCCTCGGCATTACCGAGGGCATCATGCGTTCCATGATCGTCTGCAAGGGCGAGTAAGGGGGTTGCCGGTATGTTGAATCGAATCGTGATCATGGGGCGTCTGACCCGCGATCCGGAGCTGCGCCGCACGCAAAGCGGCCTGCCCGTGACCAGCTTTTCCATGGCGGTAGATCGGGACTTCAAGTCTCAATCCGGCGAACGGGAAACTGATTTTATCGACGTGGTTGCATGGCGCCAGACCGCCGAGTTCGTATCCAAGTTCTTCGCCAAGGGCCGTATGGCCGTGGTGGAGGGTCGCTTGCAGATGCGTGACTGGACGGATCGGGACGGTAATAAGCGCCGCAGTGCGGAAGTGGTGGCTGAAAACGTGTATTTCGGTGAAAGCCGCCGCGAAGGTGACGGCGGTCGGCAGGACGGCTTCAGCGCTCCTGTTGGCGGTTACACGCCGCCTGTTGCCGGTGCCTCTTCCGAGTTTTCCGAAATCGAGGAAGAAGACGGCGAACTGCCCTTTTGACAGGTGAGTCGCACCTGAAACATTTTAATTGAAGGAGGAACCTTCCATGACAATGGAACGCGAAAATAGAGCGCCCCACGGTGCGCCTCGTAAGCGCAAGAAAGTCTGCCAGTTCTGCGTCGACAAGGTGGAGTGGATCGATTATAAGGACGCCGCCAAGCTGCGTCGTTTCATCAGCGAGCGGTCCAAGATCCTGCCCCGCCGCACCACCGGCACCTGCGCGATGCATCAGCGCCAGCTGACCGAGGCGATCAAGCGCGCCCGTCAGATCGCTCTGCTGCCGTTCGTGACCGAATAAGCGCGGAGAAAAAAGCAACTGACACTGCCCGAAACGGCAGTGTCAGTTTTTTTATTCTAACCCGCAGGCGCGGTACAATTCCTGTAACTCCTGTCCCGCCTGTTTATCGCCGGAACAGACCGTGCGCATCACGCCGGCGACCCTGCCCCGTCTAAAGAACAGCGTTACGCCCCGCATCCCCCACGCGACGGGGAGAAGCGCGGCTTTTCCGCCAAGCCAGGGGTACATGGAGCACATTTCCCGATAGCCCGGAAAACACGTTTTCCATATATACCGCAACCGCCCCTGCTGGATCTGCAGCGCCGCGTCGATCCTGGCGGAGCCGAACACATGGCTTTGCAAAATAAACTCCCCCAGCTTCTCCACGGACTCCGCGCAGTCCTTGCCGGCAAACCAGTGATCCGCCAACTGGCAGATGACGGTATAAAACCGCGTCAGCCCCAGCGCCTCCAGCACGCGCTGTACATACGATTCGTCCATCGGCAGATGGTGATAGATGAACACGTCCAATATGAACCGCACGCCCGCGCCGCCCTCTGACAGGTGCTTTGCCAGATGGATCACGTTGAATAAAAACTCGTCCTCCACCGCCATCTCAAACCCGTGGGACAGCCCCGGCACAGGCTTCGCCCGCTCCCAAACGCCGTCGCAGTATTCGGCGTATCGGGAATCGGCGCCGATGAGCCGGCGATGCGCCTCCACACACACCAGCGGCTTTTTCCAATAGGTGTCGTTCTTCCGTCCGGCTTGGAAATCGCCGTATCCCATGGCTTCCATCACCGCGCGGAACGCCGTCTGCTGGTTGGGGCGGTACAGCACGTCGATATCGCCCATGGTGCGAAGCATGGGATCGGGGTACCGTTTTTTGGTAACCGTCCCCTTGAAAAAGAGATAGTCCACGCCGGCTTTTTCCAGCGCCGCCTGCATATCCTCCACCGCCTGCATCTGCGCCAGATGCTGTGCCATCAGCGAGACCCACCTCTGTTCCAGTGAATCCGCCAACTGCGGCGGCATATTGTCGGCATACTTTTCCAAAAAGAACAGCAGTTCATGCCGGTCCGCAATGCGCACCATCTCCGCCCAATCCACGTCGGCAGGCGGCGGCGCGTCTGCCAGCCGGTTGCGCAACAGTGCGAGGAACTGAATGTCCGACATGCTTATCCGTCCTTTCGCCAGACCATTTTATTGACTACACCCACGTAGGACTGGATGATCTTGACCACCTTATCGCTGACGTTTTCATCGGTATAATCCGGCACGGGAAGCGCGCCGCCCCGTTTTTCCGTCTGCACCATCTCAACCGCTGTGGAAACCGCCTGCAAAAGTCCCGTGGTTTCAATGCCGGAGAGAATGAAGCACCCCTTATCCAGCGCCTCCGGCCGCTCGGTGCTGGTGCGGATGCAGACCGCCGGAAACGGATACCCCATGGAGGTAAAGAAACTGCTCTCCTCCGGCAGCGTTCCGCTGTCGCTGACCACGGCAAACGCGTTCATCTGCAAGCTGTTATACTCGTGGAATCCCAGTGGCTCGTGGCGGATCACCCGCCGGTCCAGCACAAAGCCGCTCTCTTCCAGCCGCTTGGCACTGCGGGGATGGCAGGAATAGAGCACCGGCAGATCGTACTGCCGCGCCAACGCGTTGACGGCGGTAAAGAGGCTCTTGAAATTCTTCTCCGTGTCGATGTTCTCCTCCCGATGCGCCGAGAGCAGGATATAGCCCTTTTTGGTAAGCCCCAGTCTGGCATGGATATCGGAGGCGAGGATCTGATCCAGATTTTTATGCAGTACCTCCGCCATGGGACTGCCGGTAACGTACGTCCGCTCCCGGGGCAGACCGCACTCTGCCAGATAGCGGCGGGCGTGCTCGGAATACGCCAGATTCACGTCGGAAATAATGTCCACGATCCGGCGGTTGGTCTCCTCCGGCAAACACTCGTCCTTACAGCGGTTTCCCGCCTCCATGTGGAATACCGGAATATGCAGGCGCTTCGCGCCGATCACGCTCAGGCAGGAGTTGGTATCGCCCAGCACCAGCACGCCGTCGGGTCGAAGCCGGCACATCAGTTCATAACTGCGGGCGATGATATTGCCCATGGTCTGCCCCAGATTGTTCCCCACAGCGTCCAGATAGACCTCCGGCTCATCCAGTGCCAGATCGCGGAAGAAGATGCCGTTGAGGGTATAGTCGTAATTCTGCCCCGTGTGGGCGAGGATGGTGTCAAAATACCGCCGGCACTTTTTGATCACTTCAGACAGCCGGATGATCTCCGGCCGCGTTCCCACGATGATCAGCAGTTTCAGCTTGCCGTTCTCTTTCCACGTCGCACCGCTCATATATCATTCCTCCACTTTCTCGAAAAAAGTATCCGGATGCGCAGGGTCAAAGATCTCGTTTGCCCACATCAGCGTTACCAGATCCTCTGTTTGGCTCAAATTGATGATATTGTGGGTATACCCCGGCAGCATGTGTACCGCCCGGATCTTTTCACCGCTGACGGGGAACTCCAGCACCTCGTCGGTGCCGATCTTGCGCTGCCGGATCAGCCCGTGGCCGGACACCACGATAAAGAACTCCCACTTGCCGTTGTGCCAGTGCTGACCCTTGGTGATACCCGGCTTGGAGATATTCACGCTGAACTGCCCGTGATCGGCGGTTTTCAGCAGCTCTGTAAAGCTCCCCCGCTCATCGGTGTTCATCTTCAGATCAAAGGCGACCTTCTCCGGCGGAAGGTAGGAAAGGTACATGGAATAGAGCTTCTTTTCAAAGGAATCCGGCGCAAGGCGCGGCATCATCAGCGTTTTCGGCTGATCGTGGAAGGTGTGGAGGCAGTCCACAATGTATCCCAGTGTGACCTTGTGCGTCGCCGGCACCCAGCAGTAGCGCCCGTCCTCACGCAGTATCGCCTCGGTCCCGTCAAATTCGCAGTGCTGCTCTCTGCCCTCCAGCGCGTTGAACATCTCCTGCACCAGATCGTCGATGAACAAAAGCTCCAGCTCCACGGCGGGATCGTTCACCGTAACGGGCAGATCGCGGGCGATGTTGTGGCAAAACGTACCCACGGCGCTGTTGTAGTTGGGGCGCACCCATTTGCCCGCCAGATTGGGGAAGCGATAGACCAGCACCCGGGCGCCCGTTTCACGCCCGTAGTCGAAAAACAGCTCCTCGCCGGCTTTTTTGGACAGTCCGTACTCACTGGTGCCGAACCGCCCCGCCAGCGTTGCCTGCACGGAGGAGGAGAGCATCACCGGACAGGTGTTGCCGCACCGGCGCAGCGTCTCCAGCAGTGTGGAGGAAAAGCCGAAGTTTCCGGCGCGGAATTCCGCCGGATCCTCGGGTCGGTTCACCCCCGCCAGATGGAACACGAAATCCGCCCGGGCGCAGTAATCCTCCAGCTCCTCCGGCGCGGAATCCAGATCGTACTCGTAGATCTCCTCCACACGGAGTGCCGGACGGGTGCGGTCTTTCCCGTCCCGCAGATTTTTTAAGTTCTCTACCAGGTTGCGCCCTACGAACCCCTTGGCGCCGGTGACCAGTATGTTCATCGTGTTCCCTCTTCCAGTGCCCGACGCACGTACTCCGTGGTCAGCAGTTTCTTCACCGTGCCGTCCACGTCCAGCCGGACGGTATTATGGCTGGTATACGCCTCGTCCGCCATGGTGCGCACCTGACCGTCAACAAAGAACTTATCGTAGTTGAGGTCCCGGTTATCCGCCATCACCCGGTAATAATCCCCCATATCCACGGCGCGAAGCCGCTCCTCCTGGGTCATCAGCGTTTCATACAGCTTCTCGCCGTGTCGTGTGCCGATGATCCGCGTACCGGTATCGCCGAAAAGACGCTGTACCGCGCAGGCAAGATCGCCGATGGTGGACGCGTCCGCCTTCTGGATAAAGAGATCGCCGGGCTCGGCGTGTTCAAAGGCGAAGCGCACCAGATCCACCGCCTCGTCCAGATTCATCAAGAAGCGGGTCATCTCCGGATTGGTGATGGTGATGGGATCGCCGGCGCGGATCTGATCGATAAAGAGGGGGATCACACTGCCCCGGGAACACATCACGTTTCCGTAGCGGGTACAGCAGATCACTGTGCCGCCGCGCTCCGCCGCCACACGGGCGTTGGCGTAGATCACGTGCTCCATCATGGCCTTGGAAATTCCCATGGCGTTGATGGGATACGCCGCCTTATCGGTGGACAGGCACACCACCCGCTTCACGCCGGCGGCGACCGCCGCGTGGAGCACGTTGTCCGTGCCCTCCACGTTGGTCTTGACCGCCTGCATGGGGAAAAACTCGCACGAGGGCACCTGCTTGAGCGCCGCGGCGTGGAAAATATAGTCCACGCCCGGCATAGCGTCCGCCACGGAGCGGGGATCCCGCACGTCGCCCACGTAAAACTTCACCTTACCGGCGTAATCGGGGTATTTCGCCTGCAATTCATGGCGCATATCGTCCTGTTTCTTTTCATCCCGGGAAAAGATGCGGATCTGCCCGATCTCACCGGTGAGAAAATGCTTCAAAACGGTGTTGCCGAAACTGCCGGTACCGCCGGTGATCAGCAGCGTCGCGCCGGACAATGTGTTGTTCATATATCGTTCCTCCTTATCAGGACATACTCTTTTGTTGATATCATCATTATACCGCAGGACCGCCCGTATGCAAGGGCGGTTTTTTCTCCCGGAAAACGCGCGCCGCTTCTCTATACGGTTCTCCCCTGTTTGATCTTCTGTATCGCCCCGCGATCCCGCGCAAACGCCTCCAGCCTGATCAGCGAGCCGAAGCGCATATCGCCTTCCCGACTGTAATCGGTATCGAAGCCGGACGCCGGAAAAAAGGTCAGCTCCCCGAAATAGATCCGGTCATGCTCGCAATAGAGATCCACCCGAACGAAGGGGAAATGGGTCGCCAGCTTTTCCGCCACGGCAAACATCTCCTCCGCGCGGGGGGGCGGCGGCACCGTATAGTCCGCCGGTTTCGCCTGATCCACGCACTGGCACCGTATCAGTTTCCAATCCCTTGTAAAATGGTCGAAAGACACCTGCCCGATCTGCCGGTTACTGCAGATCATCATGTTATCCGGCTTTCCGTGAAAGCACAGGAACTTATAATCCCGTATCCCGCCTGGCTCGTCGGATTCGATAAACGCCTCGGCGATGATCCGCGGCTTCACCTGCAGATACGGCCACTCCCGCCCGAAATAATACGTCCACTCGTCGTCCAGCCAGCGGTCGAGCGTCTCCGCGGCGGCGGCCCGATCAAGCTTTGCCTTGTCGGTGCAGATGATGTTGGTATGGGATCCGTGGGTGCATTTGAGCACGAACCGATCCGGCAGGCTGTCCCAATCGATCTCCTCGGCGCGATCCCATACGCCCAACAGCGGCACCAGATACTCCTCCCCGATCCACTCGCGGATATATTCTCTGACGGCATACTTATCCACCATCCGCGGAAGGCGCTCATCGTAGTAGTTTATCTTGAGCCACTGCATCTTCTCATTGAAGGAGCGGGGATGTTTCAGATCCAGTCTCCGGCCCAGGAACGCCCAGAATTTGATTTTTAGATACGGCACATCGCCCAAGCGCCGGCAGATCCGCCGATTGGTCAACGCAAGCACCACACGCTGTATGCCGCGCTTAACGCGCCCGCCATTCATCATCGTTTTTCCTTCTTCCTGCAGATACAGGCAACTTCATTGGCGCATTCTGTCAAGATGTGCCAATACCCATAAGGCAGATATGGGGTACCCCAACGTAACAAGTGCCTTTTTATACCATGCATTGATTGCCTTCATTACTTCTTTATACGGCGTTCTGGTTAAGATGGCACACCGGGAAAGATTGACGGTATATCTTGGGACTGTTTTGTTGATGAAAAATTCGTCAAATAACTCATTCACATAAAACAATCCTGCATAATAAAACGTCTTGTAGTTGTGGTGCAGTTTCCCTTTCGCCAGACTGTCCGCAGAATCCGTATAGTATTTCCCAAACACTTCATTTGTGCAATATTGATCATACCGCCTGTTAATCTGCTCCCACACGGTGTTCTCTGTAACAAATTTAACGTCCGGGTATTCAGGGAACGGATATTGCGTCAGTATGTCAACCTTTCGGCAGCAGTGTTTTTCACCTTTGATGTTCAACAAGACCTTGCGTTGCTGCCTGCCGCACAATTTGTTGATGCCGGGTGGATAGGGTTGTCCCACCATTTCACCGCTTGCCGCATCTATCTCCCGCCCGGAAACACACCAGAATCTGTCATACTCCTCCGGCGGAATTTCCTTCCAGATCCTGATCATTTTTTCAATAGCGTCCGGAAGCAGCTCATCGTCAGAATCCAGCGTGACAACATACGGCGTTTTCAGCTTGTCATATGAGAAATTGACCGCCGTGTGGCGCCCGCCATTTTCTTTTTTATAGTACTCAATGGGAAAGTGGCTGATCTGCTTCCATTCCTCCACCAGCTTTTCCGTACCGTCCCGGGAGCCATCGTCGATCACCAGCCAAATAAAGTCCGGGCAGGTTTGCTTCTGCAAGCTCTCAAACGCCCGTTGTAAGGTGGACGCTCGGTTATATGTTGCAGTAAATACCGTAATGGGAAACATACCTGTCTCACCTCTCCATATGCAATTGCTTCATCAGTCTGCGAACCAGCGGCAGCTCCTTGCCTACTGCTCGGTATGATTTGTTGGCAAGAATCATCGCCCCGTAAATCAGCGCGCAAAGGAACATTGAGCAGATTTGCCAAATGAAATGCTTTGCCACGGCTTGAAACGCTATGGCAAACCCGCACATCACCGCCGCGGAAACAATGGACCACGCCGTGTTTTTCAAAACAGCCCCGGCATGGATCTTAAATTTCACGTGCAGCACGATGATATCAAGAAATACCGGCAGAAGTCTGATCCCACAGCTAACGTATGTCAGCGCAGTAAATCCCACCGTCGCCGCATAGTAAATGCTCGGAATGAAAAACACCAGATATACGGCTTGCAGCACAAAAGATACTTGCGGCAAGCCTTTGCTTCTATATACTTCGCAAGCCACATGGCTATAGATAATCGTGATCGAGCTTGTCAGCGCCCACAATCCCAACAACATAGTCGCTTCCGCCCACGCTTCCCCCAGCAGGATAGAAAGCGCCAGATCGCGGTAGAGAAAAATTCCGACACCCATGGGGATCACCAGCAGTGCCAGCATGGATTGGAACTTGAAAAACGTATCCTGAAATTGCTTCTCGTCGTTCTGACAGCGGGACAGCGCCGAAAACAGCACCGGTGTCACCGACGCGGTGATGATCGCCATATAGGAGTTGATGGTGGCGGTGGCGGTCTTATAAAGCCCCAGATAGTAGGCGTCCAGCAGATTTGCCACGATGAAGATACTGGCCTGTCCCGTAAACCAGACCGACAGCGTTTCGCACAGGTTCATCACGGAGAAGGAGATCATCCGCCGGAATTCCTGCAAATCGATGACAAAGCGCGGCTTCCACCGGGACAGGTGCAGGGCGGCGCCTGCGATAAAGATTTGCTGGCACAGCGTTCCGATCACCATCGCCCAATAGGAGCGCAGCCAGAACGCCAGCGACACGGTCACCGTCAGCGGCACCAGCGCGCTCAATACGCGGATATAAAAAACCGACTTGAAATCCAACTCCCGCTTGCATTTAGCCAGCAGGATGCCGGAAAACGCCGTGCACAAAACGGCAAGACTGGCGACCATGATCCCGCGCTGCTGTCCCGGACAGCCCACCAGCTTTGCCAGCGGCGTGCTGAATAGCGCGATACAAAGATAGATGATCGACGATACGATCAGGTTGGACGTAAACGCCACGTTCAGGCTCAACGTAAGGTGCGCTTCACTTTCATACTCATGCTGGATGATGTATTTCTGAAAGCCCGCGTCGGTAAAAATATCGGCAAAGCTGGTGATGATGGCGATAGACGCCACGATGCCGAACGCCTCCGGCGCCAACAGCCGCGCCAACACCATATTGACGACCAGCGGCGAGATCTTTGCAAACATCTCTGCCGCGACCGACCATTTCGTTGCTCTGGCAACGGAAGTGCTCAAATCCTTCTGCATATCCTACCCTTCATCCGTTTGCCTGTAACGTCCGTCTGTATGCCTCGCAGGCGGCCTGGCGCTTCAACACTCTGATCTGCGTGAAAAACAGCATCAGATAGAAATACGTATCCTTGGAGAAATAGGACACCTGCCCGAAGTCCATCACCAGGATCAGCAGGAGCAGCACGAGGCAAATGGCGCTTTCCTCGTTTTTGATCCGCCGATACCGGATCATGTACTTGATAAGATAGAGATACGGCGCGTAATACAGCAGTGTTCCTGCCAATCCGCCGCAAGCCAACAGCTCGATATAGTTATTGTGCAGATACGTGTCCCTGCCGATCAACAGCGAGGAGTTCCCGATCCCCATGCCGAACAGGGGCGTGCTTTTGAACTGCTGCAATCCCAGCTCCACGAATTTCATGCGCCGCCGCACGGATTCATCCGTATCGCCCGCGCCGGTAAAATAGTTGAAAAGTCGGGTCATCGGCATCATCAGCGGCTTGAACAGCGGAAGTGTCAGCAACGCGCGCCCCAAAAAGAAGATCGCCACGCATACCAGCAAGACCCGTATCAGCGTATGGAACGGGTTCCGGCTCTTTGCCATTCCCCGGATCAGCAAAAGCATGACGATCCCCAGCACCAGCGCCGCAAACGCCTTGCGGCTTCCGGAGACTACCACCATGATAAAGCACGGCACCGCCAACAGCATGGACAGGGAGATCTGCTTGCGGATCAGTCTGGAAAAAAAGATCACCACGGAAAACGCGCTCATCACGCCGATCGCGTTGATGTTGGCAAAACTGTTCTCCGCTCGGGCGCCGGAGAGGATGATCGCGCTGATCAGCTCCCGTCCGTACCGTATGATCGCGTATATGGCCACCGCCGAGCCGGTGATACAGACCACGTCCAGCAGCCGCTTTACGTTCTCCTCCTTTTGGTAGTAGAGATATAAAAGCCACATAAACAGGATCGTCTCCACCACGGTAGTCATGCGCCGGTACGTCAGATCCGGATCCTGCGCCCATCCCATGGAGGCGATGCAAAACAGTCCGAACAGCGCCGTAAACGTGTGAAATGCGTCAAACGCCATGCGGATATGCAGCTTCTGTTGCAGGGAATACACTGCAAAAAAGGCAAGTGCGATCCCCAAAAAGATGTATTTTCCCGCGGCTTCCTTTTCAAAAACGACAAAGGAAACCATGAGTACCGTTGTAAGTACCCACAGCAAACCGTCCCCAAGGACGCCGTTCCTTTTTATACCGCCTTTTCTGCCGCTGAATATCATTTACCTCTTCCTTCGATCCGAAGGCGCCGACAGGATCCTGTCCCATGCTTGCATGACTTTCTCTGTCCGGTATGCCTCGGCTCTTTCCTTTGCTTTTTGATGATAGTATTCCGCCCGCTCCGTCCCGGCGAGCATCTCGTGTAATGCCTGCGCCAGCGCCTCGGGGTCGCCGCGGGGCACCAGCACGCCATACGTTCCGTTCTCCGTCAGCGCACGGGGTCCGCCGCAAGGGCAATCCGTCGCGATCACCGGCACGCCGACCGCCATCGCCTCCATCAGCGCGTTGGGCATCCCCTCGTAATCCGAGGTCATCACAAACACGCCGGACGACGCCAGCCGCCGCGGTATATCGGAGACGATGCCGTGGAAATGCACTCTTTGCCCGATCCCCAGCTCATCGGCGAGCCGCGTCAAGCCGTCCCTTAAATAGCCGTCGCCGCAAATATCCACGTCCACGTCCGGATGATCCCGGGCGATCCGGGAAAACGCCGCCAGCAGCAGGGGATAGTTCTTCTGGGGCTGTACCCTGCCCACAGCGATTATGTTCCGCCCCGTCCCCGTCCAGTCCGCTTCATAGAAGCTCCGGCTGATCGGGTTGGGGATCAGTGCCGCTTTTTTGCGGATGCTTTTGCCGAAATATTCGGCGGCTTCTTCCGTTTGAAACACCGCCGCGTCCGCCAGATGAAAGGCGAGCCGCGCCGCCGTTTTCTTCACGCCCGCGCCGTACTCCCGATAGGGGTCGTTCCGCACGGAAACGATCTTCCGCGTCCGGCATCCCGCGGCGGCGCACAGCATCCGCAGATTGGGCGGTCCGAGAAACGACACCACCGCGTCGGGCTGTTCCTGCCGGATGATCTGCCGCAATCGCCTGATACGGCGCAGATTCCTGCCGTCCGGCCCTTGGGCGCCCTCGTCCAGAAAGAGCCTCCGGACGCCCCCGCCGATCGTGTATTCGGGAATATCCGGCACCGGCAGAATGTCATTGACCAGAATCACTTCTCCGGTCTTGCTCAAATGCTCCGCCAGAATCGTCATCACCCGCTGGGCGCCGCCTCTTTGCATGGAGTCGATATATAAGATGTATTTCCCCATACAGCTCCTCCCGCGGCGTCACGAAAACCGCTTGCCGATCACCTTTGCCGGTACGCCGCCCGCCACCGAATAGGGCGGCACGTCCCGCGTGACGACCGCGCCCGCCGCCACGACCGCGCCTTCGCCGATCGTAACGCCCTTGAGGATGGTCGCGTTGGCGCCGATCCAGTTATCGCCTTTGAGTATCACCGGCTGATCGTCTTCCGGCCGCTTGTCCGCGTCCGTCACGTCGTACATCGGCCGATCCGGCAGATCGATCCGGTGATTTCCGGTAATGATCGTCACACCCGGTCCGAACATTACGTTGTCCCCGATCACGCAATCCGCCCGTGTACAGAGGATCCGGCAGTCCGGTCCGATGGTGATCCGGTTTCCCATGCGCATCCGCTCCGCGCCCTGTATGCCGAACCCGCGTCCCAATCTGACGTGCTTTCCGCACGCGGCAAACGAGGCGCAGCGCACGGGGCTGCCGATCCACCTCTGCCACGCCAGGCCCGGCAGTTCCAGCAGCCGAAGCATCCCTCTGGCTATCTTCACTCCACACACTCCAATACACCGAATAACTGTTCCAGCACCCGCTCGGCTGTGTAGCAGGTGCGGACCTTTTCCCTGTTGAACGCGGAACAGGCGGCGCGTTTTGCCGGATCTTCCATCGTCCGGATCGCCGCCTCCAGCGCCTGCGCGTCCATAGGCGGCACAATGATCCCGCCCCGATCCTCGATCATATCCGCGTTGGCGCCCGCGTCGCTGGCGACCACCGGCAGTCCCGAGGCCATCGCCTCCAGCACCGCCAGAGAAAAGCCCTCCGAATAGCTGGGCAACACAAACAGATCCGCTCTGCTCAGCTCCGTTTTGACCTCCTCCGCGCTCCGCTTGCCCAAAAAGTGTACGTTGGGCGGCAGGAGGACGTCTGCCATATCGTCGCTGACCGGTCCGATGCAGTCAAACTGCACGGTGGGGAACGCCTCGGCGGCTTTTACCAGCTCCTTCATGCCTTTTCGCTCCCGCACGTGACCCACATATAACACCCGTTCCATGGTCTCCCGCACGGTATATGGCTCGCTGACCCAATCCCCGTCGATGAAATTGGAGATCAGCGTGATATTCTCCGCACCCATCTGCAGCAGATACGCATAGGAGGCGTGGTTCAAAACGATCAGTTGCCGTGCCTTGGAGATCATGTAGCGCAAAATGCGCCGCCCGATCCGGCTGTGCCCCACCTGATCGACGATATTGCAGTGAAAATGGATCACCAGCGGCTTGTGAACGCCGGTTTTAAGCATGCAGTAATCCCGAATGAGTCCCGTCCACGTGCAGGAGGAACAAAGATAGATCAGATCCTCCCGCCCGCCGGACTCCTTAAACTGCCGGATAATGGCGGCGTTTCGCTTCAGCTCATCGACAGGATAAAACCCTCGGGCCTTTTTTTCGCTCCGCTTCCCGATCAAGGAGGTGTTCACCAGTGAGATCTCCATGTGCTTTTCCCGCTCCATATAGGTGCAAAACCCTTTGGTCCACGTGGCGATTCCGCCCTCCGGCGGCGGAAGCGGGGAGATCAGCAGCAGCTTCATAAGCTATCCTTTCCCTGCAATCAGCTCGGCATACCGTTTGCTGTTGGCTGTGATGCCGCAGTATTTGAGAAAAAACGCGCCTGCGCCGGTGGCTTTTGCGCCGTTTTGCACGGCGCGGATCGCCTCCGCCAGCTCGTCCGGCTGATCGGGCTCCGTCACGATGGCGCCGGCTTCCTCCCTCACTCTGGCGCCGAACCGGCTCTGTTTCCCGATGGCGAAGATCACCGGCTTGCCGCAGGCAAGGCACGTGGCGGTTTTAGAGGGCAGCGCCGTGCGGTACGCCCCTTTTACCAGCGGAATAACGTTCACGTCCGCCGCACTGTACAACAGCGGCGCCAGCTCCGGCGGCTGCATGGGTAAAAACGCGACGTTTTCCATGCCGCGGGCTTTTACGGTTTCCTCCAGCTTCTCCCGATAGACTCCGTCGCCGATGATATAAAAGAACACCGACGGATCGTTCCGCATCCGGTCTGCCGTTTCGATCAAAAGCTCCACGTTTTGCATCAAGCCGATATTTCCGGCATAGACCACGCGAAACGTGTCCGGACGGAACAGATGCGCCACCGGCGCGAGATCGGGGTTTTCGTACAGCGCGTCCTGATAGGACCAGTTATAAATGACTTCCGTCTTATCCGCCTCTGAACCGTCCGCCACCAGCGTATCCTTCATGTCCTCGGAAATGGTGATAACGCGATCGGCGTGACGGTATCCGTACCGCTGAACGGCGGCGAGGGCACGAAACAGCCGCCCGTTTTGCTTCAGCTTTCCGCCCAGCGCCGCGTTGTAGGGAAACACGTCCTGCACGTTAAAGGTGATCCTTGCCCCGGGCGCTTTCCGCCTCACGGCGCTCACCGCGAAGCCGGCGGCGTTGTCAGACTGGATAAAGGCGGCGTCGTAGTCGGCATGAAACACCTTTTTACACTGTCGGATATAGGCAAGCTCCGCCAGATAGCGCGCGGCGAAGTTTTTCTTATCCACTGCCCGGGCAGGGACGGTATCCGTCGTCACCGGATAGTCCTTCAGTCGGGTCGGAATGGCGGGGAGCTCGCCTCCGGTATCTTTTTGTACCAGATGAACGGTGTGCCCCGCCCGACATAGCTGTTCGATCATGGCGCACAGCAGATGTTCTGACGTGGCGTGGCGGTCAAACCCGATAAACATCCAGAACAGAACTTTCACGTCAATTCTTTCCTCTCTCCGTCAGATTCCCGAACAGCGCCTGAACGCACGATTGTGTCGCGCCCGGTCCGTACTGCACGAACGCGTCCCGAAACGCCTGTGCGCGCCGGCACGCCGCCTCATACGGCAGTGTCCTGATCTGCTCCAGCAGCTCCTCCTCCGTCCGGCAGCTCTTTTCGGGATACCGCTCGTCAATGGCGAAATACGTGCCCCGCTGTGCCAGATAACTGTCGTAATCGTAAGCGTAGCAGAGGATCGGCTTACAGAGAATGGAGAAATCAAAGGCGATGGCGCTGTAATCGGTGATCAGCAGATCGGCGGCGATCATCAGATCGTTCACCGCCGGATCATCGGAAACGTCCCGAACGAACTCGTCAAAGACGACGCCCAGCACGCCGGTCGTCTGGTGATGGGCGCGGAAGAGCACCACGTATTCCGCTCCCAGCGCCTCTTTCCACCTGTCGAAATGGATCGGCGGCCGGATCACGTAGGTTTTTCCGCCGTCCGTGCTCTCCCGCCACGTGGGGGCGTAGAGGATCACCTTTTTTCCCGCCGGTATGCCCAGCTTCCGGCGCGCGGATTGCTTCTGTGCCTCATCGGCGTACCACAGCGCCTCGTTGCGCGGCATCCCGCAGCGCAAAAACGTTTTCCGATCGGCGCGGAACGCGGAGGAAAAAACGCGCTCGTCATAGTCGCCGGACACCACCAAATGATCTACCGTATCAAAATGATAATCCTTCCGGCCGGGGCAATCGTTTCCGATCTTCTTGAGCGCCACGCCGTGCCACGTGTTCAAATAGACCTGGTCTTTCTTCTTAAACCGCAGTCCCCGCTCGATGTTGGTATTGGTGACCCAGTATTTTGCCCGAAGCGCCGTTTTGAAATAGGCGGGGCTGTCCAGCTTCACCGCCGTAACGCCGGGGAATTGTTCGGGCGATTCAAACGCCCAGACACAGCGAAGCGCCCGATACGCCGGCGTGGCCTGCAAATAGTCGTAGATCACTTTGGGGCTGTCGTTACAGCCTTTGCCCATGAAGGAGGTGAACAGCACCAGATGCGGGTCCGTCGGGAGAAACGCGCCCCAGATCCGAAACACCGCGCTCATCACCACGCGATAGAAGGTCTGGATCCACGCGTTGTGTTTCAAAAGATAGATCAGCCGCTGGCGCATCTTTTTCCTCCCCTCGCCGGTTTATTTCGGGTCTGTGTCGATCTCGTCGTGGTTTACGCGGCTTCCGTCTGTGACGGCGTTGGCGTCATAGAGATCCTGCTTGATCTGTGAAGAGCTGATTTCCGGCGTCCTCGGAAGATACACGACCTCCACGCCCTCTTCTTTCAAAAAGTCAAATCTGCCCTTCCAGTCGTCCCCCATCACAAACGTATCGATGTGGTATTCGTGCATATCGCTGCGTTTCTGCCCCCAGCTCTCTTCGGGAATGACCAGATCCACGTAGCGGATCGCTTCCACCAGCGCCTTTCGCTGTTCGTAGGGAAAGTAGCACTTTTTGTGCTTTTCGTTCCAGTTGAACTCGTCCGTGGAGATCACCACGATCAGATAGTCGCCCAGAGCTTTTGCCCTGCGAAGCAGATTGATATGTCCGTAATGAAGAAGATCGAATGTTCCGTAGGTGATCACGCGCTTCATAGGCGGTTTTCTCTCCTTTACCGTTTCACTGTGAAACCTTTTCGGTAGGCGCGTTTCAAAAGGGCGTTCATTTCCCCCGCGCACTTGTAGCAAAGCCAGGATCTTCCGGCGGCGCCCACAAGAACCCTTATGCGAAGGGGAAGCCCCCTGATCCGGCTCTTATAGCGGTTAATATTGCCCTTAACCGCGCGGAATATCACCGGATCATAATTTTTGAGCATCGCCTCACACGCCTTTTGATTCCAAAAGAGGTACCGTTCGATCAACTGCTTTGAACATTCCGGCGCCTCCCGTTCAGACCATTCAATCAGCGCGGCGATGCTCTCGATCGGATCGAGATATTCCGCCGCTCCGATGGACTTCGTAATGCCGGTCGGCGAGTAGCGATAGTGATAAAGGGACAGGTCGATGTAGTCGACACGGCTTGCTCTGTCGGCGGCGGCGTAAACGAAGGTCATATCCTCCAGCAGGTGTTTGCCCTCCGGAAAACGCAATCCCTCTATCAGTTCCCGCCGAAAGATCTTGTTCCACACAACGATACCCAGCTTGACCTCCGCGCTCTCGATAGACGCCAGGCACGCGGCGCGCCCGATGAAATGGACCACGTTGCCGCCGCTGTCGTGGTGGGCTTTTGGGACGATCTCACCGTATTCCTGCTCAAAGTTACACGCGGCGATGTCGCTTTTATACCGCCGTGCCGTCTGGGCCAGAAACTGATACATCTCCGGATCGACGCGGTCATCGGCGTCCATAAACCCGATATAATCTCCTGTTGCCGCGGACAGTCCGCGGTTTCTGGCACAAGAAGGCCCTCCGTTCTTCTGGGAAATCACCCGGATCCGGTCATCCGATTCAGCCTTTTGGCGGCAAATATCAGCCGTCTTATCTGTCGAGCCGTCATCCACAAGGATAATCTCCAGATCCTTATGGGTCTGTCCGCGCAAATCATCGATCGCGTCGGCTATCCATTTTTCCGCGTTGTATGCGGCGATTATCACGCTGATCTTCATAGTCGCTATTCGCTAAGCGCCTTTTGTTCGCTCTGTGCACTGCCGCCGTCCGTCGCCGTGGTCTGCCCCACCTCGATACCCTCGGTGCTGTCCGGCAGGAACAGCACCTTCACCGTGGCAAGCAGGAGCTTCAGATCCTGCAAAAGACCCGGGTTGGCAATGTACATCAGGTCCATCTGCAATTTGTTGTAGGGCGTGGTATTATACTTGCCGTACACCTGCGCGTAGCCGGTCAAGCCCGCCTTTGCCTGCAGACGAAGCCGGAATTCCGGCATATCCTCTTCGTACTGGGCGGCGATCTCCGGACGCTCCGGGCGGGGACCCACCAGCGACATATCGCCTTTGAGCACGTTGAGAAGTTGCGGCAGTTCGTCCATCCGGATCTTGCGGATCACGCGCCCCACCGGTGTAATGCGCTCATCCTTTTCGCCGGTGGAAAGCCGCGCCACGCCGTCCCCCTCCGCGTCGGGCCGCATACTGCGGAACTTCACGAGCCAGAAGGGTTTTCCGTCCTTTGTCAGCCGTTTTTGCCGGTAGAACACCGGTCCGCCGTCGGTGGATACGGCGATCGCCGTGGCGGCGAGAAACGGTGAGAGCACCAGCAGTGCCGCCACCGACAGCACGATGTCGCACACCCGCTTGATAAAGAGGTACATCGGCGGCGGATTGTACCGCTGTGCCCGAAGCATCGGCATATGGAACAGTTGGATCTTTTCCGCGCCGCTCATGATAATATCACCCAGACGGGGCAGTATGTAGCACTCGATGCCGTGCTCAACGCAGAATTTCAAGATCGCGTTTCGCTCGCCGCTGTGAACGTCCGGCATAAAGATCGCTTCCACGTCCAACAGCCGCTCCGGCTGCTCGATACACTCCTCCGCCGTAAGCGTCAGTACCACGTGAAATTTTTTCTCCAATCCGTAAGTCTGGATGAGCTCCTCCATGCTCTTGCGCCCGCCGTACACAACGGCGGAACGGAGCGGCGGAAACGTGGAAAAATACCAGATATGCGCCGCGGTACACCATGCCGTCGCTAAAAACGCCTGGGCGACAAGCGCCGCCAACATCGGCCAGACCGCCGGCAGACGCTGGGTCAGCAGGCAGATCACGCCGAACAGCGCCGCGTCCGAGAGAAGGACGGACAGCATCTGCCCGTAGAGCATATCGGAAATGCGGCTGATGGCCAAACGGAACGCGCCGTATACCCGCGTGAGAAAGACGTAGAAAAAAACAAACAGCGCCAAGACCGCCCAGTTCCCCATGCGGTGGAACGGGACAGTCGTGCGCTCTGTATAATATAACAGCCACGCGGCGCCGACCGGCAGGGCGATCAAGGTCACGTTCAGTGCCTTTGCCGCCAGCAGGGCGAGCTCCTGGAAAAACTTCTTCATACGCCTCTACTCATTTCTCGGGATCGTAAAACAGCTCGATCACCTGGCGGTATAAAGCGTCCTCATCGGCGTAGAACTCCATAAATTCTTCGCCTGCCGTCGCTTCGCCGGCAATCGTCTGAATATCGTCAAATTCATAGGTGCTGATCATCTCCGCCAGCTCGGAAAGCCGGTAGGTGGAACAGTCCGTCACCATACCGTCTGACACGGCGGAGATCGCTTTTATTTGAAAATTGGGGTCCTCCTGTTGCATGCGTTGCATTTTTGCCCGCAGAGCAACCAAATACTGGCGCTGGCGCGCCATGCGGCTGATGTTGCTTCCATCCCCTACACTCATGCGCCCGCGCACATATTCCAGCGCCAGATCGCCGGTCAGCGTCACTTCACTGCCCTGTACCAATTTGTCGCTGATTTTGGAAAAATCGTCCAGAACGGTCACCGTAACGCCGCCCACCAGATCGTTCAGCGCCGGTACGGCGTCCATCGTCACGGAGATATAGTTGTCGATCTTCATTCCGTAGAGCAGATCGGACACGGCGCGCACCTGATTGCGGCAGCTGTCTTTGCCGCCGCTTCCGTAGGCGTGTGCCAGCGTGATCTGCCCGTTGATGGGTACCAGAGGATCGCCGTAGATGTCCAGCTGCCAGATCACGCACATGGTATCGCGGTTGATCTGCAACGGAACGCACTTTTTCTGCTCCTTATCCAGCAACAGGAGCATCAGAAAATCCGCCTGCTGGTAGTTGACACTGCCGCCGGCTGTTTCATGGAAATCGGAGGTCTTGTCCACTCCCATAAGAAGCACGGTCTCCAGGTCGTCCCGCAGGCGATAGTATCCGCCCTCATAGAGCAACAACTGATCGGCGTCGTCCGATATGACAGCAGGGTCAGTTGGCTGACCCTGCTTGTCATTCAGAACGTAAGCCGTGATGCCTGCCGCAAGGCAGAGCACCACCAGTATCGCCAAGATGATGAAGCCGGACTTTGTGAGCTTTGCTTGTTCGTTGTTCATGGCAAGCTCCTTCAAATGCGAAAGATCATCGACTTCAAGCAGCCTTTCTGCTCTTGACGATAAAAGCTGCCGCCGCGGCCGCCAACAGCACGGCGCCGAGGGCATACACAGCGGTCACCGCTTCGCCGGTCTGGGGGGACACAGGCGTACCGTTGGTTTCCACCACGACCGCAACGGGGGACAGCACGTCAGTCGCCGCGACCGTCAGAACGCCGTCCGCATAGCTCGCCTCTACGCGCACCCAAGCGCCGTTGCCCTCATCATAGCGCAGAACGTACGCCAGCGTGGTGCCGGAAGGCATCTTGACCTTCAGCGTCGCCTTCTTAGCACCGCTGACTGTCTTCACGTCGAAGAGGTACAGAACGTCGCCGTCCTTGTTCAGCTGCGCGTTGGTGGCGTTGATGGCGTCACGCAGAGAAGCCTTCTCCGCTTCGCCATCGGCGGTCGTATCCACGTGCCACTGGGCAGTCGTATCCTCATCGCCGGGCGCCACGGTCTTGCCCTCACCGACTTCGGCGCTGGGAAGGTTTGCCGCATCGACTTCTTCCTTGGTCACCTCGTCAGCGAAAACCGTAACGGTCAGGCAGGCGATCAGCAGAGCCGCCGCAAGCGTTGCAAGAATTTTCTTCATGCTACATCATCCTTTCTATAAATTTATATCAATCGGCATTTCTGCCGTCAATATACGAAACGGGGATCGTCTCCACCAGCTTCCCGATCACCAGAAAACGCCGCAGACGATTGGTCTGCAAACAGGTTTCCAGGATCAGCAGATGGTCGTCCGTGTCAGCGGCGTCCTCCATGCGGTAGTTGGCGGCATAGTCGTCCAGATCATACACCGTGTCCAAAAACCGCTGATAGTCGGCGCTGTCGGAAAAATCATACATATATAATATATGCTCGTTGCTGTAGGGTACGGCGGCGAAAATGCGGTAGTGCAGTTCCGCCTCCGGCAGATAGATCACGACCTCGTTGATCTCGGAATAGTCGGCGTCGCCCAGATAGAGGGGCTGCAGATCGCCGAACATGGTCCCGTCGTTCTGCCGGTGTCCGTAGATGATGGTCACCGGATCCTTAAAATCCCGCGAATTATATCTGGCTTGGGAAAACAGCGCGCCGGCTTGTGCCCACTGCTTTTCCTCGTTGTGGTTAAGGTAGTATTCATCAGCGTCCGGATTTTGCAGTACCGGATAGGTGATGTGGGTGCCGGTAATGGTGAGCCACGCGTAGATATCCGTATTCTTCGCCTGCAAAGCAGCAAAATCAATGGGACTACGATAGGGCTCCTCCTCCTGCTGCGGCTCTGGTTCCTCGATGACCTCCGGCTCTACCATAGGCGGCGGTTCCGGCGTAACGTGCCGGGGAAAGGCTTTCCACAGCAGCAGTATGCACGCGGCGGCACAAAGAATACCGGCAGCGAGATAGATCCATCTCTTCAAATGCTCCATTCCTCCAGATACGCTTCACCCTGCCGGAAAAACGCCTGCACCGCCTGCGCGCCGAACCGTTTTTCCAGCACCGCCGCCGCTTCGTCCATGCAGGGGCGGCGATCCTCCATGTTGTGGCAATCGGTCCCCAGCACGTGGATCTGACCGCGCCGCACCATCCGCAACGCTTTCCCGCGTGTTTTGCGCGGCAGGAAAAAGGCGGCGTTGGACTGCATGATGGCGCCGGAGGCACGCAGCACGCCCCACGCGTCGGCGGGCGCGTATTTCAGGTATCGCTCCACGTGGGCCAGCATCACCACGAAGGAGGGGTTCTCACAAAGGTCCAGAACTTCCCGCACTTCCCGTCTGCCCCAGGCGCAAAACGGCATTTCCAACAGCAGCAGGCGTGTACCCTGCAAACGCAGATCGAGCAACTGCTCCATGCGGCTGATGCCGTGGAAGAAGTACACCTCCGCGCCTAAGAGCAAGGAGGGCATCCCGTCCTCCAGCGCGCCCTTGAGCCGCTCCATGGCGGCGGCGCGCTCCGCCAAAAACTGCTCCGGCGAAGTGCTCTGTCCGTAAAAATGGGGCGTCAGCGCCAGCGTGTCCACGCCCTGCGCCGCCAGGGCGCGCAACATGGATACGCTCTGTGAAACGCTCTGACTGCCGTCATCCATCCCCGGCAACACGTGGCTGTGAAAATCTACCATACCGCGCCTCACTTGCGCTCTTCCGCGTTCCCCTGTACTACCTGCTCTACCGTCTGCCGGACGGTTTCCACGGTTTTGGATACAGGCTTTGCGGTACTCTTCTTACCGTAATAATAGCCGTAAGAGCTGTATTTCTCGTATTTACTGTATCTGCCGTATTTGCCGTACTTTCTGTAGCGCCCGTAATGGCCGTATTTCCCGTAGCGTTTGGGCATCTGATCGGTATCCGTCAGCACGAAGCCAAGGAGCTTGTTTTCCAGCACCTGCAAATTGCGCATGCACTCGGTCAGCGCCTGCTTTTCGGTATAACCGGCGCGAACCACCACCAGGAGTCCGTTGACCCAGGGGGATACCGCCAGCGCGTCCGAAACGATGTTTGCCGGCGGCAGGTCCACCACGATAAACTCGTAGGTGGCGGCAAGTTCTTTCAAGAGCTTACCCATCTGCTCCGAGCCCAGCAGCTCCGAGGGATTGGGGGGGATGTCACCGGCGGGCATGAGGTGCCAGTTCGTCATGTGGTAAGAAGTCTGGATGGTTTTATCGGGTGTGCAAAGACCCGCCAGCACGTTGCTCAAACCGGGCTTGCCGGTGATCGCCAGCTTCTTCGCCACGGTAGGCACGCGCATATCCGCGTCGATCAGCAGTACCATCTTGCCCGTTTCCGCCAGCGTATACGCCAGATTGATGGCGGTGGTGGATTTTCCCTCGCCGCGGATGGAGCTGGTCACGCCCACGATACGGCATTCCCCCTCCTGATCCGGCAGGGCGAACAGAAGATTGGCGCGCATCTGCTTGTATGCCTCGGCAGAGATGAAGCTCAGGTTCTCGCACAGCATGCTCCGCTGCTCGCGCAAAGAGGGTTCTGCGCTCTGTCCGATCGCTCTTTTCTTTTCCTTGCTCATTCTTTCGCCCCCTTCTTCGCCGCCTTGCCGGAGGAGCTCTTCTCGTCCTCACGGCTTAAAAGATCCGGCACAAGCCCCAACAGGGGAACATCGTACGTCTGCATCAGATATTCCTCGTCGCGGATCACGTTGTCAAACAGCTCTACCAGAATGACCACACCGCCGCTGATAAGCAGACCCAGCAGTGCGCCGATCACCGCATAGCGGCTGTTGCCCGGCGAGATGGGCGCTTTGGGCACCACGGCGCGATCGACGACCTTCACGTTACTGCCTTCCATGACGTCGCTGATCTTATCGGGCAGTACGTCGGCGATGGTGTTGGCCAGCAGCGCCGCTTCCTCCGGATCGGTGGAGGTCACGGTGATGGCGAAGATCTCCGTCTCATCCTTGGACTGGGCGCGCACCATGTTGTACAGCCGCTCATAGCTGTAATCCACACCCGCCTTACGGATCACGGCGTTAAGCGTCATCCGTGTTTTCATGATGACGCTGTACGTATCCACCAGGCTTCTGGCGGCGGTGATCTGGGAGGTGCTGAAGGTGACGCTGGCGCCGCTTAAAGAGATGGAGCTGTTGTTCACGTACATCAGTGCGCTGGCCTCATAGCGAGGCACGATGGTGAGCTTGGCGTACCCGTATCCCACGATGCCCAGCACGATACACGTGACAACAATGACCGTGATGTGCCGCCACAGCGCCATGGCGAGCCGCATCAGGTCGATCTCATAGCTGGTTTGTTCCGCATGATTTTCTTTCATAATATTCTATCCCTTTCGCCTTCTCTGTTGGGGGTTTTTTCGGCGGAGCACCGCCGCTTTGCACAAAACGGAGATAATCCCGCGCATTATGAATGATTCTCGTATATCATATCGTACCGCGCAGGATTTGTCAAGTGGATTTGTCCTCAAAAAAACAATGGAAAAATTTAATATGTATCCTGGGAAAAATCGCCTTTCGGCGTGATTTTCAAATCAAATTCCTCCGGCAAAAAGCGGGGACAGACGTTTTCCGCCGTGCAGATCACAGACGAGGCAAGCCGCGTGCCGATACGGCAGGCCTGCTCCAGCGACTTTCCGTAAGTCAGTCCGATGGCGACGCCGGAGAAGAACGCGTCGCCGGCGCCGGTGGTATCCTTCACGTCCACCCGCTGTGCCGGCACGACGCCCGCGTTGCCTGTGTCGTCGGCGTATACGGCGCCCTCGCCGCCCATAGTCACCACCATGCGGCGGATCCGGGCGTTTTTCACCCGTTCCGGCAGAAGCTCCGTCATCTGTGCGGCGCTCACGCCGCCGAAATCCTCGGAAAACAGGATCCCCGCCTCCTGCAGGTTGCACACGAAACAGGCGGTGCGGCGGAGAAAATCCCTGCGCTCCACGGCGATGCTCATGTTGGACACCACCGCGTAGACCTCCTTGCCGTACCGCTCCGCCAGCGTGAAGACTTTTTTGACGATCTCCCGCTCCATGTCGATCTCCAGGATCACGCTGTCCGCCGCGGCAAAGATCTCCTCGCCGCGCCGCTCCAATATATCCAGCACAGGGCGCAAATCGGGCCGCTTGGAGATCGCCGCCGCCACGTCGCCGTCGTTGTTGAAAACGGCGAGCCACGTCCCCATGCCGTTGGGGGTAACGCCCACGTAGTCCACGTTCACCTTATGGCGCCGCAGTTGATCCAGCACGTCCCTCCCGGCGCCGGTATTGTCCACCAGCGACACGAAGGTCGGTCTCAATTCCACGTTGGCGATATCCTCGGCGATGTTGCGTCCCACGCCGCCGTGTACCTGCTCCACTCTGCCGGCGTTGCGGCCGCCGGGGATATACAGATCCAGCGGATAGCCTTTTATATCTACGAACACCGCGCCCAGCACTACGATTCCCATGTCTTCGCCCGCCTTTCGCTTTTTCTCGATTATACTACGTTTTTTTCGCTTTGAAAAGCCCCGACAGGGTCATGCACCCCGTCCGTGCGCACCGGCATAGTATGAGGACGGAGAGCTATTCTCCGCTTACTTTACCCAAGGAGGTCATACGAGAATGATTATTGAGCTCCAAAACGCCGCGCTGACGTATCAGGCAGCCGACGGCGAGGTGGAGGCGCTGGGCGGTGTGTCATTTTCCATGGAGGAGGGCGAGTTTTGCAGTATCGTCGGCCCGTCCGGCTGCGGAAAATCCACGCTGTTAGGTGCGATCGCCGGATTGGAGCGTCTGTCGGGCGGAAGCATTTTTCTCGACGGCACGGAGATCACCGGTCCGTCGCCGCTGATCGGGTTTATGCCCCAGCGGGATCAGTTGTTTCCCTGGCGAAACATCTGGGATAACGTGACGCTGGGACTTTCCATCCGGCGTCAGAACACGCCTCAGCGTCAGGACGCCGTGCGCGCGCTGTTGGATCGCTACGGCTTGAGCGCCTTTGCCGGCAAGCGTCCCGGACAGCTCTCCGGCGGTATGCGCCAGCGCTGTGCGCTGATCCGCACCCTTGCCACCGAGCCGCGGATTCTGCTGCTGGATGAGCCGTGTTCCGCGCTGGACTACCAGACGCGTTTGAGCGTAACGGATCACATTTCGCGCATCATCCGCGAGCAGGGCAAGACGGCGCTGCTGGTGACCCACGACATTTCCGAGGCGGTCAGCATGTCCGATCGGGTGATCGTGCTCACACACCGTCCCGCCACGGTCAAAGCGGTGTTTGACATGGGTCCGCTGAAATCGCTTACGCCGATGGAGCGGCGGGATTCGCCGCTGTTCCCCGGTTACTTTAACTCGATCTGGAAGGAGCTGGACGTGCATGGAACATGAAACGCTTTCTCCCCGGCGCGCCGCCTATCTTCTGCAGGTGCGCCGCCGTAAACGCGCCGTGCGCCTGTGGCAGTTGGCGCTTCTTATCTCGCTGTTCGCGCTGTGGGAGCTGTCCACACGCCTTGGCTGGAGCGACGGATTTCTCATCAGTTCACCCAGCCGCATGGTGCGGACCGCCCTGCGTCTTTTACAGCAGGGACAGCTCTGGCGCCATGTGGGACAGTCGGTTCTGGAGACGGTCATCGGCTTTACCGCCGGCACGGCGCTGGGTACGGCGGTGGCGATGATGATGTGGTGGTGGCCGCGGTTGAGTCGGGTGCTGGACCCGTATCTGGTGGTGCTCAACGCGCTGCCCAAGACGGCGCTCGGCCCCATATTCATCGTCTGGATGGGCGCCGGTATGGGCGCCATCATCGCCATGACGCTTGCCATTTCGCTGATCGTCACGATCCTGAACGTCTATGAGGGCTTTCGGGAAGTGGATACGGAAAAAGTGCGCCTGATGCAGACGCTGGGCGCGTCCCGGGGGCAGATCCTGCGGCTTTTGATCCTGCCTGCCAACGGCGCCACACTGCTGGCGACGCTGAAGGTGAACGTAGGTCTTTCCTGGGTCGGCGTCATTATGGGCGAGTTTCTTGTCTCACGGGCGGGATTGGGCTATCTCATCGTGTACGGCTCACAGGTATTCAACATGGACCTTGTCATGGCAAGCGTGTTGGTGCTGGCGCTGTGCGCGGTGGTGATGTACTATCTCGTTTTGTGGGTGGAAAAATATTTTGATAAATCATGGGGGGTCACGCAATGAAAAAACTGCTTGCTGTACTGTTCACGCTTTTGATGGTCGTATCTATGCTGGCAGGGTGCGGCAAAACCGAAACGGAGCCGGAAACGAAAACAGATCCGGCGCCGTCGGAAACAAAGGTCGAGCGCACCGTGGTACGTCTGAACGAGGTGACGCACTCGGTGTTCTACGCGCCGCAGTACGCCGCCATTGAGCTGGGATACTTTGAGGAGGAAGGTCTTGCCATCGAGCTGACCAACGGCGGCGGCGCCGACAAGGTGATGACCGCCGTGGTATCCGGTCAGAGCGACATCGGCTTTGCCGGCGGCGAGAGCTGTATCTACGTCTATCATCAGGGCAAGGAGGACTATCCCCGCATCTTCGCCCAGCTCACCAAGCGGGACGGCTCGTTCCTGGTAGGCCGCGCCGACGAGGACTTCACGTGGGATGCTCTCAAGGGCAAAACGATCATCGGCGGCCGTCTGGGCGGCATGCCGGAGATGACGCTGGAATACGTGCTTCGCAAGAACGGTCTGGAGCCCAACGTAGACGTAACGGTGGACACCTCCGTACAGTTCAACATGATGGCGGGCGCCTTTACCGGCGGCAGCGGCGACTATGTGGCGCTGTTTGAGCCCAGCGCCTCCCAGGTGGTGCTGGAGGGTCAGGGCTATATCCTCTGCTCTCTGGGCGAGGAGAGCGGCGACGTGCCGTACACCACCTACTTTGCCACCCAGAGCTACCTCAAAGACCACGCCGACACGGTACAGCGCTTCACCAACGCCATTGCCAAGGCGCAGAAGTGGGTCGCACAGCATACGGACGAGGAGGTTGCCGCCGTGATCGCGCCCCAGTTCCCCGACACGGATCAAACCCTTGTGGCGCAAGTGGTCGGTCGTCTCCGTGCCATCGGCGCGTGGAACGAAACGCCGGTAATGACCTCCCAGGCATGGGAGCGCGTGGAGGATATCATGGTGGGCGCCGGACAGTTGGAGGAAGACGCGCGCGTCCCCTTTGAAACGCTGGTGGACAACAGCTTCGCCGAAAAGGCGCGCTGACGTCCGATCCCTCCGTACCGTTCGGGAACTGCCGCTCAAAAGGCGGCAGTTCTTTTTGTTTACATAACATTCCGCCCCCTGTGGCGTGATTTCGTTCTTTTTCGTCCGTCTTCTCCCTTTTTCCGCAATTTACGGTAGACACGGGGGCGGCGGTATGGTATACTGGTGGTATGTATCGTTATGTAAATCGGAAAGGGGGGATCGCGGCATGAAACCATCGGTGCGCAGGGCGCTTTCGCGTCTGCTGTGCGGTGCCATGACGCTTTCTCTCTTTGCCGGTGTCCTTGTGCCGCCTGCCGGCGCCACCGCCGCCGACGATCAGGAAGCGTCGCTTTTGGGCGAATTGAGCGCCAGCTACGAGTCCCGCGGCAAGGCTGACGAGGTCGCCACGGTGTACGGCGATCTGGGCGGCACCTCCTACGGTCTTTATATGTTCGCCAGCAACGCCGGAACGCCGCGCCGCTTCTTTGAATGGCTCCTCGCCTCGGACAACGTGATCTACCAGTCCTTCGGCGGCAAGCTGTATGACGCGTATTATACCGGCACGCCCGGCTTCGGTCCTCTTTTCAACGCCGCGTGGAAGGAATGTGCCAAGGACAACGAGGAGGCGTTTGCCCAGGCACAGCGCGACTATGCCTACGAGGCGTTCTATCTCTCGGCGCTCAACGCCCTGCGGGACAAGAGCCGCTGTCCGTCGTTCGATATGAGTAATTACAGCATCGCTCTGCGCAACGTGCTGTGGAGCCGCGCCATACAGCACGGATCTACCTCCGCGGCCAATATATTCATGCGTGCTTTTGCCTCCCTGGGCGGCTTTGCCAACCAGCCGGAGAGCGAGCTGATCCGCGCGGTATACGCTGAAAGCGGCAGTGTGGTCACCCAGGCGGACGTGGATTTCACGCTGGATTACACCATGTCCGGCGACACCGCGGAAAAATACGGCATTGACGGAAAGGCGCTTCGCTACTATTCCGGCAACTCCTCGGATATTCAGGTGGGCGTATACATCCGCCTGTGGGTCAACGAGCCGGCGCAGGCGCAGGCGATGCTGGCGCAGTACGGGTATACCGACGCGCCGTTGCAGGAGGGGCTTTACACCGTTTCCCTGCCTGCCAACAATAAGCTTTTCATCAGTCCCGATCTGTCGCTGGGCAGTGCCGAACAGCTTCGGCTGACGTATTATGCCAGCGGCTGCTATACCGTTTCCACGGAATCGGACACCCGCCGTCTTACCTGCGGCAGCGGCAGTACCGTGTCCTGGTCCGCTCCGGCGGCAAGCGACCGGCAGTTCTGGGAGCTGGTGCGCTATAACAGCGGCTTCGCCCTGAAAAACCGCGCCACCGGACGGTATCTGACGGTGACCTCCGCCTCCGCCGGCGGCGCGGTGCGAAGCGGCGAGGAGATGTTCCAGTGGCAGTTTACCCCGGGGAACGCCGGCTGGACGCTCAGTGGCGCCAACTATCCCTCGCTGACCAATAAGCTGGTGGAGGGCTCCTCCGGCTACTATCTGCGTGGCACGCTTCACAGCACCCACACCATTAAAACCGTCAAGTCCCAGATCTTCCCTGCCGGCAGTTCCTCCGCGCTGTATACCGCCTCCGCCTCCCCCGACAGTACGTATTACGATTTGAGCCGTCTGGATAACGCCACGCCTTTCAGCGCGCTGAAAGCGGGCAACTACGTGTTCTCCATCACCGCCGCAGACAGCGCCGGCAATCACTATGAGCTTACCTCGCCCTTTGTGGTGCAGGCGCAGGAGACCATTTCCGTCACCTATACGCTTGCGCCCAACGGCGGCACCTGTTCCCCCACCTCCCTCACCTATGAGCCGGGTCAGTCGCTCAGCGGTCTGCCCACCCCCAGCCGCAGCGGCTACGCCTTTGCCGGCTGGTTTGATCAAAACGGCAAGCAGGTCAGCGCCGCCTCCACCGCCTACGCGCAGGACACTACGCTGACTGCCCACTGGAACAAGCTCTATACCTACACCTTCTACGACTATGACGGCAAGACCGTCCTCGCCTCCGGCTCTTTGACCAAGGGCGAGTCCATCCTCGCCCCTGCCGATCCTCAGCGCGCGGCGAGCGCCACCACGTACTACACCTTCATCGGCTGGAGCGGCTACAGCGCCGGTATGACCATGGGTGAGAGCAACCTCTCCTTTACCGCCCAATACCAGTCCCACGCCATTTCCGCCGTCACGGAGATGACCGCCACCGGCTCTTACCGCCTCTCCGGCGGTTATCTGCGGAAGATCTCCGCCGGGACCACCGCCGCCCAACTGTTGGCGTCGCTGTCTCCGGCGCAGTATATCACCGTGCAGGATCAAAACGGCAAGGCGGTCACCGGCAAGGTGGCTACCGGCATGACCGTATCGCTGACGGCAAACGGCTCTTTGGTACAGCAGGTGTCCGTGGTGGTCACCGGCGACGTGAACGGCGACGGGTTGACCGACATTACCGATATGGCGCAGATCAACGCCCATCTTCTCAAGCGTACCACCCTCACCGGCGCGCGGGCGCAGGCGGCGGATCTCAACGGCGACGGCGTGATCGACGTCACGGATTTCGCCCAGATCCTCGCCGTCACACTGGGGCGGCGCACCATCTCTCCCCAATGATTGAAAGGAGGCTCCGTGTATGAAACGTGCTTTCCGTTATCTGGCGGCGTTTTCGCTGGCATGTCTTTTGCTTCTGCCTGTCCGCTCCGAGGCGGCGGGCGCCAGTCTCAGCGGCAATACCGGCGGGATCCGCGGCGGCAGTACCGTTACGCTGACTTTTTCCGTCAGCGGCAGTAATCTGACCGCTATCAACGGCTCCTTCTCCGGCATTTCCGGCATGAGCCTTTCCAACGTGTCCTCCGCCCGCAGCGGCTGGACGGTCACCCTCAACGGCAACGTGTTCACCGCCTACGATACCGCCATGACCAATCCCGTCAACGGCAGTGCCTCCGTGTTTGTCGCCACGTTCAAGGTGCCCTCCTCCGCCGCCTCCGGCAGCAGTATCTCCGCCGGTATCTCCGGCGTGACCGCGTCGGACACCAATCAAACCATCTCTCTGGGCAGTGCGTCCTGGAGCGCCACCGTGGCGGCGCCCTTGAGCGGCAACGCCAATCTGACTGCGCTTTCCTGCTCCAACGCGCCTCTGTCCCCCGCCTTCTCCGGCGGAACGGTGAACTATTCCGTCACCGTCCCCTATGAGGTATCCTCGCTGGATCTGAGCTACACCCGCGCCGACAGCGGCGCGTCCGTCAGCGTGTCCGGCAACTCGCTGGTGGTGGGCTCCAATACCGTCACCGTCACGGTGACCGCGGAAAACGGCGCTCAGAAGTATTACTATATCACCGCCGTCCGCCAGCAGGACCCCAATTATAAAGCCAGTACCAACGCCATGCTCTCCGCCCTGCGTATCAGCGCCGGCACGATCAGCCCCGCTTTCAGTCCCACGGTATACGACTACGTGGCGTATGTGCCCTACGAGGTGAAAGACATCACCCTCTCCGGCGTGGCGCAGGACAGCAAGGCGCTGTCCGTCAAGGGTGTTACTTCTTTCCTCAAACCCGGCGATAACGTATTCGCCGTACGGTGTACCGCCGAAGATCAGACCACCGTGGGCACCTATACCGTACATGTATACCGTATGCCGTTTTATAGCGGCACGTTGCCGGTGCTCTCCCTCGGCACTGACGAGCCGGCCCCACCCGATACGCCGGACACGCCGGCAGGGGAAGCCGCCCTGTCCGCCCTGCTCCTTCGCGCCGCGGATCTTGCCGTGGAGGGCGTTACCGTCCCCTACGTGAGCGACTATACCGGCGATCTGCCTGTATGGGTGTTTGCCGCCGTGGCGCTGTTGCTGGTGGTGTTGCTGTTCTACGTGATCGGTACGCTGGTGGGTAAGGCGGTGGGCCGCCGCCGCGCCGCGGCGCCGTTGCAAGCGGAAGAACCGCCGGAAGCGGACTTGCCGGAACCCGAAGCCGCGGAACCCGAAACCACAGAACCCGAAACCACAGAACCCGAAACCACAGAACCCGAAACCGCAGAGCCGGAAACCGCGGAACCTGAAACCGTGGAACCCGAAACCGTGGAACCCGAAACCGTGGAACCGGAAACCGTGGAACCCGAAGCCGTGGAGCCGGAAACCGTGGAACCCGAAACCGCGGAACCCGAAACCGTGGAACCCGAAACCGTGGAACCCGAAACCGTGGAACCCGAAACCGTGGAGCCCGAAACCGTGGAGCCCGAAACCACAGAGCCGGAAGCCAAGCCGGAGCCTGCCGCGGAGCCGGAAGCGGTATCGGAGGCGGACAAGGAGGCGGAAGAGCTGGTGCATACCATGACGCTGGATGATCTTTTGAAGGATATCCGCAATCTCTAAAAGGAGGACTATGCGATGGATTCTGTGTTGACCGGTGTAACGGAAACGTCGGATCTTTGGGAAACGCTTGCCTCGTCGGTAACGCTCCACGCCGCGCTTTACGCCCTGTTGACGCTGGTGATCGGCTTGATCGTCGTGCGCGTGGTAACGGTCCTTTTGCGCAAGGCGCTGGGGCGCGCCAGGGCGGACGGGCGGATCGTCACCTACGCGGTGGCGGGCGTGCGCTTTGCGCTGTTGACGGTGGTGGTGCTGATCGCCGCGGATCAGTTGGGAATTCCCATCACGTCGCTGGTGGCGCTTTTGAGCGTTCTCTCCCTGGCGATCACGCTGGCGGTGCAGACGGTGTTGAGCAACGTGGCAGGCGGTCTTGTGATGGTGGCGACGCGGCCGTTTTCCGTGGGGGATATCGTCACCATCGGCGGCGATACCGGCACGGTGGAGGAGATCCGTCTGACCCATACCTGTATCGACACCGTCTCCGGCACGCGCATTATCCTGCCCAACGGCACTGTGGCGTCGGAGAAGGTGACCAACCTCTCCGCGCTGGGCAAGCGCCGTGTGGAGGTGGCGGTCTCCGCGTCCTATGACGCGCCGGTGTCCATGGTGCGAAAGGCGTGTCTGGAAGCGGTGGCGGCGGTGGATCACGTGCTGTCCGATCCGGCGCCGGCGGTGCTGGTCACGTCCTACGGCGAGAGCAGTATCGCCTATCTGGTGCTGTGCTGGTGCAAGCCGACGGACTATTTGAGCGTCTACTATCCCTTGACGGAAGCGTTGCGGGAGAGCTTTTTGCGCAACAACGTGGAGATGACGTATAACCATTTGAACGTGCATATCATAGACACGCCCGAAAGGATGAAAGATGATGAAAAAGCCTTGCATTGACCCGTCGGTCTTTCTCGCGCCCAACGCCACCGTGCTGGGCGACGTGACCGTGGGCGCGGACAGCAGTATCTTTTTCGGCGCCGTGGTGCGGGGTGACCGCGCCGGCATCACCGTCGGGCGCGGCAGTAATATACAGGACAACTGCGTACTCCACGTGGAGTTCGACGAGCCGCTGACCGTGGGCGATCACGTCACGGTGGGGCACGGCGCCATTCTCCACGGCTGTACCGTGGGCGACGGGTCGCTCATCGGCATGGGCGCCGTGGTATTGGGCGGCGCGGTGATCGGCAAGCACTGCATCATCGGCGCCGGAGCCCTTGTGCCCCAGGGTATGGTGATCCCCGACGGGTCGCTGGCGGTGGGCGTTCCCGCCAAGGTGCGCCGGACGCTGACAGAGCAGGAGATCGCCGGTAATCTGGAAAATGCCGCCGCCTACGTGGCGGAGGCGCGGGCATACCGGGGCGAATAACAAACCAAAAGCCGTTTTAAGTATAGAGTTTCCATACAAAAAGGGTGTGTTGTAGATTTCTTTCTGCAACACACCCTTTCTATTTGTGATCTCTTTTTGCTTACGGACGAATGGTAATGTATGTTTTTCTTGTCTTTTGTTCGCACAAGTGCTATACTGGTGTCGCTACACAAACTGCATACTCTCATCCGCACAAAGAGAATGTGTTTTTTTAGGTAAAAACGCATCCTCCATTTTGGCGTTCTCCTTGTGTGGATGGCAGAAGTTTGTGTAGCAACAAGCGGAGATGCGTTTTTCGTGCGCAACTCTGTTTGAGCTGCGCACTTTTTTTGTCTCGAAAAGTGTGTGGTAAGAGATAAATTACAGAAAGGAGGAATTGGCATGGGAAAAGCACTAGATCTAAGCGCATTGGATGATTTGTTCTGTCAAAGGAAAACCTTTAAGTTAACCGATGAGCAATACAAGAAAAAGACAGGAAAGAGTCTTCCAACTAATATGCAGTATCTAAAGTTCTCTTCCCCGCTGGCTCGAAAGGCAAAAGAAAATGGGTACAGGATAGAAGTTGAAGAGAATGCTGTCATCCAAAAAGTACTCACGTTCACAAAAAGATAGGAGAAACAAAAATGAAAAGAATCATTATGTTTTCGTTGTCACTGATACTGGTCGCTTGTCTAATGTCGAGTTGTACTACACCCGGAAGCACTTCTACGCAGGACAAATCATCCGTCGAGAACACCCAGCAGTCTATGACAAAAAGTCAAGCTGAGGCGAAAGCGTTGTCCGAACTAATGCGCGCTCTCACTCAGGATAGGCACGCTAACATCTATTTTAATCCAAATGAAACCCGCTATAATATTGCTACATCAGATCATAGAAGTTACGGTTGGGTATTTAAGGGAACGGTTTCTCTCTATGATTCTTATGGGCAGTATGCCGGTCGAGGAACATTCGACATAACAGTTTATAGTTCTGGCAGTGCAAATTGTGATCTTGACCTGGATGTGCGTTGAGAAGCAATCTTTCCCAAAATAGTGACGCCCCTGTGTGATAATCTTTATGCACAGGGACGTCACTATTGCATTGTTCTAGATATCCTTCATTGTCTTTCCCGATCCGCCTCGATCAGCCGCTTGAGCGCCTCCACGCCCACCGCCACGGCGGAGGCGGTCTCCTCGTTCATCCTCTGATCCAGTCCCGCCGCTTCCCGCTCCTGATTCCAGATCACGTGGAAGCAGGAGCCGCACCGGCAGCCCAGCGCGTTGGCAATGACGAACAGCGCCGCGCTCTCCATCTCGCTTGCCTTCACACCCAGACGCTTCCACGCCTCCCACTTTTCCAGAAGCTCGTAGCTCACCGGCATCCGCCCGGGCGCGTGCTGACCGTAAAAGGAATCCTTACACTGGACAACGCCGGTGTGGTAGGAATAGCCCAGCGCCTTTGCCGCCGATACCAGCGCACTGGTCACGGTGAAATCCGCCACCGCCGGATACTCGATGGGCGCGTACTCCCGACTGGTGTGCTCAAACCGCACCGCGCCGGTGGCGATCACCACCTCGCCGCTTTGCACATTCAGATCAATGCCGCCGCAGGTACCCACGCGGATAAACGTATCCGCGCCCACGTTGTGCAGTTCCTCCATGGCGATAGCGGCGGAAGGGCCGCCGATGCCGGTGGAGCACACCGTCACCTTTTCTCCCAGCAAATAGCCGGAATAGATGGTATATTCCCGATTGGACGTGATAAACCGCGGCTCGTCAAAATGGCCGGCGATCTTCTCGCACCGCCCCGGATCGCCGGGCAGGATGCAGTAACGCCCCACATCGCCGGCAACGCAGTGCAGATGAAACTGTTTTTCCAATTTTTGCATAAAATCCGTCCTCCTTCCCTGATACGCTTATTATAGCGGTTTTTCTTCCCAAAAGCAACCGTTTGGGCGCGCTGGCGTTTTTTGCCGCCGCCGCCAGAACTTACAACGGGTATTTTTCCGCGCGCCGCTTACACTACAAAGGCGCGGCTCGCGCCGCGCGTTTTGCGACAGGGAGGGAAACACGGCCATGCAAAAGAAGCTTGCCGCTTTGGCGATCGCCGCGCTGTTAAGCGTGAGTATGAGCGGCTGTGCCGCCGGCACCAATACGGACAACGGCACCAAGCCGCTCTTCCCCGACGATTCCATCACCAGCGGGGACTATGACACCGATACGAGCCGGAAGTACAGCGACAAAAACGGTCTCTTCTCCACCGATCGGGACCGGTTTGACCAAATGCTGGAAAACGGACGCGTCCGGGATACGGACGGTTATCTGCGCAGCGACCGCTGACAAACGGCAGGACGCCGCCCTTTAAAGGGCGGCGTCCTGCCGCTTTTATATACCGAACAATACCGCGGCGGTGTGGATGGCGAGGCACAGCGCCACGCCCGCCGCCAGCGGCAACAGCATTCCCACCGCCGTCCAGCGCAGGCTCCCCGTTTCCCGGCGCAACGTCAGACAGGTGGTGCCGCAGGGCAGGTGCATCAGGCAAAGCGCCATGGCGCACAGCGCCGTCTGCCCCGTCCAGCCGTGGGCGACCAGTACGCCCCGAAGCTGGGCAAGACCCTCGTATTCCGTCAGCGTGCCGGTTTGGAGATACCCCATGAGCAGGACGGGCAACACGATCTCATTGGCGGGAAAGCCCAGCAAAAACGCCAGCAGGATCATGCCGTCCAGACCCAGCAAACGGCCTGCCGGATCCAGAAAGGAGGCGACGGCACCCAACAGCGGCTCGCCGCCGACGGATACGTTGCCCAAAACCCAGATCACCAGTCCCGCCGGCGCCGCCACCGTTACGGCGCGGCCCAGGACAAACAGGGTCCTATCCAGCACCGAGCGCACCAGCACCTGTCCCCACCGGGGCATACGGTACGGCGGCAGTTCCAGGGAAAAAGAGGAGGATTCGCCGCGCAACAGCGTATCGGAGAGAAGACGCGACGATAAGAGCGTGAGCGCCACGCAAAAGGCGATCACCAGCAAAAAGACGGCGGTGGCGCACAGGGACCGCGCCGCGGCGGTGGCGCCGGCGGAAAAGAACAGGGTGATCAGCACGATCAGCGTGGGAAACCTGCCGTTGCACGGCACCAGCGAGTTGGTGAGCATCGCCACCAGACGTTCCCGCGGACTGTTGATGATCCGGCACCCTGTGACGCCGCAGGCGTTACAGCCAAAGCCCATGCACATCGTCAGGCTCTGCCGCCCGTGGGCGCCGGCGGCGCGAAAGAGCCGATCCATATTAAAGGCAAGGCGCGGCAAAAAGCCCGCGTCCTCCAGCAGGGTGAAAAGCGGAAAGAAGATCGCCATAGGCGGCAACATCACCGACACCACCCACGCCACGGTGCGATAGACACCGTCCACCAGCGCGCCGCGAAGCCACCACGGCGCGGCGGCAAGCAAGCGTTTGAGCGGCGCTTCCCACGAAAAGAGCGCCTTGGCAAGCCACGCCGAGGGGATATTGGCGCCCCAGATGGTGAGGTAGAAAACGCCCGACATCAGCAGCACCATGGCGGCAATACCGGTCAGGCGCGAGGTGAGGATCCGGTCCAGCCGCCGCTCCCTTTCCCGGGCGGCGCCGCGGCGGCGTATACTCACGTCCGCCACCGCCTCGGCGCGGCGCATCTGAGCGGCGATCACCTGATCGCGCACCGGCGAAGGCGCATGGCGCAAACGCGCCAGCTGTTCCCCGGGCGATAAGCCGGTCAGCGCCTGCGCCGCCTCCGGCGGATAGGTCACATGCCAGCGATCCTCCCTGCAGGGCAGGCGCGCCGTTTGGCGCAAAACGCGGCACAGCTCCTCCACCCCCTGCCCCGTTCGGGCGCTGATACATACCACCGGCGCCGCCAGCGCCAGGCAGAGGCGCTCCGTGTCGATCTCCACGCCACGCCGCCGCGCCTCGTCCATCATATTCACGCACAGCACCATCCGGCGGGTCAACTGCCGTACCTGCACCGCCAGCAGGAGATTGCGCCTTAAACACGCCGCGTCTGTCACCACCAGCGTCACGTCCGCGGCGCCGGAGACGATGAAATCGCCCGCTACCTGTTCCTCCGGCGAATCCGCCTGCAAGGAATACGTACCGGGCAGATCCACAAGGCGCAGCGCGTAATCCCTGCCGCGCCAGTCACCCTGCGCCAGCTCCACCGTTTTGCCCGGCCAGTTGCCCGTGTGCTGTCGCAGACCGGTCAAACGGTTGAATAAGGTGGATTTCCCCACATTGGGGTTTCCCGCCAGCGCCACCGTATATCGTTCCATCCTGCCGCCTCCCTGCCTGATCTCCCCCCATTCTATGCGCCGCGCCGTTCTGCCGGCACCGCGCCGGTCATAGGCTGATACGGAGGTGTTGTATATGTCTATCCATGTGGTGCGCGACGGTGAGACGGTCCGGTCCATCGCCGCGGAATACGGCGTATCGCCGCAAAATCTCCTGCGCCAGAATGAACTGCCGCCCGACGGCGCGCTGGTACCCGGGCAAGCCCTGGTGGTGCAGTTTCCCCTTACGACCCATACCGTATCGCCGGGCGAGTCACTGTTCGGTATCGCGAGGCAGTACGGCGTTACGGTGGATACCTTGTACCGCAACAATTTTTTTCTGCACGGACAAAGCGTGATCCGACCCGGCGAGGTCCTGACGGTGGCGCTTCGCGCCCCTACCGGCGGCGCCATTACCGCCGGCGGCTACGCCTATCCGTTTATCTCCCGAGCCCTGCTGGAGCAACAGCTTCCCTATCTCACGGAGCTGATCCCCTTTACCTACGGCGTGTTGCCCGACGGGTCGCTGACGCCTCTGGCGGACGAGTCGCTGCTCATCTCCGCCGCGCGGCAGGGCGCCGCGGCGTATATGAGCATTTCCACCCTCTCCGAGTCCGGCGGTTTCAGCACGGAGAACGCCCGCGCCGTCCTCACCGACGAGGGGAAGTGCCGGCGCCTTGTGCAGGCGGTGGCGGACACCATGCTGCAAAAAGGGTATCGGGGCGTGGACGTGGATTTTGAAAATCTGGGGGCGGCGCTGGCGGCGCCTTACGCCGCCTTTATCGATCGGCTTCACCGGCGCCTTTCGCCTATGGGCTGGGCGGTGCAGACCACGCTGCCCGCCAAAACCTCCGCCGACCAGCCGGGCGAGCTCTACGAGGGACACGACTACGCCGCCTTGGGCCGCGCCGCCGACAGCGTGCTTTTGATGGCCTACGAGTGGGGCAACACGTACAGCCAGCCACAGGCCGTCTCGCCGCTGCCGCAGGTGGAGGAGGTCTTGCGCTACGCCCTGTCGGTGATCCCGGCGGAAAAGATCGTGCTGGGTCTGCCCACCTACGGCTACGACTGGCGTCTTCCCTACCGCGCCGATACCGCCGCCCGTTCCCTCTCGCCCCAGGAGGCGCTGGCGCTGGCACGGCAGTACGGCGCCCGCATCGAATACGACGAGGCGGCACAGGCGCCGTGGTTCCGCTACTACGCGCCGGATGGCGAACACGAGGTGTGGTTTCAGGACGCCCGAAGCGCTCAGGCACTGCTGACACTCCCGGCGGTAAACGGCTTGCGCGGCGTGGGGCTGTGGAACCTCACGCGGCTTTTCCCGCAGCTGTTCCTCCTGTTGAACGAGCAGTTTTCCCTTGTGACGCCGCGGTAGCGTCCGCCGCCGATCTCCGCTCGCGCCGCCCTGTTTCGCTCTTGACGAACGGGGCGGCGCTGTGCTATGATGAGCTGGTCATTTGTTAGTGTGCTAACTTTTCGGAAAGGAGCTGCCTATGGCATGCTTTCACGAGATGCCGGAGCATTTCGGCGCGCTGATGGGATACTGCCACCATCAGGTGCACAAGCTGATGGGGAAGCTGTTGCGGCAGTATGACGTATCGCCCATGCAATGCCGGACGCTGACGTATCTTCACCGCCAGACGGAGCCGGTGAATCAGAAAACGCTGGAGCGGTTTTTGATGGTGAAGCCGTCCACCGTCAACGGGATCGTGGACCGGTTGGAGGAAAAGGGACTGGTGGTGCGCCGCGCCGGAGCGCAGGACGGCAGATGCCGCATTTTGACGCTGACAGAGCAGGGGATGCGGTTTTACGACGATTTTACCGCTGTGATCGGCGAGGTGGACCGCCGGTTGGAGCAGGGCTTCACGGCAGAGGAGCGGAAACTGCTCACCGGCTTTTTACTGCGCGTGGCGCAAAACTTACAGCAGGAGGACGAGGCATGATACGGAAATTACTGCCCTATACCAGAGGATACCGATGGTGGATCTTGGGCGGGATACTGTGCTCGGCGGCGGAATCGGTGCTGGAGCTGATGCTCCCCAACGCCATGAGCGATATTGTGGACGTGGGCATCGCCGGCGGCGACCGGTCGTATATCCTCGCTTCCGGTCTTAAAATGCTGGTGATGGCGCTTCTGGCGCTCTCCGGCGGCGTGGGCGCGGCGCTGCTGGCGGCAAAGGCGGGCATGGGATTCGGCGCGCAGTTACGGCAGGCGGAGTATGAACAGGTACAGCGGTTCAGCTTTGCCAATATCGAGCGATTTTCTACCGCGTCGCTCATCACACGGCTCACCAGCGACGTGGCTTCCATGCAGGTAACGCTGATGATGTCCATGCGGATCTTCGTGCGGGCGCCGGTGATGCTCATTACGGCGCTGGTGATGGCGCTTCGCATTTCCCTTCCCCTGTCACAGGTGTTTCTGGTATCCATCCCGTTGCTGCTGCTGGCGGTGGTGGTGCTGGTGACAAAGGTGGGGCCCTTCTTTACCGCGCTTCAAAAAGCCACGGACGACGTGAATCTGGTGGTGCAGGAGAACCTGAACGCCATTCGGGTAGTCAAGTCCTTCGTGCGGGAGACGGAGGAGACGGAAAAATTCGCCGGACGCAACCGCCATCTGCGGGATACCGCCATGCGGGCGTTCGGCTTCGTGGTGCTGTTCATGCCCTTTATCACGCTGGTGATGGGCGGCACCATCGTGGCGATCCTGTGGATCGGCGGACACTATGTGGGCGCAGGCTCCATGCTCTCCGGCGATCTGATCGCCTTTTTCACCTACGCCACGGAAATTCTGATGAGCTTGATGATGGTGTCCATGGTGCTGATGATGCTCACCCGTTCCATCGCCTGCGGCAAGCGGATCGTGGAGGTGTTGACCCAGCAGCCGGAGATCACCGACGAGCTTGCCGATCCGGCGCTGACGGTGGAAAACGGGGCGATCCGCTTTGAACACGTGTATTTCAAGTATCACCCCACCGCCGAGGGCTGGAATCTGGAGGACGTGAATCTCACCATTGAAAGCGGCATGACCGTGGGCATTTTAGGCGGCACCGGCAGTGCCAAAACCACGCTGGTAAGTCTGATCCCCCGACTCTACGAGGTCAACGGCGGCGCGGTGTACGTGGGCGGACACAACGTGAAGGACTATACGATGGAGGCACTGCGGGATGGCTGTGCCATGGTTTTGCAAAAAAACACCCTCTTTTCCGGCACGGTGGCGGAGAACCTGCGCTGGGGCAAAGCCGACGCCACGGACGAGGAGCTGCAAAGCGCCTGCGCCGTCGCCTGCGCCGACGAGTTTATCCGCGCTATGCCGGAGGGCTATGAAAGCCGCATCGAGCAGGGCGGCGCCAACGTGTCCGGCGGGCAGAAACAGCGGCTTTGTATCGCGCGCGCCATTTTGCGCCAGCCGAAGATCCTGATCCTGGACGACAGCACCTCCGCCGTGGATACCGCCACCGACGCCAGGATACGCGACGGATTGCGGCAGGTGCTGCCCGGCACCACCAAGCTCATGATTGCCCAGCGGATTACCTCGGTGATGGACGCGGATCTCATCGTGGTACTGGACGACGGGAATATCTCCGGCGTGGGGACCCATGAGGAACTGCTCGCCGGCAACCGCATCTATCAGGAAGTATACGAATCACAGCAGGAAGGGGTGAGCATTGATGGCTGAAGCGCGAAACACCCGTCCCCCTCACGGACCCGGCGGCAGGCAGGGGCACGGCTATCAGCGCCCCCAAGACCTGCGGGGTACGGTGGGCAAACTCCTGGGGTACGTGGCGCAATACAAGCTGCTGCTGTTGGGCGTGATGGCGTGCCTTTTGATCAGCTCGCTGGGCAGTGTCGCCGCCAGTTACCTCATCAAGCCGCTCATCAACGACTATATCCTGCCCGGCGATTTTACGGGACTTTTCAAAATGCTGGCGGTCATGGGCGGACTGTACGCCGTGAGCGCGGCGGCGTCGTTCACCTACGCGCGTACCATGGTGCGCATCTCCCAGCACACGGTGGCGGCGCTCAGGCAGGACCTTTTCAACAAACTGCAAACACTGCCCATCAGCTATTTTGACACGAACCAGTCCGGCGATCTCATGAGCCGGTTTACCAACGACATCGACACCGTCAGCGAGCTGATCAACAGCTCTCTTGCCAGCATTCTCTCCTCTTCCCTGACCTTCGTTTCCACCTTCGTAATGATGCTGGTGCTCAACTGGCAGTTGACGCTGATCACCGTGTTTTTCCTTTTGATGATGGGCGTGGTGGTCGCGGTGATCGGCGGCAGGAGCCGTACCAATTTCCAGACACAGCAACGCTCCCTCGGCGCCGTGAACGGCTATATCGAGGAGATGATCGAGGGGCAGAAGGTCATCAAGGTCTTCAACCATGAAAAAAAGGCGGTCGCCCGTTTTACCGAGCTGAACGCCGCCTATCGGGACGCCGCCACCCGCGCCCAGTCCTACGCCGGCTCCATGATGCCCGCCATGGGTAATCTGAGCCGTATCAACTACGCCGTTACCTGTTGCGTGGGCGGACTTCTCGCAATCGGCGGCGTGTTTGACGTGGGCTCTCTGGGCGCGTATCTGGTCTACGTGCGGCAGGTGAGTCAGCCGGTGGCGCAGATCAGCCAGCAGGTGAACGTGATCCTGGCGGCGATCGCCGGAGCGGAGCGGATCTTCGCCGTGATGGAGCAGTCGCCGGAGATTGACGAGGGCAAAACGGTACTGGTACGGGTGGAAAAAAGCGGCGGTACCCTCACGGAAACGGAGCGGCGCACCGGCTGTTGGGCGTGGAAAGCGCCGGACGGCACGCTGACCGAGCTTCGGGGCGACGTGCGTTTCCACGACGTTACCTTCGGCTATACCGATCAAAAAACCGTACTGCACCACGTGTCCCTGTGGGCCGAGCCCGGGCAGAAGATCGCCTTCGTGGGCTCCACCGGCGCGGGGAAAACCACCGTTACCAACCTCATCAACCGGTTTTACGACGTGCAAAGCGGCTCCATCACCTACGACGGCATCAACGTTAAGGACATTCGCAAGGAGTCCCTGCGCCGCTCGCTGGGGATCGTTTTGCAGGAGACGCGGCTGTTTACCGGCACCGTTGCCGACAATATCCGCTACGGTACGCCGGACGCCACCGACGAGGAGGTGCGCGCCGCGGCGCGGCTCGCCAACGCCGATACCTTTATCCGCCACCTGCCCCAGGGGTACGACACGGTGCTCACCGGCAACGGCGAATCCTTGAGTCAGGGGGAGCGCCAGCTTCTCGCCATTGCCCGGGCGGCGGTATCCGATCCGCCGGTGCTGATCCTCGACGAGGCAACCTCCTCCATCGACACCCGCACGGAAAAACTCATCGAACGGGGCATGGATTCCCTGATGGAGGGGCGCACCGTGTTTGTCATCGCCCACCGCCTGTCCACCGTGCGAAACGCCCAGGCGATTCTGGTGCTGGAGCAGGGCGAGATCGTGGAGCGGGGCGACCATCACCAGCTTCTGGCGCAGAAGGGGCGGTACTACCACCTCTATACCGGCCAGGCGGAATTGGGATAATCAGAAAGGAGATGTTTTCTATGACTGAACGAGAGCTTTGTCAAGCCGCTGTGGACATGATGGCGCGTTCCTACGTTCCCTACTCCCACTTTCCTGTGGGGGCGGCGCTGGAGTGCGCCGACGGCACGGTGTTTACCGGCTGCAACGTGGAAAACGCCGCCTACGGCGCCACCATCTGCGCCGAGCGCACCGCCATCTGTAAGGCGGTCAGCGAGGGACACCGGGATTTCGTGCGGATCGCCATCGCCGGAACGAGCGACGATTACTGCGTGCCCTGCGGCACCTGCCGGCAGGTGATGATGGAGTTCGCGCCCCAGATGGAGGTGATCTGCCTCAACGGCGCCGGCGAGAGCCGGAAATTCGCGCTGAAGGAATTACTGCCCTACGGATTCGACCGGAGCTGGCTGTAACGGCGGGGCGCGCCGCGGCATAGAATGGCACAGCCAAAGGAGGTCGTGCCGATGGTACAAACGCTGGCGCAACTGCCGCCGGGGGAAACCGCCGTGGTGTCGGCGGTCTCTTTGCAAGGCGCTAACCGTATGCGTTTGCAGGAGCTGGGGTTTCTGCCCGGCGTGAGGGTCACCGCGCTCTATGAAAGTCCCTTCGGCGACCCGGTGGCGTACGGGGTGCTGGACACCGTCATCGCCCTGCGCCGCGCCGACGCGGCAACCATAGAGATCGAACGATAAAAAGAGAGGATGACCGATCCGTCATCCTCTCTTTTTGTATGCTGCTTTTTGTTGTTCACAGCGAATCCAAATAAACCGACAAAAGCCGCAACGCCGTCTCCTGTGCGTGGGGCGGACAGGTATCCAGCCGCCGCAGTAAATCTTCCCGCTGTGTTTGGAGCGGCGTTTCCTCCGTAAAAAGAGCGTCCGGCGTGATATAGAGTGCCCGGCAAATGCGTAAGATAGTCTCCATGCGGGCGTTGATAGCGCCTCGCTCTATATCAGCGTAGGTGCGGTCGGAGAGGTTGGCGCGCTCCGCCACCTCCGCCTGTGAAAGACCCGCACGCTTGCGAATAGCCCATAGTTTTTCCCCTACGCTGCGCATATCGAACACCAGCATGCTTCTTCCTCCTTTTACGCTATATATAGGAATTATATTTCCTATTTTAGTTGACAGATAGGAAGAATAATGGTATATTTTACGGAAGGATAGTTCCTAATTTTTTGTAAGAGGTGTTAATTATGTGGTTTCTCTACTTCCTGTTGGCAATTATAGGATTATGGATTTTCTACCTGCTGGCGGTAGAATTCCAGAAAGCGGCGAAGGCAAAGGGTTGGTTAGGGGAAAAGTATAAGTGGATATGCTTCTTTCTCCCTCTGGCGGGATATTTGCTGGTAATCGCCCTGCCGGATCGGAAATCCGATGTGCAAAGCCAAAACAATGCTACGGCATTAAAAGAACTGGATCAGTTACATAACTCCGGCGCATTGACCGATGATGAATATAAAAAAATGCGGGCAGATATTTTGAAAACGTTGTGAGGAGTATGAACATGGAAAACAAAAAAACAAATCGTTGGTGTTTGCTCGCAGGTATTTTATGTCTGCTAATAGCAACTTGCCTTACAGTGCAATCTGTATTGTGGTTTATTAGAGCCTCTGTAAACTATTTTAATTTTCATAATTTGCTTTTACTCATCGGATGCTATTCCATCCGCTGCCTTAGATTCCGTTACCACAGCCTTGAAGTGATCAATGGTATTATACCAATGTACCCCATCTGTTATATTGCGGTGACCGTTGGCTTGTTTGCCAAAAAAAGGGAGCTAATTGTTGGTGGGTTATGTACTGTGTCGGTAATGTCTTTCCTTCTATGGTTTATGTGCGAACCAGAAGTAACCTCTTTGCTTCCCATATCTATACTGCACGTCGTTGGAACGACTTTTTTGATTTTGGCGCTCTTGCCATCTGATACAAATTACGATAAACGAAAAAATATGGTATTCAGTATCCTCTCTGGCCTATCAATTGCGCTATGTGGTATATGCTTAATCATATGTATCTATAATCCTTCGCTCTATCCACGAGAGACAGTTGACGAGTGGATACGTAGACTTCCCCCCACAATCCTCTATTTCCTTATTTTAGGAAGCGCCCATGCTTGTATAGGAATTGCCAGCAAGGATTTTCCGGCTTTGCACAGATGCGTTAATCCCATACAAAAAAGGGCGACAGCCAATGAACCGCCCATTGCTCGCATTGCTGATCTGAAAAAGTTGTTGGACGCCGGAACGATCACGCAAGACGAGTTTGACGAGAAGAAGAAGGAAATATTGAATAGCAGTAATTGAAAGGCGAAGCATTATGAAATACTACGGTTTTGCATACATGGGTAACTTTTACGAATACTCTTTAGAAAATGCTACTTCTTACACCGATCCATATGCCGCGTTAGCGCAGGCAAATCGGGAGTGGGACGCAGTACCCGAACCGCATATCGGGCGCTTATTGATCGTTTTACAGGTGGAAGACGTATCGGACGCCAACAAAAATGATAAACGAGCTTTTTTCCAATTTACGAGCGGCAAGGCGTGTCTTGCGTTTATTAAGCAAGAAAGCGAGATCATATGGTCAAGCGAAGCGAATCAGCTATGGAACGGAAATGCAGAGTTTATGGGCTAGGCAAATAACCATCCACACAACAACGGCGCACGGGAAATTTCCCGTGCGCCGTTGTTTACATAATTACGTTTTCTTTCACGCGTCAAAACGACACGACTTCCTGCTTCGGCTTTTGGCAGTAGCCGATCTTGCTGACGTAGAGCACGGGGCCTTCGCCCTTGTAGGCGGGGGAGGTCTCCTTTTTGACCGTGGCGGTGAGCTCCACCCAGTCCCGATCCTTGAACCGCTCCATGCCCTTGCCCTTTGCCACCAGCGCCAGAAACTGCATATCGTTTTCACAGCACACCATGGCGAAGCGACCCGGCACGTCGATACCGCGATACTTCTTGGAATGGCACATGAGCGCCTTGAAGGTGACCTCCACCCCTTCGTAGCGGTCGGGGTGATCCATCAGGTCCACGTACCACACGCCGTAATCCTCGTCCGGCACGGCGAGCTTGCCGCCGGAGAGGTCGAAGGGCAGCATATCGTCGGTGACGTACTCCTCGCTGGTGCCGTCGGTATTCTCCAGATAGATGGCGGCGCGGCGGTTCACCATCCGCAGATTCCGCGCCCGGAGCGAGCGGCGCAAGTCCTCGTTACAGCGGTTGAAGATCAGCATATCCGCGTTGGTGATCTTCTCCATCATGAGCTGTCCCATGTTTTTCACATACGGCTCGAAGGTGTTGGCGTCCACCAGCACCATGATCTGATAGAGCACCCAGTTGGCAGGTAAGCCCGTGCGGTAGAGCGGCTCCATCATCCACATACCGTTATACTCGATGATGACCTGACGGGGGCGGTGCTCTTTTTCCAGCGCCCTGCACCATTCCGGCGTGAGCTGTTCCGGCGCGTCGGCGGTGACGACCGTGACGTTTTTCAGCACGGCGGCGTCATACGCCTCCTCGCCCTCTTCACAGCAGATGAGAAGCGTCCTGTCGTCTTTGGCGAAGCCGTCTTTCAAAATGCCGTTGATGAAATTCGTTTTGCCGCCGTCTAAAAATCCGGCGATCAGATAGACGGGAATTTCCATATCCGTTCCCCTTACAGTCCAAAGAGTTCCCGCAGTTTATCCTCCTGCAGACCGGAGCCGATCACGCACAGCCTGCCGGTATAATCGGCGGCGCCGGTGCGCACCTCCTGCTCCTCCGGCACGTAGTCGAAGTGAAGCCACTGCCCGTCCTGCCCGGGAACGATGCCCTTTGCCCGCAGAATCACGCCGCAGCGGCTGCCGTCCAGCTCGTCCAGAATCGCCTCCAGCTCCTCTTTCGTATAGCGGCGCACCGTCTCCGCGCCCCAGCTTGTGAACACCTCGTCGGCATGGTGATGGTGGCACGCGCAGTCGGGATCGTCACACTCGCCGTCATGGTGGTGATGGTGATGCTCGTGCTCGTGGTCGTGATGGTGGTCATGATCGTGGTCGTGGTCGTCATCATCGTCATGGTCGTGATGGTGGTGGCAGGAGCAGTCGGGATCGTCGCACTCGCCGTCGTGGTGATGATGGTGATGATGGTGCTCCGCCTCCGACGCCTCGTGTTCCGCCTGCATCTTCGCCAGCATCTCCTCCGCCAGCGACACCTTTTCCACGGCGGCGAGGATGGTCTTGCCGTCCAGCTCGTCCCAAGGGGTGGTGAGGATGGCGGCGGCGGGATTCTTCTGCCGCAGCAGCGCCACAGCCGCTTCCAGCTTCTCCTGCGGGAGCTTCTGGGTGCGGGAGAGAATGATGGTACCGGCGGACTCGATCTGGTTATTGTAGAACTCACCGAAGTTCTTCATATACACCTGTACCTTGCACGCGTCCGCCACGGTGACAAAGCTGTTGAGCTTCATATCCGGCTCGTCCTTCACCGTGTTCTCCACCGCCACGATCACGTCGCTGAGCTTACCCACGCCGGAGGGCTCAATCAGGATGCGATCCGGCTGGAAGCGATTTTTCACGTCCTTGAGGGCGGCGGAGAAATCGCCCACCAGCGAACAGCAGATACAGCCGGAGGACATCTCGCTGATCTCCACGCCGGATTCCTTCAAAAAGCCGCCGTCAATGCTGATCTCACCGAACTCGTTTTCGATCAGCACCAGCTTTTCGCCCCCGTACGCCTCCGCCAGCAGTTTGCGGATGAGCGTGGTCTTACCGGCGCCCAAAAAGCCCGATACAATGTCGATTTTCGTCATAGATATCCCTTCTTTTCCGTATTCTCTTTCCTATCATACCCGTTTTTCGGGGAAAAACAAGCGCGTTTATTCCAGCGCCGGAAGCTTCGCCACCACCGCGGCGCAGCGGGGGCACAGATCGGGGAACCGCCGATCCGCCCCCACCAGCGGATGATGCTTCCAGCAACGGGCGCATTTTTCGCCCTTCGCCTCGCTCACCAGCACCCGAACGCCTGCAAGGGGCGTTTCGGCGGCTTGGGCGTAGAGCGCCGGATCGGCGCTGACCTCCACGTCGGACACGATAAACAGATCCGCCCAGTCCTTTTCAAACGCGGCGCGAAGCTCCGCCAGCGCGTCGCCCTGCGTTACCAGCACAACGTGCGCCTCCAGCGCCTTGCCGATCCGCTTATCGGCGCGCGCCTGCTCCAGCGCGGCGTTGACGCCGCCGCGAAGACGGAACAGCGCGTCCCAGCGCGCCATGGCCGCCTCGTCCAGCCCGTAGGCGGTATAGGGCGAGTTCATCTCGTTGAGCAGGACGTTCCGCCCGTCGTCACCGGCGCGGTGGGGCATCGCCTGCCAGATCTCGTCACAGGTGAACGCCAGGATCGGCGCAAAGAGGCGGGTCATGGCGTCCAGAATCAGGAACAGCGCCGTCTGGGCACTGCGGCGGCTGATGCCGTCCGCCTCGTCGCAGTAGAGCCGATCCTTGAGAATGTCGAAGTAGAAAGAGCTCAGATCCACCACGCAGAAGTCGTTGACCGCGTGGGCGACGGTGTGGAACTCATAATCGTCATAGGCGGCGAAGGCCTTTTCCATCAACGCGTTCAGCCGCGTGACCGCCCAGCGGTCCAGCTCCTGCATCTCCTGAGGCGGCACAAGGTGTTCCGGATCGAAGTCCGCCAGATTGTCCAGACAGAATTTACAGGTGTTGCGGAACTTCAAATAGTTCTGGCTTAATTGCTTGAAAATATCGTCGCTGCACCGCACGTCCACCCGGTAATCGGCACTGCCTGCCCAGAGCCGGAGCAGATCCGCGCCGTACTTCTTGATGATCTCGTTGGGGTCCACGCCGTTACCGAGAGATTTGTGCATGGCGCGGCCCTCGCCGTCCACCGTCCAGCCGTGGGTCAGGCACTGACGGAACGGCGCCTTGCGGCCCAGCGCGCCCACCGCGGTAAGCAGGGAGGATTGGAACCAGCCCCGGTACTGATCGGCGCCCTCCAGATACACGTCCGCCGGCCAGAACTGCTGATCTTTTTCCATGGAGGCAAAGTGGCTGGAGCCGGAGTCAAACCAGCCGTCCAGCGTGTCGGTCTCCTTGTCAAAACCCTCGTTTTCGCCGCAGTGGGGGCAGGTAAAGCCTTCCGGCAACAGCGCCGCCGCGTCCAGATCGAACCAGGCGTTGGAGCCCTTCGCGGCGAATACGGCGGATACCGACGCCACCGTTTCATCGGTGCAAACCGGCTTGCCGCAGCACTTGCAGTAGAACACGGGAATGGGCAGACCCCAGCGGCGCTGGCGGCTGATGCACCAGTCGTTCCGCTCGCGGATCATCGCCTTGATGCGATCCTCGCCCCATTCCGGCAGCCAGCGCACGCCGTCACACGCGGCGGCGGCATCGTCCTTGAACGCCTCCACGGAGCAGAACCACTGGGGCGTGGCACGGAAAATGATGGGGTGCTTACAGCGCCAGCAGTGGGGATAGCTGTGGACGATCTGCTCACTGGCAAAGAGTGCGCCGCTTTCCTTCATGTCCGCCAGAATCACCGGGTTGGATTCCTCGGTGCGAAGACCGGCGTATTTGCCGGCATAGTCCGTGTGGCGGCCCTGATCGTCCACCGGTACCACCATCTCCATTCCGTAGCGCATACAGGTCTGGTAGTCGTCGGCGCCGAAGCCGGGGGCGGTATGGACACAGCCGGTGCCGGATTCCATCGTCACATAGTCCGCCAGCACCAAACGGGAGGTCTTGGACAGGAACGGATGGTCCGCCAGCATATTCTCATAGAACGCGCCGGGGTGGGTCTCCACGATCTCCCAGCTCTCATAGCCGCCGATCTTCATCACACGGGGCGTAAGCGCCTCCGCCATGATAAAGAGCTCGCCGTCCGGCGCTTTCACCACGGCGTATTGCTCCGCAGGGTGCAGTGCGATGGCAAGGTTGCCCGGCAACGTCCAGATCGTCGTGGTCCAGATCACAAAGGAAAGACGCTCCTTCGCCAGATGGGACAGCTTGCCCTGATCGTCACGCAGGGGAAATTTGACGTACACCGTGGTACAGGGGTCGTCCTGATACTCGATCTCCGCCTCGGCAAGCGCCGTCTCGTCCTTGGGGCACCAGTACACCGGCTTGAGTCCTTTATAGATATAGCCCTTTTTGTACATGGCGCCGAACACCTTGACTTCCTCCGCCTCGAAGGACGGCGCCATGGTGCGGTAGGGATGCTCCCAGTCACCCACCACGCCCATACGGCGGAAACCCGCCATCTGGAGCCGGATGTACTTCTCGGCGTAATCGTGGCAGGCACTGCGGAAATCGGAGGTGGACATCGCCTTGTGGTTGAGCTTCTGCTCCTTGATGATGGCGCTCTCGATGGGCATGCCGTGGTTGTCCCAGCCGGGAACGTAGGGCGTATAGTACCCCCGCATGGCGTGACTGCGAACGATAAAGTCCTTGAGCGCCTTGTTCAGCGCGTGGCCCATGTGGATATTGCCGTTGGAGAAGGGCGGCCCGTCGTGCAGGGCGAAACGTGGCTTGCCCTCGTTCTTTTTCAGCAGGGCGCGGTAGAGATCCGTCTCCTCCCAGCGCGCCAGCATCTCCGGCTCGCGCTGGGGCAGTCCCGCCCGCATGGGGAAGCCGCTTTTGGGCATATTCAGCGTTTGTTTGTACTCCATGTTGTCCCTCCGTCTATCTTACACATAATGGTTACTGATAAAAAAACGCGCCTTCGCCTCTCACATGAGAGACAAAGGCGCGACCTCTGCGGTACCACTCTCGTTGCCGACCCCCGCGGGTCGACCGCTCACAAGAGGGAGTAACGACCCTCAACCGTCCGCGCTTACTGATACTTCAGCCGGAAGCTCCGGGGTGATCTTCACGCCGCGCCCGTCACCGCCTCGCACCTGCCGGCGGCTCTCTTTGCGCGAAACGGCGGCGCTACTCGTCCCCATCCTCGCCTGTTTTATATGGAAGTATGGGGTATTATATACCCCTTTGGCAAAATTGTCAATTTCAGCGGGGAAAATCTTTTTCCGCGCGGCGTAAACCGTATTCAGCGATTCATTTCCGGACAGTCCGTGCGCTCGAGAAGATAGTCTACGCTGACATGAAAGTAGTCCGCCAGCTTGATGAGCTCGGAAATGCCCGGCTCCCGCTCGCCACTTTCATAGCGGCTGATGGTGTTCTGACTCATGTGCAGATCCAGCGCCAGTTTCAGTTGCGTGATATGACGCGCCCTTCGCAGTTCCCGCAGCCGCATGATACATTCCTCCCTTGACAAGAATATACCAGTGTGGTATATTGCAAAATATCCCATAATGGTATATTTTGCTCGCAACGGAGGGAAATATACAAAAGAAATGCACAAAGGAGCGATGAACGTGAAGAAAACAAGTATCACAAAACGCCTCGCCGGTGCGCTGCTGGCGCTGGTGATGGTACTGGGGATGGTGCCCGGGACGGTGAGGACGGCGGAAGCAGCGACGGTCACCAGCGGCACCTGCGGGGATGATCTCACATGGACGCTGGATGACGCGGGTACACTGACCATCTCCGGCACCGGGGCGATGGAGAATTATGGCTGGGGTGATGCGCCTTGGCATTCTAATAGGGAAAGTGTACGGAATGTTTGTATAAAGAGTGGCGTGACCAGCATTGGGGATGGCGCTTTTCAAGACTGCACCAGCCTAACGAGTATCACGATTCCAAACAGCGTGACGAGCATTGGGGATGGCGCATTTGCATGGAACGACAATCTGACAAGCGTATCCATTCCCAACACCGTGACGAGCATCGGGTTCGGTGCATTCTTTCGCTGCGATAATCTGGCAAGCATCACAATCCCGGAAAGCGTGCTGGAAATTAAGGACGAAGCCTTTGCAGAGTGCAACAATCTGACAAGCATCGTCATTCCGGACGGCGTAACGAAGATTGGGGCAGCTGCCTTTGCCTCCTGTGGCAGTCTCACAGAAATTGAGGTGTCTGCGGAGAATCCCGCCTATATCAGTGTGGACGGCGTGCTGTTCAATAAGGATATGACGGAGTTAATACAATGTCCTTGTAGAAAGGAGGGGAAATATACGATTCCCAACGGGGTTATAACTGTTGGGTGGTGCGCCTTTGCCGATTGTACCCTTCTGGCAGGAGTGACAATTCCAAGCAGCGTGGAAGCCATCCGAGGTGGTGCTTTCGATAACTGTACTGGCTTGACAAGCGTCTACATTACCGATATTGGCAAATGGTGCAAAATTACATATGAGCTTATAGGTTATGGCATCCCCGGCTCAAATCCCTTGCAGTACGGAGCGCATCTCTACTTAAACGGAGAATTGATTACGAAGATGACGATTCCAGATAGCGTGACAAGTATTGAGCCATATGCATTTTTAAGATATGACACACTGGAGACAATAGTATTCACAGGCGATGCACCGAATATTAACTATTATGCATTTTGTAATGTTACCGCCACAGTCTACTATCCCGCAAACAACCCCACGTGGACGGAGTCCGTGCGCCAGAACTACGGCGGCACGCTGACGTGGGAAGCATACACAGCTCCGGAGTTTCAGCAGGTGTCCGCCACGCTGGGGGCGGACGTGGGGCTGAACTTCTACACCGATGAGGAAGCCGCGTCCGTGGTGTTCACGTGGAACGGCGGCGAGAGCGTCGCCCAGGTGTCCGGCACTGCCGCCGAAAGCGGATTCCGCTACACCTGCCCCCTCACCGCCAAGGAGATCGACGCGCAGGTAACCGCCGAGGTGAAGGACGCTCAGGGCAACACGCTGGATACCGTGACCTATTCCGTGGCGGAGTATCTGGCACAGTTGACGGTGGCGAACGGATACGATCAGGAAACGGAGAATATGGCGCAGGCGACCCTCGCCTACGGCATGGCGGCAAAGGCTCACTTTGCAGGCGGCGCGGCCGTGGCACCGGCGGCGGTGGAGGTTTCGGAGATCGCCACCTATTACGACCCGGACAACATGGTCACCGCCGCGGCGGAGGTCTCCTACTACGGCAGGAGTCTCCTCCTGAAGGATCTGACCATCCTGCGGCTGTATTTCGCCGCCGAGAGCGCCCCGGTCGTCCGGGTGGACGGCACGGCGGCGACGGTGAAGCCGTACAGCGAGGCGGGATACTACACGGTGGACATCCCGGTCATGGCGCGCGCCTTGCGTGACAGCTTCGCTGTGACGGTGGACGGCACGGATATTGCCTTTTCCGTAGGTGTGAACGACTACATTGCCAAGGCGGTGCAGGATAACGCGGCGGACAGCTCCCTTGCCGGTCTGTGCCGTGCGCTGTACTGGTACGGTGCGGCGGCGCAGGCGATGCCCGAAGCGTAACGCGCGCAACATGATAAGGAGGAATGGCTGTAATGGATAAAAAAGTCTATGTATCCGCCGAGATCCGGAAAGCGCCGTTTTTGAGCGGCGACGTGATCCGCACCTCGCCGGTGGCAAATTTCCAAGACGACGAAACGCCCATTCAGGGCGCGTGAGGACAGATAAAAGATCCTGCGGAGCAACCGCTCCGCAGGATCTTTTTATATGGTGCCGTCAGTTTTCCTTGGAGTCCGGCAGCGGTTCTCTTTCACCGCGGCGGCGGACGTATTCATACGCCTCCACCGGCATATTGCGCTTGCGCAGACGACCGTCGATGATATGCTTGACGAGCATCTGCAAACAGGCGCACACCGGCACGCCCAGGAACATACCCAGCACGCTGCCGAAGCCGCCGCCGATCAGGATCGCCACCACTACCCAGAAGCTGGAAATGCCCGTGGCGCCGCCGATGATCTTCGGGCCGATCACGTTGCCGTCCAACTGCTGGAGCAGGATGATGAAGATGACAAAATACAGGCACTTGAGGGGGCTTACCAGCAAAATGAGGAACGCGCTGGGGATGGCGCCCAGGAACGGACCGAAGAACGGGATCACATTCGTCACGCCCACGATCACGCTCACCAGCGGCGTATAGGGAACGCCCAGAATGGAACAACCGATCAGACACAGTACGCCGATGATCAGCGAATCCAGCAGCTTACCCCGGACAAAGCCGGAAAACACAGCGTCCACCTTTCGGGTGGCGCGGATGATCCAAGCCGCGCTCTCCTCTTTGAAAATGCCGTAGAGCATCTTGCAGCAGCGCGCCGCGCTCTTTTCCTTCATCGCCAGCATATATACCGACACGATCACGCCGATGATCAGATTGTAGAAAAAGCTCACCACGCTCCAGATCCCCGACCAGATGCCGCCGGTCAAGTTTGCCAGCAGGGACTGCGCCCACGGCAGGACCTGTTCCTTGAGCGCCGTCACGGCACTGTCGTAATAGCGGTCAAAGGTCTCCTTCGCACCGACGCTCGCCTCCGAGTCCTGTTTGAGGAAACCGTCTACCCATTCGTAGATCTGGTTATAATAATTCTCGGCGTTGGCAATAAGCATTTTCACGCTTTCCACCAACTGGGGGATCAGCATGACCATCAACAGATAGATCAACAGCAGTACGAACGCCCACGTTAAAAGAATGCTGACCGCCCGAAGCAATCCGTCGCTCATGCGCAGTTTCCGCCGCGCCGCGCCGCCGCCCTTATCGCACCGCTTGAGCAGACGCTCGATAAAATTCACCACCGGCGAGAGCAGATATGCCATGGCAAACCCGTACAGCACCGGCGCCAAAATGGAAAACAGTTTGGCAAAAAAGTTTTGCAGCGTACCGCCCATATAGAACGCGTCGTAGAATATCAACACGGCGCACGCGCTTAAAAACAGCGTCGCGCCAGCGGCAACACACACGCGAAGATACCTTTTCCGGTCGTTCAACGCCATCACTCCCCTTCCGTAGTATTTATGATAGCCGATTTTATATGCGTTTGCAATAGATGGGAGCAGGATCGTATTGAAAATTTTTCCTGTACGCGCTATAATGGAGATCCGGCGCAGGCGCGCCGGACCGTTCGGCGTTGTTCCGCACCGGCGGAGCGCCGCCGTGTATCCGAAAAAGGAGCTTTTATGCCCTATGAAAACCATGCTGTTTATCGTCAATCCCCGGGCGGGGAAAACACGCTCCCGCGCCCCGCTTTTCGACGCGGTGAGTATTTTTTCCCGGGCAGGTTATCTCGTCCACGTGCACCTGACGGAGGGCACGGGGGACGCCGCCGCCACCGTCGCCTCTTTGGGCGGTCAGTTTGACGCGGTGGTCTGCGCCGGAGGCGACGGCACGCTCAATGAGACGCTCTCCGGCTTGATGACGCTGCCGAAGCGTCCGCCGGTGGGGTATCTGCCCTGCGGCAGTACCAACGATTTTGCCGCCAGTCTGCGCCTGCCGCTTCAGATTCCGGCGGCGGCGGAGGCGGTCATCGCCGGAACGCCCCGTCCGCTGGACGTGGGGCTCCACAACGGGCGGCACTTTGCCTACGTCGCCTCCTTCGGCGCCTTTACCCGCGCCTCCTACGCCGCGGCGCAAAGCGCCAAAAACGCGCTGGGGCATTTCGCCTATGTGTTGGAGGGACTCAACAGCCTCAATTCCCTGCGGCCCTATCCCTGCCGCCTGGTGGCGGACGGGGAGATCATTCAGGGGGAGTACATCTTCGGCGCCATCTGCAACACCACTTCCCTTGCCGGTATGATCCGGCTGAACCCCAATCGGGTGGAGATGAACGACGGGCGGTTTGAACTGCTGCTGCTGGAAAACCCGAAAACGCCGCTGGATCTGCAGAATCTGGTGGTGGCGCTTACCTCCATGGAGTATGACTATCCCGGCGTGATCTTCCGCCACGTCCGGCAGGTGACCGTGGAATCGGACGAGGCGATGCCCTGGTCGCTGGACGGCGAATACGCCCCCGGCGCGCCCTGTGTGGAGATCCGCAATCTGCCCGGCGCGGTAGAGCTTCTGCTGCCCGACAACGCGTAGGTATCCGCCCTTTTCAGGCGCCGGAACTTCGATTCCGGCGCCTTTTTGCGTAAAAAACTCCGTATCCGCCCCGATTCTCCCCGTTTTTTTCGTAAAAAAGTCTTGCATCGCGGCGCGGTGTGTGGTATACTGCTTACCGTAAGGTGTCATGTTTGTCAGAGTGGACGTTCCGTCCGCTCTTTTTGTTGGGCAAATCGGCATCCGTAAAAACGGACGATATAGGAGCGGCGCCATGAAAAAAGTAACGGAGCTGGTGGCAGAGCTTGCCGCGCCGGTGGCGGACGCCAACGGCTGTAAGCTATGGGACGTGGAATACGTGCGGGAAGCGGGTCAGTGGTACCTGCGGCTGTATATTGATAAGGACGGCGGCGTGGACATTCTGGACTGCGAGGCCATCAGCCGCTCCGTCAGCGATCTGCTGGACGAGGCGGATCCCATCGAGGGGAGCTATATCTTCGAGGTGTCCTCCGCCGGCGCCGAACGGCCCCTCAAGCGACCCGGCGACTTCGCACAGTTTATGGGCAGTCCCGTGCTGTTGAAAACGTATCAGCCGCGAGACGGGCGCAAGGAGTTCGCCGGCGTGCTGGCAGGGTATGAAAACGGCGCCGTGACGGTGGATATGAACGGCTCGCCCCTGCGCTTTGAAAAAAACGAGATCGCGCTGGTTCGCCTGCGGGTCGAATGGTAATCAGGAACAATGCAGATAAGGAGAAATAGCCATGAAATGTGACGAGATCTTTGCGGCGCTGTCCATGCTGGAAAAGGAGCGCGGCATCCCCCGGAATTTTATGCTCGGCAAGATCATTCAGGCGCTGACCACCGCCTATAAGCGGGACCACGACGGCGTGGAAAACGTGGTGGTGGACGTGGATGAGGACAACTGCGATCTGAAGATGTACGTGCAGAAAACCGTGGTGGAAACGGTGGAGAACCCCGGCACGGAGATTTCGCTGGAGGCGGCGAAGGAGCTGTCCGCCCAGCACGATCTGGGCGACGTGGTGAATCTGCCCGTGACCAATGTGGAGTTCGGCAGGATCGCCGCCGGTAACGGCAAGCAGGTCATCATCCAGGGTCTGCGGGAAGCCGAACACGGCATGATCTACGATGAGTTCAACTCCAAACAGCATGAGATCCTCACCGGCACGGTGAGCCGGATCGACCCCCGCAACGGCAACGTGATCCTGCGTCTGGGCGTGGGCAGCGAATCGGCGGACGCGGTACTGCCCGCCGGCGAGCAGGTCGCCGGCGAGAGCTTCCGGGAAGGTCAGCTGGTGAAGGTATATCTGGTGGAGGTCCGCCGCACCACACGCGGGCCTCAGGTGGTGATCTCCCGTACCCATCCGGGTCTTGTGCGGCGGCTGTTCGAATTGGAAGTGCCGGAGATCTACGACGGCACGGTGGAGATCCGCAGTGTGGCCCGCGAGGCGGGCAGCCGCACGAAGCTCGCCGTGTGGTCCGAGGATGAGAACGTGGACCCCATCGGTGCGTGCATCGGTCAGCGCGGTCAGCGCGTCAACGCCATCGTGGAGGAACTGCGGGGCGAGAAGATCGACGTGATCCGCTGGTCGGAAGACCCCGCGCAGTTCATCGCCGCGGCGCTGGCACCGGCGGACGTGCAGGACGTGATCATGGCGGACGAGGGCAAGAACTGCCGTGTCATCGTGCCGGACGATCAGTTGTCCCTTGCCATCGGCAAGGAGGGGCAAAACGCCCGTCTGGCGGCGCGGCTCACCGGGTATAAGATCGACATCAAGCCGGAATCCTTCCGGGATTGACCGCATAAAACCACACGGGAGGGCTCTTTGAGATGCAAAAAGTAAAGAAACTCCCCCAACGGCAATGTGTCGGTTGCCGCGTGATGAAAGAAAAACGCTCGCTTTTACGGGTCGTGCGGACGCCGGACGGTGCGATCGCGGCGGATCGGACGGGTAAGCTCTCCGGCCGGGGCGCGTATCTCTGTCCGGACAGTGCCTGCCTTGCCAAGGCGCGCAAATCCCGGGCGCTGGAACGGGCGCTGGAGACGCAGATCCCCGAGGCGGTATATGAGGCGCTGGAAGCACAGCTGGCGCAGGAGGCGTAAGTTGGAGCAGATTTTGTCCTTGATCGGTCTGGCGCGCAAGGCGGGGCGCGTTGCCGTGGGTGAAGAATCCACCGGCGCGGCGGCGCGGGATAAGAAGGCCCGGCTCCTGCTGGTAGCGGCGGACGCGGCGGATTCCTCTTCCCGTCGGGCGTCGGTCTTTGCCGAATCGGGCAAGTGCCCGCTGTTGACCGTGGCGCTTACAAAAGCCGAGCTGGGTCACGCGCTGGGATATGCCGACGTGGCGATGCTCGCCGTGACCGATTTCGGTTTTGCCGCCGCCATTGCCGGAAAGCTGGCATCGCGTGACGAGGCGGCATACGGCGAAACGGCGCGCCATCTGGCGGCGCTTTCACAGCGCGCCCGGAAGCGGCGGCAGAAAAAACTGCGCCGGAGCGCCGGTACGCGCCCGGAGAAAGGGCGCAAGACAACGTAACATCCGCGCACTTGCGGCGCGTTCGTATCACTGAGATGGAGGTGGCTCAATTTGGGTAGCGTAGGCGGTAAATACAGAGTACACGAGGTGGCGAAGGATTTCGGTGTGCCCACCAAGCAGATCACGGAGATCCTGACCCGATACGCCCAAACGCCGAAAAACCACATGCAGGTACTGGAGGATAACGAGCTTTCGCTGATCTTCGAGTATCTCACACAGCATAACCAGATCGCCAGTATCGTGGAGATCTTTGCCGAGGGCGCCGCCCCCGGTGAGAAGAAAAAGGAAGAAGAACCCGCGCCCCAGCCGGCGCCGGAGGCGGAGAAGAAGTCCGCGCCCGCGGCGGAGGCGTCCGGAGAGACCGGCGATGCCAGGAGTCCGGAGAAAAAGCCGAAACCGGAGCACGCCCAGCCGGCGTCCCGTGTGCCCCAGACCAAGGTGGTGGATACCCGTAAGGCCGCCAACGTGAATCTGGATAAATACGATGAGCGCCTGCAGGATATGGCGGAGGGGCGCAACGCCCGTATGGGCGGCGGCCGTCGGGATCAGCAGGTGCAGGGCAAGGAGAAGTTCCGCAACAGCCGCCAGCGGCAACAGGGCACCTTCGGCGCCAATAAGCGCCGGCAGGAGGAGGCCGACCGTATGCGCCGGCTCCAGCTTGAGATCATCAAAAAGACGCCTGTTACCGTGCAGATCCCCGATGAGATCAGCGTGGGCGAGTTGGCAAGCCGCATGAAGAAGACCGGCGCCGAGGTGGTCAAGTGCCTGATGAAAAACGGCGTGCTGGCTTCTTTGAGCCAGATGATCGACTTCGATACCGCCGCCATCATCGCCGAGGAAATGGGCTGTCGGGTGGAAAAAGAAGTGGTGGTCACCATCGAGGAACAGTTGATCGACGATCATCAGGACGCGGAAGAGGATCTGGTCCCCCGGGCGCCGGTGGTGGTGGTCATGGGTCACGTGGACCACGGCAAGACCAGTTTGCTGGACTATATCCGCAACTCCCACGTGGCTTCCGGCGAGGCCGGCGGCATCACCCAGCACATCGGCGCCTATCAGGTGCAGGTGAACGGCAAACCCATTACGTTTTTGGATACCCCCGGTCATGAGGCGTTTACCTCCATGCGCGCCCGGGGCGCCATGGTGACGGATATCGCGATTCTGGTGGTCGCCGCCGAGGACGGCATCATGCCCCAGACCATCGAGTCCATCAACCACGCCAAGGCGGCGGAGATCCCCATCATCGTCGCCATCAATAAGATGGATAAGCCGGAGGCAAATCCCGAGCGGATCAAACAGCAGCTCACCGAATACGGTCTGGTGTGCGAGGAGTGGGGCGGTGACACCATCGTGTGTCCCATCTCCGCCAAGACCGGTATGGGCGTTGACACGCTGCTGGAAATGCTGACGCTGACCGCCGAGGTGGGCGAGCTGAAAGCCAACCCCAACCGCGCCGCCCAAGGCACGGTCATCGAGGCGCGGCTGGACAAGGGCCGCGGCCCCGTGGCGACGCTGCTGGTGCAAAACGGCACCCTCAAACAGGGCGACATCATCATCGCCGGTACCGGCGTGGGTCGTGTGCGCGCCATGATCGGCGATCAGGGCCAGCGCATCACCTCCGCGGGTCCCTCCGTGCCGGTGGAGATCACCGGATTGAGCGAGGCGCCGTCCGCCGGCGCCACCTTCAACGCCGTGGCGGATGAGAAGCTGGCGCGCGAGCTGGTGGAACAGCGCAAGGCGGAGGAGAAAGCCAAAGCCAACGCGCCGGTTACCAAGGTATCGCTGGAGGATCTGTTCAGCCAGATCCAGGCGGGCGAGATGAAGAATCTGAACCTGATCGTCAAGGCGGACGTGCAGGGCAGTGTGGAGGCGG
>JAFSZX010000018.1 GCA_017458825.1 Oscillospiraceae bacterium
CCACGCGGCGGCTGGGCGTGGCGGTCAAATGCGCCACCATTACCCCCAACCGTCAGCGGATGGAGGAGTATCCCCAGCTCACGGAGATGTGGAAAAGCCCCAACGGTACCATCCGCTCCATTCTCGACGGCACGGTGTTCCGTGCGCCGATCCTCATTGACAGCATCCACCCTGTGGTGAAGAACTGGAAAAAGCCCATCACCATTGCCCGTCACGCCTACGGCGACGTGTATAAGAGCGTGGATCTCTATACCACCGAGCCCGGTACCTGCACCATGACGTTCCGCGGCGAGAGCGGCGAAGAGCAGACCCTCACCGTGCAGAAGGTGGACGGCCCCGCCGTGTGGCAGGGTTCCCACAATAAGGAGCAGAGCATCCGCTCCTTTGCCCGCGCCTGCTTCCAGTACGCTGTGGATACCCGACAGGATCTGTGGTTCTCCACCAAGGACACCATCGCCAAGATCTACGACGGCGCTTTCAAACGGGTGTTTGACGAGGAGTACGAAACATACCGCCGGCAGTTTGCATCGTTGGGCATCACCTATTTCTATACGCTCATTGACGACGCGGTGGCCCGTGTGATCCGCTCCGAGGGCGGCTTCATCTGGGCGTGCAAGAATTACGACGGCGACGTGATGAGCGATATGGTCTCCACCGCCTTCGGCTCACTTGCCATGATGACCAGCGTGCTGGTCTCCCCCGACGGCACCACGGAGTTTGAGGCGGCCCACGGCACGGTGACGCGGCATTACTACCGCCACCTGCAGGGCGAGGAGACCTCCACCAACCCCATCGCCACCATCTTCGCCTGGTCGGGCGCGCTGCGTAAGCGCGGTCAGCTGGACGGTCTTTCCCGCCTGTGCGCCTTTGCGGACGCTCTGGAGCAGGCCTGCCTTGACACACTGCAAAGCGGCGTGATGACCAAGGACCTTGTGGCTCTGGTGGACGAGGGCACCCCCTGCACCGCCGTCACCAGCGCCGCGTTTATCGACGCGGCGGCGTCTCGCCTTGCCGCGCTGCTGGCGGAATGACCAGACTGTATGAAAAAGGACTGCCTCCTCCGGCAGTCCTTTTTTCATTTCGCTTTTTCCGAAATTTCTTGCTTTTTTCCGTTCAGCCTTGTATAATGCACTTACGTTTTCTTTCAAACGAAATATTTTTTGAGGAGAACGGTCAGATTCCGTCATAGAAACGAGGTTGGAACCATGGACGTTTTTGAGCGCAAGCAGGAGATCTTGAAGATGCTCCATCGGGACGGGCGCGTCTACGTGAACGAGTTGAGCCGCCTGTTCGGCATCTCCGACGTGACGATCCGTATGGATCTTTCCGATCTGGAGTCCAAGGGTCTCCTGTCCCGGGTGCACGGCGGCGCGGTGAGCTGTTACAAAACCTACTATAATATGTCCATGCAGGAGCGTTTGAGCGTCAATCAGGAGCAGAAAAAGAACATCTCCGAGGCGATTGTAGGCATGATCCGGGAGAACGACGTCATTATGCTCAACGCCGGCACCACCACGCTGACCGCCTTTCGCATGATCCCTGCCCACCTGAACGTGAGCATTGTCACCAACTCCATGGCGATCGCGCTGGAGGCGGGCGCCAATCCCAACTTCACGGTGGTGCTGCTGGGCGGTCAAGTGAACTTCAAGTATCAGTTCACCTATGGGGACGACGCGATTGCCCAACTGCAGAAATACCACGCCGACAAGCTGATCCTCTCGGTGGACGGCATCTCCGCCGACGCGGGCATGACCACCTACTATAACCGGGAGGTGGAGATCGACCGGACCATGCTCTCCCACGCCAAGACCAAGATCATCGCCGCCGATTCCACCAAGCTGGGGCGCATCGCCTTTGCCAAGATCTCCGACGCGCGCCAGATCGACTACGTGATCACCACCGACGATCCGGAACAGGCGGAGGAGATCGGCAAGCTGAAAAAGACCGTGCCCAACGTCATCACCGTGTGACCGGCACAGCGCGCGAAATACGGGAAAACTGCCGCAAAACCCTTGTGTTTGCGGCAGTCTTTTTTTGCCCTCCGCCACCCGCCGGAACGCCCTCCGTCACCCCGTTGTCAAATCCCACAAAAACTAACATATTTTTTTGTGGGATTTCCTTGTTTTTCCGTGTTTGCCTTGACAAATCGGGAAAATCGGGGTATTCTTCTGTTAAGTCCAACATGGGAGCAAAGGGGGGTGCGCATATGCTGGCAGGAGAACGGCGGGACGATATTTTGAGCCGTCTTGAAAAGGACGGGCGGGTATTGGTCTCTCAGCTCAGCGGCGTGTTCGGCGTGTCGGAGGAGACGATCCGGCGCGATCTGGAGAAGCTGGAGGCGGAGGGCTTTGCCCGTCGCTGTTACGGCGGCGCGTCCTTCACCGGCGGGCGGGAACTGCCCTACAACGTGCGCAAAAAATCGAACGTATCCGCCAAACGCCGTATTGCCGCGGCGGTGGCGGAGTTGATTTCCGACGGCGACAGTGTGATGCTGGATGACAGCTCCACCGCCGTCTTTGTTGCGCAGGCACTGCCGGAGAAGAAGCATCTGACGGTGATCACCAACTCGCTGGAGATCACGTTGCTGCTGGCGGATCGGGCGGATTGGAACGTCCTGCTCTCCGGCGGCGCGTTGAAGCTGCCCAGCCTTTCCCTCTCCGGCGCCAAGGCGGAGTCGTTTTTGACCGACTATCACACCGACTGGGCGGTGATCTCCTGCGCCGGCGTGGACGCCGGGCGCGGCGTATCCGACGTGGCGGAGGACAGCGCCCGTATCAAGCGCGCCATGCTCCGGAGCGCCGAGCGCACCGTTCTGGCGGCGGACAGCCGGAAGATCGGGCGCCGCGCCTTTGCCTCCGTGTGCCGTCCCGACGAGCTCTATACGGTGGTCACCGACCTGTCGCCGGAGGACAGCCGCGCCGCCTCGTTCGCCCGATGGGACGTTCCCTTTCTTTTCGTACCGTAAAAATCTTTTTCAATAGCGGGAGGGTATTATGAAACAACTGGTGGCATTTTCCAATTTTTACGGCGCCGACCCCGAACTGGTGGTCGCCGGCGGCGGCAACACGTCCATGAAAGAGAACGGCGTGCTGTACGTCAAGGGCTCCGGCACGGCGCTCGCGTCCATCCGCGCGGAGGAATTCGTGGCGCTGGACATGGCGAAGCTCATGAAGATCACGGAAAAAACGTATCCCGACGAGGACGCGGCGCGGGAAGCGGAGTTCCTGGCGGATATCCTATCCGCCCGTCTGCCGGGCGAGGAGCATAAGCGCCCCAGCGTGGAAACGCTTCTGCACGCCCTGTTCCCCCAGCGGTACGTTCTGCACCTGCACCCTAACAAGGTCAACGGTCTCACCTGCTCTCAAAACGGCGAGGCGGAGGCGCGTCGCCTGTTCCCGCAGGCGGCGTGGATCGAGGAGTGCCGCCCCGGCTACATCCTGGCGATGAAGGTGCGCGAGAAGATCCTGCAAGGCGCCGACACGGTGCTGCTGCAAAACCACGGCGTCTTCTTCGCCGCCGATACGCCGGAGCGGTTGGGCGCCATGCTGCAGGATATGCTCACCAAGCTGGACGGCGCCATCGCCGCCGGTTACGATCCGGCGCTGGACACGGAGCCGTCCCTCAAGGGTCCTTTCACCCCCGATCACATTGTCTACTGCGGCTTGGGTCCCGATCTGCCGGATACCGACGTGGCGCGTCAGAGCTGGGCAAGCGCCCGAAAGATCGCCCACTACGCCGCCTCCTTCGGCGGTCAGAAACCCATGTCCGAGGATATGATACAGTTCATCACCCATTGGGAAGCGGAAAGTTACAGGAGGAAACAAGCATGATGACGTTTGATGAGGCATTGAAAACCGCCGCCGAAAAAGTACACGACCGTCCCCGGACGGCGGGTCGGTTGAGCGGCAAGATCGCCGTGGTCACCGGCGGCGCCCAGGGCTTCGGCTTCGGCATCGCCCAGGCGATGTATCGGGAGGGCGCCTGCGTGATGATCGCGGATATGAACGCCGAGACCGGCGTTGCCGCCGCCAAGGCGCTGGGCGAGCGCGCCGACTTCGCCTTTGTGAACGTAGGCGATGAGGAGAGCGTAAAGGCCCTCATGGCGGCAACGGTGGAGCGTTTCGGCGGGATCGACGTGTTCTTCGCCAACGCCGGCGTTGCCAAGGCCGGCGATCTGGACGCTATGACCGCCCAGACCTTCGACTTTGTCACCACCGTGAACTACAAGGGGTATTTCCTGTGCGCTAAATACGCCAGCGCCGTGATGAAAGCCCAGTTCGCCGCCGACAACACCCTCTGGCACGATATCGTGCAAATGAGCTCCAAGTCCGGTCTGGTGGGCTCCAAAGCCAACTTTGCCTACGCCGGCAGTAAGTTCGGCGGCATCGGGCTGACCCAGAGCTTCGCGCTGGAGCTGGCGCCGTACCAGATCAAGGTCAACGCCATCTGCCCCGGCAACTACTACGACGGCCCCCTGTGGTCCGACCCGGAGCGCGGTCTTTTCGTCCAGTACCTCAACGCCGGCAAGGTGCCCGGCGCCAAGACGGTGGAGGACGTAAAGGAGTTCTACCTCTCCAAGTCCCCCATCCATCGGGGCTGTCTGCCGGAGGACGTGGCAAAGGCGATCTTCTACTGTGTCGAGCAGCTCTATGAAACGGGTCAGGCGATCCCGGTGACCGGCGGGCAGGTGATGCTGGCATGACGGAAGCGGAGATCCGCGCTCTGCTGAACGCGCCTGCGGCATCGGAGCGCCTTGCCAATCTTGCAAAACTGCTTGACGCGGAGCAGTCGCCGCCCCGCATGCGGCGTGAGCTGTCCAACAACCATATCCACACCACCTATTCTTTCTCGCCCTACTCCCCCACCGCCGCCGTGTGGTTTGCCCGTCAGTCGGGTCTGCCGGTGGCAGGTATCATGGATCACGACAGTATGGGCGGCGCGGCGGAGTTCCGCGCGGCGGCGAAGCTGGCGAAGGTGGGCGCCACCTGCGGCTTTGAGGCGCGGATCAATTACGCCGGCACCGGCTTTGATCACGTGCGGCTCAATAACCCCGATCAGGACGGCGTGGGCTATATGACCTTCCACAGCGTCCGCAGCCGCTATTTCACCCAGGTACAGGACTTTTTGGCGCCCCTGCGCCAAAAGCGCAACGATCGCAACCGTGCCATGGTGGCAAACATCAACCGTGTCACGGGACAGGATCTGGACTTTGAGCGGGACGTATTGCCCCTCTCCAACGCCGCCGACGGCGGCTCCGTCACCGAGCGGCACCTGCTGTTCGCCCTGACGTACAAACTGCTGCCCGACGGCGGAGAGCTGGAACGCTATCAGCTGCTGGGCAAGCTCAAGAGCGATCTGGTGCCCCGGATCTTCATTCCCGCCACCGACGAGCTGATGGATCTCACCACGGCGGTGGGTTTTGCCCGGGAGATCGACGCGATCCTCTGCTACGCCTATCTGGGCGACGTGACCGCCTCCCCCACCGGCGACAAGAAAGCCGCCAAATACGAGGATTCTTTCCTGCCGGAGCTGGTGGCGCTTTTGAAGGCAAGGGGCGTAAACGCCATTACCTTTATGCCCAGCCGCAACACGGAGGCGCAGCTTACCCGTGTGATGGATCTGTGCCGTGAAAACGGTCTTTTACAGATCTCCGGCGAGGACGTAAATGCTCTGGGACAGAGCTTTATCTGTGAGAAACTGACGCAGGAGCGTTATCAACATCTTGTCAGCGCCGCGTGGGCGCTGGTAAAACGTGAGGAGGAGTAAAAAAATGAAAACAAAAGCGGTAAGACTGTACGGCAAAAACGACCTGCGGCTGGAGGAATTTGAACTGCCCCAGCCCAAAGACGATGAGATTCTGGCCCGCATCGTATCGGACAGTATCTGCATGTCCAGCTACAAGGCGGCGATCCAGGGCGGCGACCATAAGCGCGTACCCGACAACGTGGCGGAAAACCCCGTCATCATCGGGCATGAGTTCTGCGGCGAGCTGTTGGAGGTGGGCAGCAAGTGGGCGCACCAGTTCAAGCCCGGTCAGAAATTCTCCATCCAGCCTGCCATGAACTACAAGGGCACGCTGGACGCCCCCGGCTACTCCTATTCCAACATCGGCGGCGACGCCACCTACGTCATCATCCCCAACGAGGTGATGGAGATGGGCTGCCTGCTGCCCTATGACGGCGAGGCGTTCTTCTGCGGCAGTCTTGCCGAGCCTGTGAGCTGTGTGGCAGGCACCTTCCACGCCCATTATCACATGGAGCAGGGCAGTTACGTCCACCACATGGGCATCCGCGAGGGCGGCGCCATGGCGATCCTCGCCGGCGTGGGTCCCATGGGTCTGGCGGCGATCGACTATATTCTGCACTGCGACCGGCGCCCCGGTCTGCTGGTGGTCACCGATATCGCTCAGGATCGCCTCGATCGCGCCGAGCAGATCCTCTCCGTGGCGGAAGCGAAGAAGCAGGGCGTGAAGCTGGTGTATCTCAACACCGGCAATCTCGACGCCCGTGCGGCTCTGCTGGACGCCAACGGCGGCAAGCCCTACGACGATATTCTGGTCTTCGCGCCGGTGCCGGCGCTGGTGGAACTGGCGGATTCCCTGCTGGCAAAGGACGGGTGCCTCAACTTCTTCTCCGGCCCCTCCGACCCCAACTTCTCCGCCAAGTTCAACTTCTATAACGTCCACTACGCCGGCACCCATATCGTGGGCACCTCCGGCGGCAACACCGAGGATATGAAGGAATCCCTGGATATGATGTCCCGGGGTCTTCTGGATCCCGCCATTCTTGTCACCCACATCGGCGGACTGAACTGCGTGCCGGAAACCACGCTGAATCTGCCCCACATCCCCGGCGGCAAGAAGCTGATCTACACCCATATCGATATGCCTTTGACCGCCATTGCCGATTTCGGCGAGCTGGGTAAGACCGATCCCCTCTTTAAAAAGCTCCATGAGATCTGCTCGAAGAATAACGGACTCTGGTGCGCCGAGGCGGAAAAGGTCCTGCTGGAGGCAAAAGCGTGAAGATCTACGATTTAAGTTTTATCCAGGCGTTTATGTACAGCTGTCAGGACGGCTGGCAGCAAAACTGGCACGAGCGCAACGGCGGCAACCTGAGCTACCGGATGACCGACGAGGAGGTCCGGCAGGTACTGTGCCTGAACCAGACCGCGCCGGGCGCGTGGACGCCGATCGGCGTGTCCGTACCCCTTCTTGCCGGTCAGTGGTACGTGGTCACCGGCTCCGGCAAGTATTTCCGCCACGTACAGCACGCGCCGGAGGACTGCCTCGCCATCATCGAGATCGACGGTAAGGGCGAGAACTACCGCATCCGCTGGGGCTTGGTGCACGGCGGGCGGCCCACCAGCGAACTGCCCTCCCACCTGATGAACCACGAGGTGAAACAGCGCATCGGGCAGACAGATATCCGGGTCATCTACCACAGCCACCCTGCCAACACCATCGCCTTGAGCTTCCTCCTGCCGCCGGACGACGAGGTGTTTTCCAAAACGCTCTGGGGCATGATCTCCGAGTGCGTGGTGGTGTTCCCCGACGGGATCGGCGTTCTGCCGTGGATGGTGCCGGGCAGTCGGGAGATCGCGGAGGCGACCAGTGAGCTGATGTCCAAATACGACGTGGTGATCTGGTGCCAGCACGGTATCTTCTGCGCCGGGAAGGATCTGGACACCGCCTTCGGACTGACCCATACGGTGGAAAAGGCGGCGGAGATCTTCATCAAGGTCCGTTCCGCCGGCGGCAACACCGACAACGCTATCTCCATGGAGAATATCCACCGCTTGGAAAAGGCGTTCCTCGTCAAAGCGCAGGACGATTTCGGCCACCGGCAGGTGCGGGACATCCACACCGCCGGCGAGGGCTATTCCTTCCGCAAGGGCGAGGAGGATTGACCCCCATTCTGATAAGGAGGCTGACGGCATGAAATACTATCTTGCCATCGACATCGGCGCGTCCTCCGGCCGCCACATTGTAGGCTGGCGGGACGGCGGCGAACTGCGCACCGAGGAAGTCTATCGCTTCCCCAACGGCGTGCAGGAGCAAAACGGACACCTGACGTGGGACGTGGAGGCGCTTTTGTCCCACGTGCAGTGCGGCATTGACAAGGCGCTGTCCGCCTTTGGCGCCATCGAGAGCCTGTCTGTGGACACCTGGGGCGTGGACTACGTTCTGCTTCGGGGCGAGGAGAGCGTTCTGCCCTGCTACGCCTATCGGGATAACCGCACCGAGTCGTCCATCCCCAAGGTGCACGAGAAGGTGCCCTTTTCGGAGCTGTACCGCCATACCGGCTGTCAGTTCCAGCCCTTCACCACCATCTATCAGCTCTATGACGATCTGATGCAGGGTCGGCTCTCCGGCGTGACCGACTTTTTGATGCTGCCGGAATACCTGATGTACCGGCTCACCGGCGTCAAGGCGAAAGAGTATACCGACGGCACCACCACCGGTCTTGTCAGCGCCGAAACCGGCGCGTTCGACATGGCGCTGATCGACGCGCTGGGTTTGCCCCGTCACCTGTTCCCCGCCCTGTCCCAACCCGGCACGGTGATCGGGCAGTATAAGGGGATCGACGTGGTGCTGTGCGCCACCCACGATACCGGCTCGGCGGTAGAGGGGATCCCCATGGAGGGCAACCACCTCTACATCTCCTCCGGCACCTGGTCGCTGCTGGGGATCAAGACCCCCAAACCGCTGACGGATCCCGCCAGCGAGGCGGCCAACTGGTCCAACGAGGGCGGCGTAGGCTATAACCGCTACCAGAAGAACATTATGGGCATGTGGCTCATTAACCGGCTGCGGGATGAGCTGTGCCCCGACCTGCCCTTCGGTGAGATCGTGGACGCGGCGAAGGCCGGCGCCTTTGATGAAACGGTGAACGCCAACGATCCCGCGTTCCTCTCCCCCCGCAGTATGAAAGCGGCGTTTGACGCGGCGCTCTCCCGCGCGCCGGAGGACGTGGGCGGCTATTTCCGCTGTGCCTATCGCTCCCTGGCGCTGTGCTATCGGGACGCGATTCGGGAGCTGGAACGCAACACCGGCTTGCAGACGGAAAAGCTCTACATCGTCGGCGGAGGCGCGAAAAATCAGTTCCTCAACGATCTGACCGCCGCCGCTACCGGCAAACAGGTGGTGGCACTGCCCATTGAGGCGACCGCCCTTGGTAATTTGAAAATCCAAATGGAACGGCACATATAAGGAGGTATCTAAATGAGCTACAACGAAGCAAAAGCCAAATACGCCGCTCTGGGGATCGACACCGAGGCGGCGATGGAACGGCTGAAGAACACGCCTGTTTCCCTCCACTGCTGGCAGGGCGACGATGTGCGCGGTTTTGACAGCGACCCCAATAAGCCCCTCACCGGCGGCATCCAGACCACCGGCAGATATCCGGGTCGGGCCCGCACAGCCGACGAGCTGATGCAGGATCTGGACGTGGTGCTCTCGCTGATCCCCGGCCGCCCCAAGCTGAACCTCCATGCCAACTACGCCATTTTTGAAAAGGGCGAATGGGTGGATCGGGATAAGCTGGAACCCAAGCATTTTAAAAAGTGGGTGGATTTCTGCAAGGCGCACCGCGTGGGCTGTGACTTCAACCCCACCTTCTTCTCCCATCCTAAATGCGATCCCCTGACCCTCACCAGTCCCGACGAGGAGACGCGCCGGTTCTGGATCGAGCACGGCAAGGCGTCCATCCGCATCTCCAACTATCTCGCCCAAGAGCTGGACGACGTATGCACCATGAACATCTGGATCGGTGACGGTTTGAAAGACGTGCCCGGCGACCGGATGGGTCCCCGGATGCGCTACAAGGAGAGTCTGGACGCGATCTTGAGCGAACCGTACGACTTCAACCGCGTCAAGCCCTGCGTAGAGAGCAAGGTATTCGGTATCGGCGTGGAATCCTACACCGCCGGCAGTGCCGAATTTGCCCTGACCTACGCCGCAACCCATCAGGATAAGTGCATCCCCCTGATGGATAACGGGCATTATCACCCCACCGAGGTCGTGTCCGATAAGATCTCCGCGCTGTTGGTCTTCTTCCCGGAGATCGCGCTCCACGTCACCCGTCCCGTCCGCTGGGACAGCGACCACGTGGTGCTCTTTGACGATGAGACCCGTGAGATCGCCCGTGAGATCGTCCGCTGCGGCGGATTGGACGGCCGCGTCCACATCGCTCTGGACTATTTCGACGCCAGCATCAACCGCGTCAGCGCGTGGGTCACCGGTTTCCGCAACGCCCAGAAGGCTCTGCTCTACGCCCTGTTGCAAAACAGCGCCGAGCAGAAGAAACTGCAGGACGAGAGCCGTTTTTCCGAGCTGATGGTCATGCAGGAGGAGCTCAAGACCATGCCCTTCGGCGACGTGTGGGACGAATACTGCCGCCGTTGCGAAAAGCCGGAGGACGGACAGTGGTTCTCCCGCGTGGCGGAATACGAAAAGAACGTTCTCTCCCTGCGCGATTGATCGCCTGTTCTCCAACATAAAAAAACCGTCTGCCGGCAGGTGCCGGCAGACGGTTTTTCTGTTGCGTATTCTATTCCGCGTCGCTGAACAGCACATAGCTCCCCGGCGATACGGCGCGCGATTTGCCGGCAATGACGATCTCCGCCGCTACCGGCGTGGTGATCTCATAGCGCCACCGGGCCCCCTCCCTGCGCCACAGGGAAGCGACGGTACCGCGGCGGGTATTCACCGTGGCTTCCAGCCAGTCCAGCCGCCCGTCGGGAAGCGGCGCGATGCGCAGGCGCTCGTAGCCCGGGTGATCCTCCACCGTCTGGATCCCGGCGGCCTTGGTATAGACCCAATCCGCCACAGAGCCGTAGGCGTAGTGGTTATAGGAGTTCATATCCGTGGACCACATCTTCCCGTCGGGTCGGATGCCGTCCCAGTGTTCCCAGACGGTGGTGGCGCCCATGGTCACCGGATAGAGCCAGGAGGGATACTCCCGCCGCAATAAGAGCGACCATGCCAACTCGCCGTAGCCGTAATCAGACAGGGCGTGGAGCAGATACGGCGTGCCGATGAATCCGGTGGTGAGCTGTACGCCTGCCGCCCGCACCATCTCCGCCAACTGATCCGCCGCCTTCTGCGGCTCCGCTGTCAGGCGGAAATGCGCCGCCAGCGCGCATTCGGTCTGGGTATGCAAGGTGGGGAACTTCTTTTGGAACGCCTTCAGAATGTTGGCGTACAGCGCCTCGTGGGCGGTAACGTCCTTCCCCAGCGCGCGGCCCGCCTTGATGACAAGCTCCGTGGAGTATGCGTAGAACGCACTGCCCAAAAACTCGTCCCGACTGGCGCCCTTGTAGGTCCCGTAGGGCGCGTCCAGCCCCAGCCAGTCGCCGTAATGGCGCTTGCCCTCCGGCAATACGTCGATCCAGAGATACGGCTCCGTCGTTACCGAGGTGATATAGTCCACCCACTTGCACATGGATCCATACTGTTTGCCCAACAGCTCCCGATCGCCGTACGCCAGATACACCTGCCACGGCACCACCGTGGCGGCGTCGCCCCACGCGGGAGAGGCAAAGGAGCGGTCCCGCACGTCGGGGATCACCGGCGGCACCATACCGTCCGGCCGCTGATCCGCCCGAAGATCCGCCATCCACTTGGTGAAAAACTTCTCCGCGTCGTAGTTGAGGCAGGCGGTGCGGGCAAACATCTGGGCGTCCCCCGTCCAGCCCATGCGCTCATCACGCTGGGGGCAGTCGGTGGGAATATCCAGGAAGTTGCTTTTCTGCCCCCACACCACGTTTTCAAACAGTCTGTTGAGAAGCGGCTCGGAACACTGGAGCCAGCCGGTGCGCTTCATGTCGGAATGGATCGCGATCGCCGTAAAGCTATCTTCCTTTACAGTGCCTGCGCCGCCGGGGAATTCGTTGACACGGACGTACCGGAAGCCGTAGAACGTGAGCTGGGGCATATAGGTCTGCTCCCCGTCACGGCAGGTGTAGCGATACAAACACCTGGCGTCCCGATAGTTGGCGTTATAGAAGTTGCCGTCCTTATCCAGCACCTCTCCGAAGCTCAGATCCACCGTTTCCCCCGCCTTGGCGCGTACCGTCACAGCCACCACGCCGGCAAGGTTCTGCCCGAAGTCGATCACCGTCTCCCCTTTGGGGGTGCGGAGGATGGCGGCAGGGACGATGCGCTCCTGCGCTCGCACCTCGGGGCCCTCCTGCGCTATGAGCGTATGGGTGGGTCCTTCGTAGAGGGCGGCGGCACTGTACCAAGGCGCGTAGGTGGCGTCATACACCTCGCCGTTATAGACATCGCTGAACCGCACGGGGCTTTGCGCCCAGTCCCAATCCTCGCCGGTGCCGATGATCTCCTCCGTGCCGTCGCGGTAAGTCAGGCGCAGTTCAGCGATGGCGGCAAGGGGCGCGTCGATCAGATCCTGCCGCCACCGGGGCACTTCAAAGATCTTCAAAAAGCGGGTATGATACCAGCCGCGCCCCACCGTAACGGTCAGCTCGTTGTCGCCTTCCAGCAGCGCCGTCACGTCATATTCCTGCACCTGCAACCGGCTGCGGTAGGCGGTAAAGCCGGGCGCCATGAAGAATTCACCCACCCGCTTACCGTTCAACTGCGCCTCGTACACGCCCAGCGCCGTAACGCGCAGCCGTGCGGCGGCGACAGGCTTTGCCGCGGTAAACTGCCTGCGGTACACCGGCGAGGCGTCACCCACGTCGGCGGCGGGACGAATCCACTGTGCTTGCAATTCCATGAATATTCTCCTTTTCGCTGTTGTTATTTTTTCCTGCACATTATAAAGCGCCGCCCAAAAAGTGTCAATCGTTTTGGACGGCGCTTCTCTGCTTTATTTTCCGATGAGCTGGTCTTCCAGCGCCAAAAAGCGCCGGTACGGCTCCTCATACGACGTGCCGGAGGGCGTATAGACCCGTTCCGTCGCCGTAAAGCGGTCGGACGCCGCCTCCACCGAGGGGAACACGCCTATCCCCACGCCTGCCAGAATGGCACTGCCCAGGCACGCCGTTTCCTTATTCTTCAGCGTCACGATCTCCGTGCCGCATACGTCCGCCTTGATCTGGCACCACAAGGGGCTGTTGGCGCCGCCGCCGGTGGAGCGGATCCGCGTCACCTGCGAGCCGAAATGGGAAAGATGCTCCCGCAGCATGTACGCCACCGACTCAAAGATGGCGCGCACCATGTGCCCGCGGGTATGCGCCATGGTCAGCCCTAAAAACGCGCCCCGGGCGTCTGGGTTGTAACGGGGCATCACGGAGCCGGAGAGGTACGGCAGAAACGTCAGCCCCTCGCACCCTGCCGGCGCCTGCGTCGCCATGCGGTTGAGCGCGTCGTAATCCAGCCCCTCGCAGAGCTGGTTTTTAAACCATTTGAAAGCGATCCCCGCCGTAGGCGACCACATGGGCAGGCAGTATTTGCCGTCATAATTCACATGGCAGGGGATCTTGCTGTCGGCGCGGTAGGGCGGCATCTCCCCCATCGGCACAAAGAGCGTCATGGTGGTACCGGTCATCTCGCTGATGTCGCCCTGGCGCACGATGCCGGTGCCGATGGCGCCCGCTACCTGATCCATCGCGCCGGTGACCACGGTGATCCCCTCATAGGACCCGATCACCACGCCGCTGTCACACAGGCGCGGCAGACACGTTTCCGGCAATTGAAGATACGACAGCATCTCGCCCCACCACCGTCCGGCGCGGATATCATAGTACAGCGAGGAGGACTGGAGCGTCCGCTCGGTGACAAATTCGCCGGTGAGCCGGTAGAGGAGATAATCCTCCAGCAAAAAGACCTTCCCGATCTTCTTCCAGAGCTCGCTCCGGTTCTGCCGGAGCCACAGCAGTTTGCACGCCGGCCACGTGGCGGTGATCTCCGGCTGGCCGGTATGCTCGTATACCGACCGCTCCCCGAAGTGTTCGGCGATCTCCTGTGCCTGGGACGCGGCGCGGTTATCCAGCCACACGATGGCGTTGCAAAGCGGCGTGCCGCCCTCATCCGCCACGATCATGGTCTCGCACTGTGTGTCGATGGCGAGCGCGTCCACCGGGTACTGCCCGCGGATCTCATCCAGCGCCTCCTTAAAAAGCCGCCAGTAGCCCTCCGCCGGATACTCCACCGTGTCGCCTTGGATCTGCAGGGTATAGTCCTTTGTCACGGAGCAGACGGTGGCGCCGGTCTCGTCAAAGAGCACCGCTTTCAGCGCGGAAGTGCCCACATCCGCGCCCAACAGGTATTTCATAACTCACGCCCCCCTAAACACCTCGAAAAGGCGGCAATGCCGCCTTTTCGGGATAAGATGATTGCAAGATGCCTTACCGCTGCTGCTGCAGGGTGTAATGCACGTCGTACGCCTTTTCCTCGTCGGTGTACTTACGCAGGGTGTTAATGACCTGACCGTCGTTCCACTTGCGGTCGCCCACGTCCTCGGTGGTACCCATGACGGTAACGTTGAGCTGACGATGACGGGCGCGGACGCAATCCCAGTCCACGAAATACACGTGGGCAAACTCGCCGCCGTCCAGCACGCCGTCCTTGATGGTCATGCTCTCACTGCGGCCGAAGAACACGCTGCGCAGGTGACCGTCGGTGTTCAGGCTGGTCACGTCGCCGGGCTCGTTGACGTAGCGGCCGAACTGGGTGTGGATGGGGCCGGGATGACGGTACTCATGCTCCTCGTCAAAGGAGGGAACGATCTTCTTCATGATGTCCAGAATGTCGTGCTGCAGGAACTCCAGATCGTACTTGTCGATATCGTGGGAGCACTCCTGGATCATCACGGAGCAGGTGGTGTGATGGGAGGCGATGGTCACGGTGCCGTTCTTGATACCGGACGCCTGAACGATCTCGATGATCTCCTTGGACACGTCATGGAACGTGGGGATCCAGCCCCGGGACTGCAGTTCCAGCTCTTTTTGATACACTTTGAATTCCATGATTCTTCTCCTTCTTTTTTATAAAAATTGGTTTTTACGCTTTGTGATGCCGCGCATCCCACGCACGGCGGGCGGCGGCGATCATCTCGTCCACCATGGCGGCGCGATCCGCCGCTTTGGCGACGCCGGAGGACGAGCCGGTGGCGTCCGCTCCGGCGAAGATGGTGTCGTACACATCCTGCCCGTTGGCGATACCGGCGGCGGTCAGCACCAGAATATCGGGATCCACGTTCTTCACCGCGTCGGTGGCGGCTTTGACGTATTCCGGCCCCACGCTTACGCCGGTGCCGATCAGCTCGCTGGGCTCCGCCACGATGATGTCGGGGTGGAGCATGGCGATCATACTCGCTTCCGCCATGGAGTCGGCGCAGACGATGGTGGTCAAGCCTACCTCAACGGCGCGCTGGATGGTCTGGCGCAATACCGCCAGTGTCAGCGGCTTTTCGCAGTGGTTGAGCATCACGCCCTCGGCGCCCGCCGCCACCAGCGATTCCGGCAGGATATCCGCCAGACCTCTGCCGGGGTGGATGGGATCCATGTGGGGCGCGAACACGTGGATGTGCTTCGTGGCGGCCTTGACGCGGGAGATCTCCGCCACCGGAGTCGTGAAAATGATATCCACGCCGTATTTTTCCGAGGCGGCGTCGGCGGCTTTCGCCAGCTCGATCACGTCCTCGCCGTAGAGATACGCCTTGGGTCCGATCTCAAAAAACGGCGCCTTGATGGGTCTTTTCATACTCATATCCTCTATCCGTCCCTTTCAGCCGTTGAGCATCTTGCCCACGGCGCCGCCGGGATGGATCACGCCGAACCACTCTTTCTGATAGCCGGTCTCGTCCATCAGCGCCACCAGCAGCGCGTCAAACAGGGCGATGGTCGCCATAAAGCTGGAGGTCGCCATCATGTTGTAGGGATCGCTCTCCCGCTCGATGGTCATGGGCAGAATCACATCCGCCGCCTTGGCAAGGGGGGAATCCAGCTTCTCGGTGACCGCCACCAGATACGCCTTGCGCTTCGCCACCGCGTCGATGATGGGCAACAGCTCCGCCGTTTTACCGCCGCGGGACACCATCACCATCACGTCGCCCTCTTTCAGGGCGCCCAGACCGCCGTGCACCGCCTCGGCAGGCGACATGAACATAGCGCCGATCTCGGCACAGCACAGGGAGTGCGCCAGCTTTTTCGCGGCGATGCCGCTGGTGCCGCTGGCACAGGTCATCACCCGGGGCGCGTGGGCGATCAGATCCACCGCCCGGGCAAACGCCTCGCTCTCCACGCAATCCTTCATCAGTGTAACCGCGCGGCTCTCCAGCACCAGAGACTGGCGCGCGATCTCCAAGGCAGATTGTTTCATCTTAATAACCCACCTTTTCCCAGCACTCAAACGGAGCGGCCAGCTCGTCGCTGATATAGACCTGGGTCTTCTTGGTCTGGAGCATGGAGCTGGGCACCAGCGGCGTCACGGGACCGTGGGTCACCAGGCGGGAAGTCATGCGCTGCCAGGAAGAGAAAGTGCCGTTGGTGGCAAGGGCGTGGACCTCGATGCGCTCCTTGGCGCGCATCACGTCGATCGGCCCGATGGTGGCGGCACGAGGCGGCACGTTGGCGATATCGCCGGACTGCCCGAAGGTGCCGTTGAGGGAGTTCTGCATGATGGTCATGGGATGGAGCGTCACGATCTTGGCAGGCTGGCTGAGCCACTCCTCGATATCGCCGCTGCCCACAAATTCGGGGATGGGATCCACGAACGCCACGTGACCCGTCCAGCCGGGGGAGGTGGAGATGATATCCGCGCCGCCGCCGGAGATGTCGTTGATGATCTTGGAATAGTCGTTGATGTTCTTATTGGTGGGATAGTGTACGTTCTCCATGGGCATACGCAGTTTGGGATCGATCTGATAGACCAGATACTTCAGCATGGAATGCACGAAGCCCGCCTCATACGTCTCCGGCGCGATGTTGCCCTGATCGTCCGCCCACTCGTCCTCGGCGAAGATATGGACCTTGGAGCAGTCCACGCCGAAATAGTTGATCAGCTGTGCCAGGGGGATGTAGGTGTCCGGCTCGGGATTGCCGAGGATCATGGTAAAGGTGCGCCCCGCCTCGGAAGCCGCCTTCAAGCGGGCAAACAGCGTGGCGATCAGCACGGGATGGGGGTTCATCATCACCTTCACGTTGAATTCGGGATGCCACCAGGGCTCTCTTTGCTCCAGCTCCTTGCCGCTCATGTTGCGCACGCGCTCACACACGGCGCGATCCCGGAACGGAACGAACGCCGACGGCTGGAAACTGAACTTGGTAGCGGGATCCACAATGATGTCTTTCATGTTTTCTTCCTCCTGCACAGATGATAAAATGGTTTTCTTTTGGTTTCAGTGTTCTTTCATTTGCTTTCCTTTAGCCGGTTCTATCCTATCACAAACCCAAAAATCTGTCAATGGATCACTTGCCAAAAAACAGGATTTGCGCTATACTTTTTTGCAGAAAAAATCGCGACAAGGAGGCGGCGATATGAAAGAATACGCGGTGCGCCGCGGCGGTCGGGGCGATCTGGCTGACGCGGCGGCGGCGGAGTTGGATACGCCCATGTGGGGCGGTGCTTCCGGTGTGGCGGCGCAAGCGCGGCTATGCTATGACGATGAGTCGCTCTACGTTGCGCTTTCCGCCACGGAGCGGGAGATCCGCGCCGAGAATACCCGGATGTGGCAGGAGCCGTGCGAGGACAGTTGTCTGGAGTTCTTCTTCTGCCCTGTGTCCGGCGACAGAAGGTATTTCAACATTGAGTTCAACCCCAAGGGGCTGATGTTTCTCGGTCTCGGCACCTGCATCGGCGATCTGGTGCGGCTTTGGCCGTTGCAGGACGATCTCTTCGCCTTCCGCGGACGCATGACGGAGGACGGCTGGTCGATCTCCTACGCCATCCCCCACGAGTTCGTGCGCCGGTTCTTCCCCGCCTACGATCCGCGCTCCGGCGCGGTACTGCGCGGCAACTTCTACAAGTGCGGCGATAAGACGGCGCATCCCCATTATCTGGTCTGGAATCCCATGCCGGAGGAGTGCCATACCTTCCACTGCCCCGATCACTACGGCGCGCTGCGCTTCCTGTAAACGCGGATGCCGGGCGGCGGCACGGCTTTTTTTGCGCAGGTCCTTGACAGCGCGGCGTTCTATGGGATATGATTCGGTTATATTATTATTTGGGAGGGATCTACCATGCCTGTTATCATCGCTTACATTCTCGGCTTCCTTTTCGCCCTGGCTGGCGTTATCCTGGCGCTGGTGTTCGTCACGCCGGAGGCAAAGCGCCCCACGCTCAATAAGTTCCTGCAAGTCGTGGCGGACATCTTCAATTTCAAACAGCTTCTTGTGGAGAAGATCCTCAAATTCTTCTACATCTTTTCCACCATCTTCTGCATCGTCGCCGGCTTTTTCATGCTGTTCTCCGTGGATGAGAGCTACTTCGGCACCCGCAGCTACGCGCTGACAGGTCTCCTTGTCATGCTCCTCGGTCCGATCTTGATCCGTTTGTTGTTTGAAGGTCTTATGATGTTCATTCTGCTGGTCAAGAACACGATCGATATCAACAAAAAGCTGAGCGGCAAGCGCTGTGATAACGGCGGGGACGACGTTTTCAGCGCCTCGGCTCCCGTGTCCGCGCCGGTTCAGCCGATCCCCACACCGGTTCAGCCGATCCCCACACCCGTTCAGCCGATCCCCACGCCGGTTCAGCCTGAACCGAGAATGCTGTACTGCTCCCAGTGCGGAACGCGGTACGACGCCAATCAGGGCAACTGCCCCAACTGTCACCAGTCCTGACGTAACTCGCAAGATAAAAAAAGATCCCGACACTTTGTGCCGGGATCTTTTTATTCGGTTTTGCCGCAGCGGTTACATACCGGTCCGCTCCAGACGCAGCTCCTCCTCGCGGGTGAAGTTGGTCTTGGGGGTGTAGCCGGGCAGGGGCATGATCTTCTCGTGGATCGCGTCGATAAACCAGTGCTCGTTGGGGAAGAAATGCTCCTCCATCTCCGGGCAGGGGGTGATCCAGTTCTTGGCGCCGATGACCACCGCCGGCGCGTCCAGATCGTCAAAGGCGAGGGCGTTGATATGGGTCGCCATATCGTTGACGATGCTGCCGCGTGTGCAGGCGTCGGACGCGAGGATGATCTTGCCGGTCTTCTTCACCGAGGCAAGCACCTTATCGTAGTTGAACGGCACCACGGAGCGGGCGTCGATGACCTCCGCCTCCAGACCGAACTGCTCCTTGAGGATATCAGCCGCCTTGAGGGCTTTATACAGGGTCGGGCCCACGGTGAGGATGGTGATGTCCTTACCGGCGCGCTTGATGTCCGGCTCGCCGAAGGGGATCTCGTAGCTCTCGGTGGGTACGCCCTCCAGATGGAACTCCTCGCCCTTGTCGTACAGGAGCTGGCTCTCCATAAAGATCACGGGATCGGTGCCGTTGAGGGCGGCGGCCATCATACCCTTGGCATCGTACGGTGTGACGGGGAAGACCACCTTCAAGCCGGGCACGTGGGCGGGCAGAGCCGTCCAGTCCTGGGAATGCTGTGCGCCGTATTTCCGGCCCACCGACACGCGCAGTACCATGGGCAGTTTCAGCTGGCCGGCGGACATCGCCTGCCATTTTGCCATCTGGTTGAAGATCTCGTCACCGGCGCGGCCCATAAAGTCGCAGTACATCAGCTCGGTGATGCTGCGGCCGCCGCACATACCGTAACCCACGGCGCTGGCGACGATGCAGGATTCGGAGATGGGAGAGTTGAACAGGCGGTTGAAGGGGATGGAATCGCTCAAGCCCTGATATACGCCGAAGGCGCCGCCCCACTCCCGCACGTCCTCACCGTAGGACACCAGCGTGGGATCCTCATAATACTTATCCATGATCGCCTCAAAGATACCGTCGCGCAGGGTGAACTGCTTGAGCTTGGACACCGGCTTGCCGTCCTGCACCGCGGCGCGGACTTTGTTGGCGATCTTCTTGACGCGGGTGTTCTCCGCCTTCTCGGTCAGCACATAGGGCTTGCCGTCCGCCATGGCGGTCTGGTGACCGTTATTGAAAGTATAACGGGAGATGGCGTCCGGATCCTTCAAAAAGTCGATCCGGGGAGAAATGGACAGGTCGATGGCGACCTTCAGCACGGAGGTGATCCGCGCCTTGATGTCGGCGTTGATCTGATCCACGTCGGCGTCGGTGGCGATGCCGGCGTCAATGAGCTGTTTGCGGAACAGGGCGATGCAGTCGTTGGCTTCCCACGCGTCCAGCTCCTCCTTGGAACGGTAGGCGTTCTGGTCGGAGGTGGAGTGACCGGTCAAACGGTAGGTCAGCACGTCCAGCAGTACGGGGCCCTTGTTCTCGTGAATGAGCTTCATCTTGCGGCGATACGCGTCGATCACCGCCAGCGGATTCAGACCGTCCACACGCTCGGTGTGCATCTGGTCGGGGTTCATACCGGCACCCACACGCGCCAGCTCGCCGTAGGACATGGTCTCGCCGTTGGTGCGGCCGCCCATACCGTAGCCGTTGTTCATGAAGTTGAAGATCACCGGCAGACCGCCCTTGTACTCGTCGGGCCAGAGCGTCTTGAACTGATCCATACCGGCGAAGTTCAGCGCCTCCCATACGGGGCCGCAGCCCAGGGAGCCGTCGCCGCCGTTGGCGACCACGATACCCGGCTTCTTCATGTTCTTCTTATAGAGCGCGGCGCCGGCGGCGATGCAGGGAGAGCCGCCCACGATGGCGTTGTTGGGATAGATACCGAAGGGCAGGAAGAACAGGTGCATGGAGTTGCCCAGACCCTTGGCAAAACCGTTTTCACGGCCAAACAGCTCGCACATCAAGCCGTACAGGAAGAACTCGGTCGCCTGCTCCTTGACGCTGGCCTGGGGCAGATGCTCCTTGACCACGGCATAGGGCTTCCCCTCGAAGGTGGTTTCCATGACCTCCAGCAGCTCCTTGTCGCTCATCTTGGCGATGGCGCTCAAGCCCTTTGCCAGCACTTCGCCGTGACTGCGGTGGGTGCCGAACAGGAAGTCGTCCTTGCCCAAAAGATAGCTCTGCCCGACAGCGGCGGATTCCTCACCGATGTACAGGTGGGCAGGACCCGTATAGGCGTATTCCACGCCGTTATAGACCTTCTCGTTGCGCACGCTGCGGAGCATCTCCTCGAACTCGCGGATATATTTCATATCCCGATAGATCTCCACGAGCTCCGCCGCGGTGAAACTGCCGTCGGCAAGAACGTCCTTGGCGGTCTTTTGATACTGGCATACGTCGATGTTCTTAAACTTGATCTTCCCCGGCTTACGCAGGGCTTTGGGATCGTAAAACTGTTCTTTTGACATAGCGATTACACTCTCCTTTTTTTACAGCTTCACCGCAAAGGCGGCTTCGCGGATGATCTCACTGACAGACGGATGGGGATATACGATCTCGCGGATGGCGTCCACGGTCATCTCCTGCTCGATCATGATGCCGCAGGCGACGATGAACTCGCTGGAGTAGTTGCTCATCACGTGCGCGCCGATGAGGGTGCGGTACTTCTTATCGAAGATGAACTTGGCGATACCGTTGCCGCCCTCGTTCTCCGCCACGTACCGTCCGGCATACGCCATGGGCAGTTTCACGCTGACGGTGTCGATACCGGCTTCCTTCGCCTGCTCCTCGCTCATACCCACGCAGGCGACCTCCGGGTTGGTGTACAGCACGCTGGGGATCGCCTTATAGCGCATCCGGTCTTTCCGACCCAGGATGGTGTTGATCGCCACCTCGCCCATCCGGTAGGCGGAGTGGGCCAGCATGGACTTGCCGTTGCAATCGCCCACGGCGAACACGTTCAGCGCGTTGGTGCGCATCTGATCGTCTACCCGGATGGCGCCCCGCTCGGTGACGATGCCCAGCCGCTCGATGCCGCAGGTGTCGATCACGCTCTTGCGGCCGATGGCGAGCAGGACCTTGTCGCAGGTGAGCTTCTGCTCCTTGCCGTCCTTCTCGAACACCACGCCGTCGCCCTCCACGCGAACGACCTTGGCGCCCAGATGGAACGTCATGCCCTCTTTTTCATAGCCCTTTTGCAACAGCGTGGAGATCTCGTTGTCGATCGGGCCGGCGATCTTGGGCAGCATTTCCACCACGTCTACCTGACAGCCCACCACGCCGTAGTACGCCGCCAGCTCCAGTCCGATCACGCCGCCGCCGATGACCACCATGCGCTTGGGCAGTTCCGTCAGCTCCAGCGCCTCGAAGTTGGTCATCACAAAGCCGGAGGCGATGCCCTCCTTCACGCCCGGGATCGGCGGCACGGAGGCTTTCGAGCCGGTGGCGACGATCAGGTATTTCGCCTCATACGTCTTGCCCTCGGCTTCCACGGCGATGGTGTCGCCGTTGCGCCCGGCAATGGTGCCGATGGCGTTGACCACTTCCACATGGTTGGCTTTCATCGCCATACCGACGCCGCCCACCAGCGTGTCGATCACGCGGCGCTTGCGCTCGATCACGGTTTTCTGCTCCACGTGGGAGCCGTCGCACACCACGCCGTAGAGCTTGCCGTAGTCGGTGGTATAGTGGAAGATCTTGGAGGAGTTGAGCAGGACCTTGCTGGGGATACAGCCCTCGTTCAGGCAGGTGCCGCCCAGGGCGCGCTTTTCAATGAGCAGCGTCTTGAGTCCTGCGTGGCCGGCGCGTTCCGCGGCGATATAGCCGCCGGGGCCGCCGCCCAGTACGATTACGTCATAAGCCATGATGTCTTCTTCCTTTCTTCGTATCAGTTCATCAACAGAAGGTCGATATTGGCGATGTTCTTAGCCAGTGCCTGCAGGAAGCGGGACGCCGGCGCGCCGTCCATGGCGCGGTGGTCGTAGGTCAGCGAGAGGTTGATGGTGGGATAGAACTCCGGCTCGCCGCCCTTCATGCGTACCCGCGTTTCGATGTTGCACACGCCCAGAATACCGGTCTGGGGCGGATTGACGATGGGGGTAAAGGTGGTGATGCCGAAAGAGCCCAGATTGGAGATGGTGAAGGACGCGCCCTGCAGCTTCTCCGGCGCGATGGTGCCGCTCTGGCACTCCTTGACCAGTTCCTTCATGGTGCGGCTGATCTCCACCAGGCTCATCTCGTCGGCATGGCGGATGGTGGGCACCAGCAGTCCCCGCTCCGTATCCACCGCTACGCCCAGATTGGCGTGGCGGAACATCTTCATACTCTCATCGCTGTAATGGGCGTTGAGATACGGGAAGTCCAGAATGGTACGGGACACGGCGAAGATGATCATATCGTTGAGGGTAATGTTGGGCAGACCCGCCTTCTCGCCCTCCGCCTTGATCCGCGCGCGGAGCTTCTGCATGGCGGTCGCGTCGGCAAAGCTGTTGTGGGTGAGCTGTGCCATGGTGGAGAGGGAATTGTGCATATTGGCGGCGATGATCTTGCGGATGCGGCTGTTCTTCACCACCTCGAATTCCGCGTTCTCCTCCGCGGCGGCAGGCGCGGCGGCGGCGACAGGCGCCGCAGGCGCGGGCGCTTCCTCTTTCACACTGCCCAGATCCGCCGTGGTCACGGCGCCCCGCAGACCCGTACCGTTCTCGGTGCCGGCGGCATAGGGACGCGCCGCGCCGGTGATGAAGGGGCCTGTCTCCAGCATGGCTTCCACGTCCCGCTCGATGATCCGCCCGTCAGGACCGGTGCCCTTGGCAAAGCGCAGATCGATCCCCTTGCGCTCCGCCAGCGCCTTGGCGCGGGGCGACACCTTCAGCTTGCCCTCGTTGGGCGCGGCGGCAGGCGCGGCGACCGGCGCGGCGGCGACAGGCGCCGCAGGCGCGGACGATAC
>JAFSZX010000019.1 GCA_017458825.1 Oscillospiraceae bacterium
AATATCTTCGCGCCGTGCGCGGCGCGAACTCTGCGAGGCTTTTTTGACAAGCTGGCAGGGGCGGCTGAGAACAGCCGCCCCTGCGTGGAATGCTATAAAATGTGGGAGTTAGACCGCTTTCCGGTGCAGAAGAAGCGCCGCGGCGGTCAGCGAGAGGGCGGCGGCAAGCAGCCAGACCACAACGCCGGTATCTCCGGTATTGGGAGAGGTCAGCGCGCCTTTCACCGTCAGGGAGGCGGAGACCTGCCCGTCGTCAAAGAGGACGGACACGGTATGGGCGCCGTCGGAGAGGGTGCGCAGGTACGACGGCTTGAAAGTGAGAATCAGACTGCCGGAGCGCGCCTCATAGTGATCGGGAGATACCACCCTGCCGTCCATCAGTACGCCGGCAAAGTGGGAGAAGGTGGCGCCGTCATCCTCCTGCCGGACGACGGTGACGGTCAGCTCCGCGTCGGAACTGCCGTTCCAGTGCCATGCGGCAACGTCCTGCGCTTCGGCGCCGGAGATCTCATAGGCGCTTGCTTCACAGATCACCAGCGTGCCGTCCTTCTCGCTTGCGGTGAGTACCCGATCATACCAGGCGTCCTTTTTCACCGAATGGAAGCTGATCACCAGCGGCAGCTCCAGCAGGCTTACCACGCTGTCGGGATCGCCGGCGGTCTCGATATGGCGAAGGGGAAGGGCAAAGGCGTTGCTCTCATTCAGCTCGATCAGCGCGGCACTCTCGGTGATCTCACTGCCGGAACCGATATACGCCTTGTCAAACGAGGTACTGCCCATGGTCAGCACCAGCTCCGTTTTGTAGTTGTTGGAGTTCACGCCGCCTACGGTGTGGAGCGACGCGGCGGATACGCTGAACATCTTGACGCCGTTGCTCACAGACAGATCTGAAGAGCTTTCGTAATCGCCCACGGTAACGGTGTTCGCCTTGTAATCAATGACGAACTGACGGGGGTAGAATGCCCGGGCGAGAGGGTTCTCACCCTTTTCGTATTTGGCAAGATAGGAGCCGGAGACGGACACCGCCGGCACGACCGTCTGACCCGCCGCCAGAGGAAGGGCAAACTCGTATTTGCCGCCTTCATTGACGGCGCCGCTGATCCAGTTGTCGCGCTGATCGCCGTTTGCCACCGCCTCTTCATAGGTGCCGGGGAACAGATAGCGGTAGGAGGTGCCATTGAGCGCCACCACCAGATACGATTGCTCGCCTTGACTCTGCAAGGAGGCGCTGACCGCCTTGAACATATTGGTAGTGTTGATGACGCTCAGCGTACTGCCTGCAACAAGGTCGCCGCCGGAGCCCTGCCCGGAGGGGTTGGAGCCGGAGGCGGAGGGCAACGCGGTAGACGTGTCAGTCTTCGTAAGAGCGCCGAGGGTGAAGAAATAGTCCGAGCTCTTACCCTTATACCATTTGCCGGCGTTGGCGGAACTGCCGGAGCTGTCGGTATAATCGGCGCGATAGCGCAGCGTGTAGACGATGGTGCCGCCGCCGTTGATCGCGTCCTCCAAATCAGCCTTTGCAAGCGGCGCGGCGAATATGTAGCCGCTGACGGTCTCGCCGTCCATCACGGGGATACCCTCCGTGCCGGAGGTCGCCGTCAACTGGTCGCTGTGGGGCGCCAGGATCATCCGGTCGTACCGGTTGGTGGTGCTGGTGACCACCAGCCATGCGTCGTTGCCCTTGACGACCACGTGATAGTCGTCGGTAAACTTGAACATACCCAAGCTGGAGGTGAGGCTCGCCGGCGTATAGGTGCCGTCACTGAGCGAAGAGGGAAGCGCCAGCGCCGGTATCACGGCGCCCAGCGTCAATACGGCGATCACAAGCAGTGACGCCAACTGTTTGAGTAGATGTTTCATGGTATTCCTCCTTTTATTTCAGCCTTGTATTACAAGGCTTGTGTACGCAAAAGTCCCAGAGAGTCCGCCTGCTCTATCAGCGACGCGATATGACGGTTGTGGGCGCCGACGGGGACGCCGGTATAAAGCACGCTGTGGCACGAGCGCATGGCGCAAAGCGCCGCCTCGTACAGCTCATCGCGCACCGGCTCAAACGGCGGCGCGGAAAAAACACGGCTGGCAAGGCTTCGGGCGATGGCATAGTCTACGTCGTTGGTATAGAGGATGCCGGTGTAGAACGGGCGACCCTCCCGCTGCAGGCGGCGGAACGTCGCCGCGCCGGTGCCGCCGCCGGAGATCACAAATACGTCCGGCGTGCCGGGCGGCGGAGGCAGTTCCACACTGCCGAAGGTGACGTTGTACGATTCCGGCGCGATGCCGTAAAGCGGCGAGAGGATCTCCTCTTGAAAGATCTCCTCCGGCGTGCCGAAATGCTCAATCGTCTCGCCGTGGACGCACAGCACCTTGTCGGAGATCTTCTGCGCCAGATCGATCTCGTGGAGGGAGAGGATCACGGTGATGCCCTTTTCCTTTGCCATGGCGCGTAAAATGCTCAATAATTCCAGCTTGTGGCGGATATCCAGAAACGAGGTGGGCTCGTCCAGCACCAGGATTTCCGGCTCCTGACACAGGGCGCGCGCCAGCAGGATCCGCTGGCGCTGTCCGTCGCTGACGGCGGAAAAATCCCGCGATGCCAGATCGGCGGCGTGTACCCGCTCCATGGCGTCCAGCACTTTCTGCCGGTCCTGGGGACTTAATACGCCCAGAACGCCGGTATAGGGATAGCGTCCCGACGCCACCACGTCGTAACAGGTCAACAGCTCGCCGCGGATCCGGTCGGTCAGCACCACCGCCATTTTTCGGGACAGGGAACGGTAGCTCATGCCGGTAATGGAAGCGTCGGCAATAAAACTGTCACCCCGCAGGGCGGCAAGATGGCGGGTAATGCTTTTCAAGATGGTGGATTTGCCCGATCCGTTGGGTCCGATCAGCGTCAGGATCTCACCGCGCGCAAGGCGGATCTCAATGTCGCGGATCAGCGGCACGCCGTTGTAGCCCACCGACAGATCCGAGGTGCGGAAATAGTAACCGTCCATACCGCCGCCCCCTTTACAGTTTGCCGCCGTGCCGCTTGAGCAGCATCACGATGACCACCGGTGCGCCGAACAGCGCCGTCACCGTGCTGATGGACAGCTCCACCGGCGCAAAGGCGGTGCGGGCGATATAGTCGCAAAAGAGGCAAAACACGGCGCCGCCTAAAAAGGACGCGGGGATCACCACCAGCGGCTTGGCGGTTTTCAGCAACAGCTTGATTAGGTGCGGCACCGCGATACCCACAAAGGAGATGGGACCGGCAAAGGCGGTGACACAACCGGCGATGAGGCTGGACAGCAGGATCAATACCACGCGAAAACGCTTCACGTTGACCCCGAGACTCTGGGCGTAGGATTCCCCCAGCTGATACGCGCCGATGGGTTTGGAGAGCAGGAATACCGCCGCGAAGCATGCCGCGATGAGCAACGAGAAAAACCGCACGTCTTCCCACTTGGTGCCGGAAAAACTGCCCTGCGCCCATGTGTGCAGATTCACAATGTCCGAATCCTTGGCAAAGGTGATGAGGAACTCCGTGACGGCGGAGCAGATGTAGCTGATCATAATGCCCGCCACCAACAGCATGGACATCTGGCGGATGGAACGCGCCGCCAACAGCACGAAGCCCATCGCCGCCAGCGCGCCGGCAAACGCCGCCGCCACCATCAGCCAGGAGGAGAAAGAGGGGGCAAACCGCAACGCCGCGATCATGCTGATCGCCACCGCCAGCTTGGAGCCGGAGGAGATGCCCAGCACGAAGGGCCCGGCGATGGGGTTGGAGAAAAACGTCTGCATCAAAAAGCCGGACAGCGCCAGACCGCCGCCCAGTACCGCCGCGGCAATGATCCGGGGCAGACGCAGTTTCCAGATGATGTTCACCTGCGTGGCGTCGCCCTCGCCGGTCAGGAGGATGCGGATCATGTCACCCACGCCGATGCGGACACTGCCGGAATTGATGTTCCAGACCGTCAGCGCCAGCGCCGCCGCGATGAGCCCTGCAAATACGGCGGCATACCGGGTGCGGCGCGTGATGGAATTGTCAGAAAGCGCCGTGCCCATGGCGGTCTCCTTTCTACTGCAATTTGAAGAGATAGGTCATGTCCCGTTCCGAAGCGGCGCCGGTGAAGATGGCGTTCATCTCCTCGATGATGGTGCCCATCTTATCGGTCTGCTGGAACATACTCTGGGTGGTACACCAGACGTTGCCCTCCCGCACCGCCTTGAGGTCGGACAGCACCGGGTTGAGCGCGAGAAACTCCTCCAGCGTTTGGAGCTGGGAGAGGATGGAGCAGTTATAGATCACGATATCCGCCGAGGCGGCGGAGGCGTAGAACTCCTCCATGGTCATGTTCACACTGCTGAGCTTGCTGTCGTCCTCCAGACCCAGCGTGGAAAAGATGTAGTTGCCGCCGGCAATACGGATCATCGCCGGAACGTAGCCGTTGGCCTTATAGGTCACCACACTGCCGCCGGAGCTTACATAAAAGAACGCCACCGTCTTGCCGGTGTCCGCCAGACCGTCCAGCCCGCGGATCTTATCGGCCTCCGCGTTGAAAACCGCCTCCGCTTCCGCTTCCTTGCCCAGCAGCGCGCCGTAGACCTTGATCCACTCGGTGCGACCCAGCGGGTGGCTTTCGTAGCTGGAACGCTCCACCATGGTGGGGATCCCCAGCTCGATCAGCTTTTCCCGCACCTCCGGATTGTGGAGGATCATGGTGGATTCCACCGCCAGAGAGCAGTCCCCGTCCAGCAACATCTCATAGTCGGGAGCGCTGTACTTGCCCGCGTAGGTGAAGTCGCCGTTTTCCATGGCGCGGACGGCGTTTTCCGTGTACCAGTCCCGCGTGCCCACAAAAGAGATGGCGTCCAGCGCGTCCATCGCGTCAAACAGCGCCATGGCGGAGGTCGCCGCCAGATAGAGGCGTTCCAGCGGCTGGCGGATCACCACGATATCCTCGTCCAGACCGCCCGGCACCGGTTTCCCTTCCGGCACCACCAACAGCCGCTCGCTGTCAAAAATGTCGATGAGAGTATAGCCGCCCTCATAGTGATAGATGGCGAATTGGTCGGCATAGGAAAGGGGCAGGGTGTCCTGATAGACAAGATCGCCCGCCGCGCCCTCGCCGCCGGAGGCGCCCCTGCCGCCGCAGGCGGTGAGGGACAGCGCGGTGAGAAGCGCCAAAGCCCACGAGAGGAGGCGGCGCAGTCGGAAGTTACGCCTCATCGGATTTGTTCTTCTTGCCGCGCAGCAGCAGGTACGCGCCGCCGCCCAGCACGATCACACCGCCGGCGGCCATGGCGACGATCACCGGAACGGGCAGTGTGCCGGAGGAGGTCTCGCTCTCCGGTACGCCGCCGGTGGTCAGCACGCCGCCGTCCAAAGCCACGTCGTCCGTTTCCGGCATGAGCATCTCGTCGTCCGTCGTTTCAAGATCGGCCGGCTTTTCATCCTCCTGCGGCGCGGCGGCCTCCGGCGTGTCGGCATCCTGATCCGGCTGGGAGGAGAAGCTGCCGCCGCTGACGGTGGGAATGGCGGACACGTTCAGGCACAGCGTGTACTCCACCACGTGTTCCGCGGACATGGCGGTAGTGTTGGTGCTGACCTTCATCACCGCCGGATTTGTTACGGGAACGTGATAAAAAGAGCAGGTTTTGGCGCTTGCGTCCACTTGGGCGGTATAGCGCACGCCGTTATACTCCATCCACTCCACCGAGGGCGTTTCGCCGTTGGGCTTGCTCATGACAAGATCGGCGTACAGCACGCCGCCCTCCACCGTAACGGCGACGGGGGAGTTCCACACGATCCGGCCGGTGCCGCCTTCAAAGGTCAAGGACGCCGTATAGGCGCCGTCTTCATACACCGCGTCGGCAAAGACGGCGGGGATGGCGGCCAGCAGCACAAAAAGCGCGGCAAACACCGCTGTACAGGTACGTTTCATCACGTTCATAAAAAATTCCTCCTCACTATGATACAAAGAAAATACGCCTGCTTCCCGAAAAGCAGACGCTATAAACGATCTGCACAGACCTTGTGCAGAAAGCGTTATTGCGGCGTTTGCCCTTCCCGGAGGCTTGAACCACTTTTTCAGCAGGTTTCCTGACTTGCGGATCGCCGCTTACGCCGGCGCCTTCTCGTGCCCGCAGGCACAATGGCAACTTGCCGACCGCTCCCCGCTCACAGTGACCGGATCGTCCGGGATTTGCACCCGGTTCCCTCTTCCAACGGCGCCCTTATAACGCGCCGAAGCACTGAAAAACATTGTCTATGCACATTATAGCAAGGCGACCCCCGATTTGCAAGGGGGAGTGGGGTGAAAAAGCGAAAAGGGCGTAAATACTTGACAAATATCCGCACACGCGCCTATAATCACAGTAACAACGTAGTGGGTAAGCAGGGTGCAATTCCCTCGCAAGTGCGTTACCGTGACAGCCGGGTTCCACGTTTTCCATTCCTTTGCGGACACCGAAGGAGTTGGCGCATCCGCCCCGCTGGGCGGCGTTTGCGGTACTTCCTCCGGCGCGTTCGCGTTCCGGAGGTTTTTTTATGGAGTTGATACGAAGCGTTAACGGCCGTCTGCTCCGTTGTGGCTACACCACCGGCAGTTGTGCCGCGGCGGCGGCGCGGGCGGCAACGGAGCTGTTGCTCACCGGCAAAAGCCCCCGAAGCGTCTTTCTGACCGCACCGGACGGCACCGCGCTGACACTGGAGGTGCAAAAGGCACACTATACGCCGGAGCGCGCCGTATGCGCCGTGCGGAAAGACGCCGGCGACGATCCGGACGTGACGGACGGCGTTTTGATCTATGCCGCGGCACAGCGGCAGGATCGGGACGTTACGGTCTGCGGCGGCGAGGGCGTAGGAGTGGTGACGAAGCCGGGGCTCGACCAGCCGGTGGGCGCCGCCGCCATCAATTCCGCGCCGCGGCGGATGATCCGGGAGAACACGCAGGCGGTATGCGACGCCTGCGGTTACACCGGCGGCATACGCATCACCGTGTCCGTGCCGGACGGAGCGGAGTTGGCGCGGCGCACCTTCAATCCCCGAATGGGTATCGAGGGCGGAATCTCCATTCTGGGCACCTCCGGCATCGTAGAACCCATGAGCACCAGGGCGCTGATCGAAACGGTGAAGCTGGAACTGCGCCAGAAAGCCGCCGCAGGGAGAACGTATCTCGTGCTTACGCCGGGCAACTACGGCCGCGCTTTTGCCGCCGAGGTATTGGGTATCGAGGAGAAATACTGCGTGAGCTGTGCCAATTTTATCGGCGACGCCGTGGACGCCGCGGTGGAATCCGGCTTTTCGCAGATCCTGCTGGTGGGACACGTGGGAAAGCTGGTGAAGCTGGGGATCGGCGTGACCAACACCCATTCCGACGCAGGCGACGGACGGATGGAAACGCTGGCATCATGTGCCGCGCTGTGCGGCGCCGAATCACCGCTGATTCGGGAGATCCTGCATTGCGCCGCCTGCGACGCGGCGCTGGAGCTGTTGAGGAAAGCAGAGCTTCAAGAGCCGGTGTGCCGCCTGCTGGGACAGAGGATCGACGATACGCTTCGCCGCCGCGTGCCGGAAGGTGTGGCGATCGGGTACGTGATGTTTACCAATCGCGCCGATCTGGGCGGTACGCTGGCACAGAGTGAAAACGCGGCGGAACTGACGGAAAAGGGGAGGAGGACGGTATGATCCATTTTGTGGGCGCCGGAAGCGGCGCGCCTGATCTGATCACACTACGGGGCAAAACGTATCTGGAGCAGGCGGACGTGATCATCTACGCCGGCTCACTGGTCAATCCCGCGCTGTTGGCGTATGCCAAGCCGGACTGCCGGATCTATAACAGCGCCGAAATGACGCTTCGGGAAGTGCTTGCCGTGATGGAACAGGCGGAGGCGGCAGGGCAGACCACCGTGCGGCTCCATACCGGAGATCCGTGCCTTTACGGCGCGATCCGAGAGCAGATGGACCGCCTGCAGGCCCGCGGGATCGCCTTCGACGTGTGCCCGGGTGTGTCCAGCTTTTGCGGCGCGGCGGCGGCGCTTCGGGCGGAATATACGCTGCCCGGCGTGTCCCAGTCGGTGGTCATTACACGCATGGCGGGGCGTACCGCCGTGCCGGAACGGGAGAGCATCCGATCCTTTGCCGCCCACGGCGCCACCATGGTCATTTTCTTGAGCACCGGCTTACTGCGGGAGTTGTCCGGCGAGCTGGAGGCGGGCGGTTACAGCGCCGATACGCCTGCCGCCATTGTCTATAAAGCCACGTGGCCGGAGGAAAAAGTCCTGCGCTGTACGGTGGGGACGCTGTTTGAAACGGCGGAGAAAAACGGTGTTTACAAAACGGCGCTGATCGTGGTGGGACACTGTCTTGCCGGAGAATACGAATTGTCACGCCTGTATGACGAGAGTTTTTCCACAGAGTTTCGGGAGGCAAAGGTATGAAAATCGAGGCCGTGGCGTTTACCGACGCGGGAATGGCGCTGGGCAGGCGCTTGCAGGCGGCGGAAGAGGATTTGACGCTGTACCGCTGCGGGGGAGGAGCGCTTCGGACATGGACGCAAGACGCGTTTGCCCGAAGCGACGCGCTGGTATTCATCGGCGCGACGGGGATCGCCGTGCGGGCTGTGGCGCCGCTGATCCGTTCCAAGGCGGAGGATCCCGCCGTGGTGGTGATAGATGAAAAGGGCGCCTTTGCCGTGCCGATCCTGTCGGGGCATCTGGGCGGCGCCAATGAGCTGGCGCGGCGGTTGGCCGGAGCGGTGGGCGCTCTGCCGGTCATCACCACCGCCACCGACGTAAACGGACGTTTCGCCGTGGACGAGTGGGCGCGGCGGCAGAAACTGGCGTTGGCGAATCCGGAGCGGATCAAGTGGATCTCCGCCCGAATTCTGGCAGGGGAAACCATACGGGTAAAGAGCCTTTATCCCGTCTCCGGCGCCCTGCCGGAGCAGGTGAAGCGATCGGAGACGGAGTATGACGTACTCATCAGCCACCGTTCCAGGGGGCGGGCGGAAGCCCTGCGGCTGGTGCCGCGGATCGTTACCGCCGGAATCGGGTGCAAAAAAGGCACGTCCCCGGAGGCCATCGAGGCGGCGCTCGTCGCGGCGCTGGGGAAAGCCGGATGCCATGAATTGGCGCTATCGGCGGTGGCTACCATCGACCGAAAGGCGGCGGAGCCGGGGCTCGCGGAGGTCTGCCGGCGCAGGGGCGTACCGCTTGTGTGCTATACCGCCGCGGAGCTGGCGGCGGTGGAGGGGGCGTTTACCGCCTCGGCGTTTGTGGAAAAGACCACCGGCGTAGATAACGTATGCGAGCGCGCCGCCGTGCGCCAAAGCGGCGGGCGGCTCATCAGCCGCAAAGAGGCCGGCAACGGCGTTACCGTGGCGCTGGCACTGGGGGAGACCGAGCTATCGTGGGAGGGACAGCTGTGAATACCTTATACATAGTGGGCATCGGACCGGGAAAGCCGGAGGGCATGACCGGCGAGGCCGCCGCCGCGCTGGAACAGGCGGACGTGATCGTGGGATACAGCGGCTATGTGGCGCAGGTGCGCCCCCGATATCCCCGTAAGGAGTTTGTGGATACGCCCATGCGCCGGGAGACAGAGCGCTGTGCCGCGGCACTGGAGCTGGCGCGATCGGGCCGCGCCGTGGCGCTGGTGTGCAGCGGCGACAGTACGGTGTACGGTATGGCGGGGCTTATCTATGAACTGCTGGGCGAGAGCGGCGACGTGGAGATTCGGGTGATCCCGGGTGTTACGGCGGCGCTTAGCGGCGGCGCGTTATTGGGCGCGCCGCTGGGGCACGATTTTGCCGTGATCAGCCTGAGCGACTTGCTGACGCCGTGGGAGAGGATCGAGGGGCGGCTGCGCTGTGCCGCCGCGGGAGATTTTTGCATCTGCCTTTATAATCCTGCCAGCCATAAGCGGGCGGACTATCTCCAAAAGGCGTGTGATATTCTGCTGGAAACGCTTTCGCCGGATACGGTGTGCGGTCTGGCGCGCCAGATCGGGCGCGGTGAGGAGTCCCGCCGCGTGCTGACGCTTCGGGAGCTTCGCGACACGCCGGCGGACATGTTTACCACGGTGTTCGTGGGCAATTCCCAGACCCGCCGGATCGGCGGAAAAATGGTAACGCCGAGGGGGTATCGACTTGACTGATGTGATCGTATTCGGCGGTACCACCGAGGGCAGAGAACTGGCGGAATGTCTGCAGGAGCGGCGCATATCCGCGCTGGTATGCGTCGCCACGGAGTACGGGACCGCCCAGCTCCGGCCCGGCGGCACCCTTGGCGTACACACCGGCGGACTGGACGAGGCGGGGATGGCGGCGCTGTTGCGCGCGGAGCGACCCCGGCTGGTGCTGGACGCCACCCATCCCTACGCCGACGACGTATCGCGGAAGATCCGCGCCGCCTGCGGCGAGGCAGGCGTACCGTACCATCGGGTACTGCGGCCGTCGGAAACGGCGGAAGGGTGCGAATTCTTTTCCGATATGGCGGAATTGCTGGCATGGCTTCGGGGACAGAGCGGCGTGATCTTCTCCGCTCTCGGCGCCAAGGAGGCGCCGGCACTGACCGCTGTGCCGGATTATGAGAACCGGGTCTGGCTCCGGATCCTGCCGGGGGTCAAGGGGCTTTCGGCGTGTCTGGACGCGGGGTTTCCGCCCCGACATATTATCTGCATGCAGGGACCGTTTTCCCGTGAGATGAACGAGGCGATGTTCCGCGCCGCCGGCGCGGCGATCTTACTGACAAAGGAATCCGGCGCCGCCGGAGGGTTCGCGGAGAAGGCGGAGGCGGCTCGGCGGTGCGGCATGACCGTGGCGGTACTGCGCCGCCCGCAGGACGACCCGGGCGAGGACGTTGCGGCGTGGCTTACACGGATCCGGGAGGGACGAATATGAAAGAAGTGACCATCATCAGCGCGGGGCTGGGCACTGATACGCTGACTGCCGAAGCGGCCGCGGCGCTGGAACGGGCGGACGTGCTCTTCGGCGCGCCCCGACTGTTGGCGCCGTATGAGGGCAAGGGGCGGCGCTGTGAGCCGGTCTACACCGCCGGAGAGATGGCGCCGGTGCTGGAGGAGTATCCCTCCGGCTCCTTTGCGGTGCTGGTGTCCGGCGACGCGGGGTTTTACAGCGCCGCGGAGCGACTGCGGCGGGAGCTGAAGGACTGTCAGGTGCGGACGGTCGCCGGTGTTTCCACCGTCAGCGCCTTTGCCGCGCGGCTGGGCCGAACATGGCAGGATTGCGCGCTGGTAAGCTGTCACGGCAGAGACGGCGCGCTGACGGATACGGTGCGGCGTAACCGGCACACGGTGGCGCTCACCGGCGGCAACGTGAAAGAACTGGCGCGATCGCTTTGTCAGGCGGGGTTCGGGGATTTGACCGTACACGCGGCGCAATCGCTGGGGCAGCCGGACGAACAGGTATCCCACGGGACGGTGCGGCAGTTGGAAACGGCGGACCTGCCGCCTCTGACGACGCTGTGGATCGAAAATCCCGCCGCCGACAGACGGGTCCCCTTTGGCATAGAGGACGGTGCCTTTTCGCGCGGCGACGTGCCCATGACCAAATCGGCGGTACGCGCCGTGACCATGAGCCGCCTGGCGATCCGACCCGACGACGTGTGCTGGGACGTGGGCTGCGGCACCGGATCGGTGACGGTGGAGCTGGGACTTGCGGCGTGGCAGGGTCACGTGTACGCCGTGGACAAAGACGAGAGCGCCGCGGAGCTGACCCGGCGCAACGCGGAAGCGTTCCATCTGGGCAACGTGACGGTGCGGCGCGCCGACGCGCCGGAGGCGCTTTCCGATCTGCCCGCGCCGGACGCGGTGTTCATCGGCGGAAGCGGCAGTAAGATGGCGGAGATCTTCGCCGCGGTGTGGGAGAAAAACCCCTGCGCCCGAATCGTCGTCAACGCCATCGCGCTGGAGAGCGCCCAGAGAGCGGTAGAGCTTTTTGAAAGGCGCGGCATAGAGCCGGAACTCATGCAGTTAGGCGTTTCAACGTGCCGCGTGGCGGGAGGACTGCACATGATGCTTGCGCAGAACCCCGTATATATCATCAGCGGAGGCGGAAAAGAATGAACGACCGTGTGCTGATCGCCGGCACCCGTTCCGGGTGCGGTAAGACCACTGTGACCTGCGCCCTCTTGCAGGCGCTCAAGCGCCGGAACGTGCCGCTCCACGCCTATAAGTGCGGTCCGGACTATATTGATCCCATGTTCCACCGCAAGGTGTTAGGCGTACCGTCGGGCAATCTGGACCCGTTTTTTCTCTCCGGCGAGGCGCTGTGCCGCGCGCTGGGGGCGGCACAGGGAAGCGTGGCGGTGATCGAGGGCGTGATGGGCTACTACGACGGCGCGGGGAGCGCCGGGCGGTACAGCACGTGGGACGTGTCCCAAGCGACGGACACCCCCGCGATATTGGTGGTGGACGTGCGGGGGATGTATACCTCCGCCGCCGCGGTGATGCAGGGGTTTCGCAACTTCCGGCAGCACAGCGGTTTGCAGGGGGTTATTTTCAACGACGCTTCGCCTGCCCTCTATGGGGGGCTGAAGGAGCTGGCGGTTTCCGCAGGACTTACGCCGCTGGGGTTTTTGCCCCGCAGCGAGGCGGTCACCCTCAAAAGCCGACATCTGGGACTGTTGACCGCCGGAGAGATCGACGATTTGACCGGGCGGCTGGAGGCACTGGGCGATCTGGCGGAGCGGTATCTGGATCTGGAGGGCGTTTTGTCGCTGGCATCCGGCGCGTCCGCCCTTCCGACGCCGGAGAAGCGCCCGGCGCAGACGCCGCAGGTGACCGTTGCCGTGGCGCGGGACGAGGCGTTCTGCTTCCTCTATGAGGAGAATCTGCGGCTTTTAGAGGCGCTGGGGGCGCGTCTGGTGTTTTTCAGCCCTCTGAACGACCGCCGCTTGCCGCCGGACGCGGGAGGGCTGTATCTGCCAGGCGGCTATCCGGAGCTGTACGCCGCCCGACTGTCCGCCAATCCGATCCGCGGCGAGATCGCGGACGCGATCGCGGCGGGAATGCCCACGGTGGCGGAGTGCGGCGGATTTCTCTACCTGCACGATACGTTGGAGGGCGAGAAAATGGCAGGTGTGATCCATGCCGAGGCGCGGCGCACCGAGCGCCTGTGCCGGTTCGGGTACGCCACATTGCGGGCACGGAGGGATAACCTCCTGTGCCCGTCGGGAGAGGCGATCCGCGTCCACGAGTTCCACTACTGCGATACCACAGACTACGGCGACGCGTTTACCGCCCGAAAACCGGACGGCAGAGAGCAGGTATGCGTTCACGCCACGGATACGCTGTGGGCGGGATTTCCCCATCTCTATTTTCCGGCAAACGAGGCGTTTGCCGAACGGTTTGTGAGAAAGGCGGCCCGGTATGCTCCTTTATGATACGGCGGCTTTGCTGGCGGGTTTTTTGCTGGATATATGGTTAGGCGATCCGCCCCAATGGCCCCATCTGGTGCGGCTGTACGGCACTGCCGCCGCGTGGCTGGAGAAGCGGCTCTATCCTATGCGCAATAAGCGTCTGGCAGGGTTTTTGCTGGTGGCGTGTATGCTGTGTATCGGCGCGGGGATTCCGGCGGCGCTGTTGGCGCTGGCATGGCGGATCCATCCGTGGTGCTACGGTGCGGTATCGGCAATCCTCTGCTGGCAGTGTCTTGCCGCCAGAAGCTTACAAAAGGAGAGCCGGCAGGTCTACACCGCCTTACAGGGCGGCACGCTGCAACAGGCGCGTGACGCGGTGGGCAGGATCGTGGGGCGCGACACACAGGCGCTGGACGATCAGGGGGTGATCCGCGCCGCGGTGGAAACGGTGGCGGAGAACACCTCCGACGGAGAGATCGCGCCGCTATGGTACCTGATGCTGTTCGGCGCGGCAGGCGGCTGTCTTTATAAAACCGTCAATACCATGGATTCCATGTTCGGCTACCGTAACGACCGTTACCGAGACTTCGGGTTTTTTGCCGCCAAGCTGGACGACGTGCTGAACTATCTGCCGTCACGGCTTGCCGCGCTTTTAATGATCGGCGCCGCCGGCATGACGGGACTGGACCCCTCCGGAGCGTGGCGCGTTTGGCGGCGTGACCGGCGCAAGCACGCCAGTCCCAATTCCGCCCAGACGGAGGCGGCGGCGGCCGGGGCGCTGGGGATCCGTCTGGCAGGCGACGCCTGCTACGGCGGTGTGCGACACCGGAAAGAGTGGATTGGCGACGATCTGCGCCCGGCGGCGGCAGAGGATATTCTGCTTGCCCACCGGCTGTTGTGGGGCGCGTCCGGTCTGATGCTGGGACTGGTGCTGTTGGAGAGGGTGTGTTGCTATGTTTGGCTGTGACCACGGCGGCGATATATACGGCGACTTGCCGATCCGTCTGGATGCTTCCGTGAATACCAATCCGCTGGGTCTGCCGGAGCAGGTTTTGGCGGCGGTGCGAAACGGCGCGGCGGAGGACGGACGCTATCCCGACCCGTACTGTCGGGCGCTGCGGGGCGCGTTGGCACGGCACCACGGCGTGACGCCGGAGCGGATCGTCTGCGGCGCCGGCGCGGCGGATCTCATCATGCGGATCTGCGCGTGGCTGCGGCCTCGCCGGATACTGGTACCGTCGCCCACGTTTTCCGAATACGCCCGCTGTGCCGCGCTGTTCGGCGCGAAGGTACAGGAGATACCCTTGCGCGCGGATCGCGGCTTCGCGCCGGACGAGACGTTTCTCGATGCGCTGACGCCGGAGATCGACGCGGTGTTTCTCTGCCAGCCCAATAACCCCACCGGACGGCTGTGGGAGGGTGAGCTGCCGGAGCGGATCATAAGACGGTGCCGGGAAAACGGCACGTATCTCATGGTAGATGAGTGTTTTTTGGACTTTACCGACGCGCCGTCGCTCCTGCCGCGGCAGGAAAGCTATGACCGGCTGCTGATCCTGCGGGCGTTCACGAAATTCTACGCCATGGCGGGTCTGCGGCTGGGGTATCTGGTCTGCCCTGACAGGATCCTGGCGGAGCATATCGCCGAATACGGCGCGGCGTGGAGCGTGTCGGCGCCGGCACAGCGGGCAGGGCTCGCGGCGCTGACGGCGCCCCTGTGGCGCGAGCGGACGGCGGCGCTGGTGGAAAAGGAGCGCCGGTATCTCACGCAGGCGCTGGGCGACATGGGTGTTACGGTGTTTCCCGCCGCGGCGAATTTTCTCTTGTGCCGCGCGGAACGGGAGGTGTGGAAACCTCTGCTGGAGCGGGGGATCCTGGTGCGCCGCTGCGGCAATTTTACAGGACTGGACGATACGTATTTCCGCATCGGGATCAAAACGGAGGCGGAAAACCGGGAGCTGATCGAGGCGCTGCGGGAGGTGCTCAATGGCTAAAGTCATCATGGTACAGGGAACGATGTCCGGCGTGGGAAAGAGTCTTCTCACGGCGGGGCTTTGCCGCGTGTTCCACCGGCGCGGGCTGCGCGTGGCGCCCTTTAAAAGCCAGAACATGGCGCTCAATTCCTTTATTACCCGCGAGGGACTGGAGATGGGCAGGGCGCAGGTGGTGCAGGCGGAAGCCTGCGGCGCGGAGCCGTCGGTGCTGATGAATCCGATTTTGCTAAAGCCGGTGACGGACGTAGGGTCCCAGGTGATCGTAAACGGCGAGGTGCTGGGCAACTATTCCGCCGCGGCGTATTTTGCCATGAAAAAAACGCTGATCCCCCATATTATGGACGCCTTTGAAACGCTCAACGCGCAAAACGACGTGATCGTCATAGAGGGCGCCGGCTCTCCGGCGGAGATCAATCTCAAGCAGGACGACATCGTGAACATGGGGCTTGCCAAAATGGTGGGCGCGCCGGTTTTGCTGGTGGGCGACATTGACCGGGGCGGCGTATTCGCCCAGCTATACGGCACGGTGGCGCTGTTGGACGAGGCGGAACGGCGGCTTGTCCGCGCCACGGTCATCAACAAATTTCGGGGCGATCCGGCGATTTTGCGGCCGGGACTGCGGCAGCTGGAGGCGTTGACCGGAAAGCCGGTGGCAGGCGTTTTGCCGTATCTTTCCGTAGACCTGGAGGATGAGGACAGCCTGACCCGACGCTTTGTCCGACGGGGGCAGGCGTTGTTGGATATCGCGGTGGCGCGCTTGCCCCATATCGCCAATTTCACCGATTTTACCGCGCTGGAAGCCACGGAGGGCGTGGCGGTGCGGTACGTGGATTCGGTGCGGGAGCTGGGCGAGCCGGATCTTGTGATCCTGCCGGGCACCAAGAGTACCATCGCCGATCTGCTGTGGCTGCGGCAATGCGGTCTGGAGGCGGCGATCCGGAAGCTGGCATCCGCCGGAACGCCGGTGTGCGGTATCTGCGGAGGATACCAGATGCTGGGGCGGCGCATCACCGACGATTGCGGCGCCGAGAGCGGCGGCAGTGTGGCGGGGATGGGTTTGCTTCCGGTGGTTACGGAATTTTCCGGCGAAAAGCGGCGCACCCGAACGGGAGGGACGATCCTGACCTGCCGGGCACTATCGGAGCTTACCGGCGCGACGGTGGAGGGCTATGAGATCCACATGGGCAGGACGCGTCTCGCCCCCGACGCCGTGCCGCTTCTCACCCTGGACGGCGGAGGCGAGGACGGCTGTGTGGAAGGCGCGGTGTGGGGCAGTTATCTCCACGGCTTTTTCGACACGGAATCCTGCCGCACGGCGCTTTTGCGCCTTTTGTGCCGCCGCAAAGGGATCGACCCGTCGGCACTGACCGCCTTCGACTATGCCGCCTATAAGCGGCGGCAGTTCGACTTGCTGGCGGACGCGGTAGAACAGCATCTTGACATGGAACAGATCGACCGGATACTGGAGGAGGGAGTCAGATGAAGCACCGTTTTGAGAACGTCACGCCCAAGGAGATCGAGACGAGGAGTTTCCAGATCATCGCCGGAGAGCTTCCCCATCCGCTGGAGGAGGAGCTGGCGCCGGTCATCATGCGGGTGATCCACACCACGGCGGATTTTGACTATGCCGACAATCTTTGCTTCTCGCCCGGGGCGGTGGGAAAGGGGCTGGACGCCATCCGGCGCGGCGCGTGTATCGTCACCGATACCAATATGGGCAAGGCGGGGATCAACAAGGCGGCGCTCCAGCGACACGGCGGCGAGGTGTTCTGCTTCATGGCGGACGAGGACGTGGCGCGTGCCGCCGCCGAGCACGGCACCACCCGCGCCGCGGCGTCTATGGATAAGGCGGCGAAGATCGACCGACCGCTGATCTTCGCCATCGGCAACGCGCCTACGGCGCTGATCCGCCTGCGGGAGCTGATGGACGCCGGCGCGGTGCGACCGGAGCTGGTGATCGGTGTGCCGGTGGGGTTTGTCAACGTGGTACCCGCCAAGGAACTGGTGATGGAAGCCGACGTGCCGTATATCGTGGCACGGGGACGCAAGGGCGGCAGTAACGTAGCCGCCGCCATCTGCAACGCACTTTTATACCAATTAGGCCGCTGATAGACCCGTATTTCCCTGTAAAGGCGAAAAATCCCTTTTATTTTCCGACGCGGTGTGGTACAATAACGCGGCAGGAGGGAGCTTATGGGAAAAACTGGGAAAAAATCGACAGGATTCTGGGCGGCGGCGCGGCAAATGCTGGAGCGGTATTACATACACGACGTGGCGCGTATGACAGCGGCGCTGACCTACTACCTGCTCTTTGCCGTATTCCCTCTGCTGATCTTCATCAGCATGGTGCTGGGCGCACTGGCGCTGGACGTGGAGGGGATTGTGCGGATGCTGGAAACGCTGGTGCCGCCGGCGGTGGTCAGCGTGATCCGCAGTTATCTGGAATACGTTTCCGGCAATACCAGCCGGCAGTTGATGTGGTTTTGTCTGGTGTTCTCCATCTGGTTCCCCATGCGCGCCACCGGATGCCTGATGCAGTCCATGCGCCGCGCCTACGGGTTCGATGAGCCGGAGAATATCCTCAAGGCGCAGGTGAGCACGCTGCTCTTTTCGGTGGGACTGATCGTGACCATCGTGGTCAGCGCACTGTTGAGCGTGGCAGGCAGGCGTGTATTGAACTTTGTGTCCCAACTGGTGGCGCTGCCTGACGGATTTACCGCCGCGTGGGGATACCTCCGCTTCGCGCTGATGGCGCTCCTGGCGGCGCTGATGCTCTCGGCACTGCACATGCTGGCGCTGGGAAGGCGCATGACGCTGCGGCAGATCCTGCCCGGCGTGGGGATGTCGGTGGTGTCGTGGCTGCTGGTGAGCCTGGCGTTTTCCTACTACGTGGAACATTTCGCGCACTATACGGAGCTGTACGGCTCCATCGCCACCATCGTGGTGTCGCTGCTCTGGCTCTATATGAGCGGCGCGGTGCTGATTTTAGGCGGCGAGCTGAACGGCACGCTGCTGCATATGTATCCCAAGCACTTTTCATGGACGTGGAACGGGAAAGGAACGTAAGATGAAAATTATCATTGTGGGCAACGGAAAAGTGGGTTACGCCATCGCGACCCAGATGGCGCAGGAGAACCACGATATCGTGATGGTGGACTCCGCCGCCGCCGCACTGCGGAAAGCGGACAGTACGCTGGACATCATGTGCGTGGAGGGGAACGGCGCCAGTATCAGCGTGTTGATCGAGGCGGGCGTACGGCAGGCGGATCTGGTGATCGCCGTGACGGATAAGGACGAGACGAATCTGGTGTGCTGCCTGATCGCCAAGAAACTGGGCGCGCGCCATACCATCGCGCGGGTGCGGAATCCGGAATACCGGCGCGACGCGGATACCCTCAAACAGGAGATCGGACTGGATATGGTCATCAACCCCGATCTGGGCGCCGCCAAGGAGATCGCCCGTATCTTAAGCTTCCCCACGGCGTTTTCCGTGGAGCCGTTTGCCCAGGGGCGCGTGGATATGATCGGCTTCCACGTGGAGGAGGGCGACGCGATCGCCGGCGTGACGCTGGGCGATTTTCGCCGCGCGCGGTTGGCAAACGTGCTGGTGTGCGCCGCCGAGCACGGCAGTGAGATCCTGATCCCCGACGGTAGTTTTGCCCCGCAGCCCGGGGACAAGCTCTATATGGTGGGCAGTAAGCCGGAGCTGCAAAAAATGCTCCGCGCCATCGGCAGGACGCAACAGAGGGTGAAGATCGTTTCCGTGCTGGGCGGCAGTCGCACGGCGGTGTATCTCGCCTGGGAGCTGGCGCGGGTGGGGATCAAGGTGCGCGTGGTGGAGATCAGCGGCGAAAAATGCGTGCGTCTTGCCTCTCAACTGCCGGACGCCATGATCATCGAGGGCGACGGAACGGACGCCGATCTTTTGCGCAGTGAGAATATTTTTGAGGCGGACGCCTTCGTGTCCCTGACGGGACGGGACGAGGAGAACCTGCTGATGGCGCTTAACGCACAGCGGTTCGGCGTTGGCAAGGTGATCGCCAAGATGACCCGACCCAACTATATCGAGCTGGTGCGCGATACCGGCGTGGACAGCATCATCTCACCCCGTGACATTACCGCCAACCAGATCACGCGCTACGTGCGCGCCCTTGCCAACAGCGAGGGCAGCGCGGTGGAGAGCCTTTACAAGATGCTCGACGGCACGGTGGAGGCGCTGGAATTTACCGCCACCGCCGCCAGCGCCGCCGTGTTGAACCGGCCGCTGAAGGATCTGCCTTTGCGGCGGGGACTGTTGCTGGCGGCGATCGCCAGAGGACAGGAGATCATCATTCCCGGCGGCACCACCTCCTTGCAGGAGGGGGATCGGGTAGTGGTGGTCACCCGGGCGGCAGGCTTGAACGATCTGGTGGATATTTTGGCATAAGAAAGAAGATAACGCGCCGGAACAGAGTGAGAAGCTCCGTTCCGGCGCGTTTTTATGCGCCTGATAGCGGCAGACGCGGTCCCAATTCCTCATCGTAAGGGACGCGGAACACCGGCACGCCCTCTACGGCAGGGGCGATGGCGTACATCTGATAGTATAAGCACAGCGACTCCGGTGTCAGATAGATCCGCTCGGCGGAAAAATCGGCGTATAACCGACGCCGCCAATCGGGATGATAGAGGGAGACCCCGTCGGCGATCTGGCGGCGGATCTGGCGCGACACCTCGCGTAACAGAGCCCGACGCCAGTGGACGCCGGCAGGAAACAGCGCGCCGGCGGGCACAGGCGCGTCGGCGGAGAGATCCCACGTGTCGGCGCGGCGCAAAACAGTGCGCTTGCCGTCCAGACACTCCGCCGTGTCGGTGTAGAGGCTCAATAGCGGAAACTGTTCCAGCGTTACGGTGGTATCCAGCGTGATCTGCCACGCGGGGATGGCGCCGCCCTGCTCTGATGCCAGGGCATACGCCGCTTGTGCCATGGGCAGCAGTACCTTGCGGCAGTAAGTAAAAAACGCGCGGCGATAGGCGTCATAATAGCGGTTGAAGCGGCAGGCGCCTTCCAGACGGGGCAGGCGGCATTGCGCGCTCAAAAGCGGCAGATCCTCCGGCGGAAACTCTTGTTTTTCATCGGTAAAGGAAAGCGATCCCTGCAATGAAAGCACCCCTTTGCCCTTTTGTTCTGTACCAATCTATGTCAAAGACGCGCCGCGGGTGAAGCGGCGGCGGAGGAAAAATCCGCCTCTTTTTTGTTTTTTGCTTGACAAACGGTTGAACTTTGGTATAATAACCCATGTTGCGGATACAGTATACACAGGGTACGCCGCGGAAATGCAGTGGTATCGAAGTGGTCATAACGAGCACGACTGGAAATCGTGTTGTCGTCAAAAGCGGCACGAGGGTTCGAATCCCTCCCACTGCGCCAAAAAAGCACCGCCCGAGAGGGCGGTGTTTTTTTGCGCGGTGGGCGAAGCGGGATTCGAAACGAACTCCGAACGCCGGGGCGCGAAGCGGCGAGGGGTTCGGCAGCCGACAGTCCGGTGGACTGTCGGCGCAGTGAGAGGAAAATCCCTCCCACTGCGCCATGAAAGACTCATCTTTTGTTTACCAAAAGATGAGTCTTTTCAACTAAATCCGTCCTCTCGGACGGGTGAAATCCGCCTACGGTGGGTGAAATCCGCCTACGGTGGGTGAAATCCGCCTACGGTGGGTGAAATCACTGCGTGGTAAAATCCGCACTTCGTGCGGGTTAAGGACGGATTTAATTTCACCGAAGTCGCAGACTTCGATTTCACCTGAGGGGAAAAGCCCGAAGATTTCACCGCGGCTTCGCCGCGATTTCACTGTTGAAAAGCTCGTCTGTTTAATGTATAGTATATGTTATGACAATATAATGATATATGGGATTGGAGAGAAGAATATTTGACAGAGAAGAAACTCATAGAAATGATTGAAAAGATGCAACAGACTTCTTTTTCATCGGATTCAAGCAAAAGCGTTTCTTGGTGTGCATATAGGGAAGCAGAAAAGTTGGATGACCCCTCTCTTCTTCCTGTTTTGTGCGAAATAATCACGGATAATAATTCAGAAAACGAAAAAGGTGTTAGGAGAAGCGCTTATTTTATTATGATTTCATTACTTGAGAAAGCAATGATTCCTCAGTATTGTCAGTTCGTTATAGATATGCTTGAAAAAGAAACCGATAAATATGTTTTGGAAAGTATGCTTAGCTGCATTGGACGAAAGTTGAAAATACCGGCAGAAGTTGATATAACTCCTCTGATCGAGTGCACCAAAAGCGATAAATGGCTTATTCGCCACAGCGCGATTTCAGCACTCCGTGCATCCAATACAGAAGCATGTCGCGAGGCCGTTCGTTCATGGGTAAGGCAAACAGATGAAAAAGCATATAAATACGAGATTATTTACGCAATATCTTCCCTTTCAATAATCGGTGATATGAATGATATTGAATTATTGGAGCAGCATATCCATTCCCGAATTCGGGATATTAAAGGTAGTGCTTTGTTTGCGATAAATTGCATTCAAGCCAAAAGCAACGGTATTTGACAGTTTTAGATTCATCAAGATAAAAGTATGTATCATTTTGGCTGACTTTCTATGGTTTATGTATCATTATGGCTGACTTATACAAAAAACACCGCCCGAGAGGGCGGTGTTTTTTTGCGTGGTGGGCGAAGCGGGACTCGAAACGAACTCCGGACGCCGGGGCGCGAAGCGGCGAGGGAGGAGAAAATCAAGCGGAAAGTCTTGCATTTACGGCGCAAAGCGCCTATAATAATCCAGTTGATTTTAGCCCAAACCCATTTACCCGAAGAAAGGGGTCATTTCTTTGCAGAACGAGAAATTGCGTAACGTAGCCATTATCGCCCACGTGGACCACGGAAAGACCACGCTGGTGGATGAGATGCTTAAGCAGGGCGGCGTATACCGCGAGAATCAGGAGACGGTGGAGCGCGTGATGGACTCCGGCGACCTGGAACGGGAACGCGGCATCACCATTCTGGCGAAAAACACCGCCATCCGCTACGGCGACACCAAGATCAATATTGTGGACACGCCCGGCCACGCCGATTTCGGCGGCGAGGTGGAGCGCATCTTGAAGATGGTCAACGGCGTGATTTTGCTGGTGGACGCCGCCGAAGGTCCTATGCCCCAGACCCGCTTCGTGCTCAGCCGCGCGCTGGAGCTGGGACATCGGGTGATCGTGGTGGTCAACAAGATCGACCGTCCCGACCGGCGGATCCACGAGGTGGTGGACGAGGTGCTGGAGCTTCTGCTGGAGCTGGACGCCAACGACGAGCAGTTGGACAGCCCCATGCTCTTCTGCTCGGCGCGAAACGGCACCGCCTCCTATTCGCCCGACACCGTGGGGACGGACTTAAAACCCCTGTTTGACACCATCCTCGACTATATTCCGGCGCCGGACGCCAATGTGGACGAGCCGTTCCAGATGCTGGTATCTTCCATCGACTACAACGAATTCGTGGGACGGATCGCCATTGGACGCATTGAGCGCGGCACACTGCGGCAGAATCAGGAGATCGCCGTTTGCAACTACCACGATCCGGACGCGCCGGCAAAACGCGCCAAGGCGGTGAGCCTGTATCAGTTTGAAGGGCTCAGCCGTATCGCGGTGCCCGAGGCGGACGCCGGCAACATCATCGCTTTGAGCGGCATCGGCGACGTGACCATCGGCGATACCATCTGCGCGCCCGAATGTGTGGAGCCGCTGCCCTTTGTGAAGATCAGCGCGCCTACGGTGGAGATGACCTTCTCCGTCAATGATTCTCCCTTTGCCGGCAGGGAGGGGAAATACGTCACCTCCCGCCAACTGCGTGACAGGCTCTGGCGCGAAACGCTCAAGGACGTGAGCCTGCGGGTCAGCGAGATCGAAGGCGCTATGGACGCGTTCAACGTGGCGGGTCGCGGCGAGATGAGCCTTTCCATCCTCATTGAGACCATGCGTCGGGAGGGATACGAATTCCAAGTGTCGCCGCCCCGTGTGCTGTACCGCACCATCGACGGCGTTCGCTGTGAGCCGGTGGAACGGCTGGTGGTGGACGTGCCTGCCGAGAGCGTGGGCGCTGTGATCGAGAAGCTGGGCAGCCGCAAGGGCGATCTGGTGGAGATGAATCCGGTGGGCAGCCGCATGAAGCTGGAGTTCCGCGTGCCGTCACGGGGACTGTTCGGTTATCGCAACGAGTTTTTGACCGATACCCGCGGCGAGGGGATCATGGCCAGCGTGTTTGATTCCTACGCGCCCTATAAGGGCGAACTGCAACGCCGCAATACCGGCTCGCTGGTGTCCTTCGAGACAGGGGAGAGTGTGAGCTACGGCCTCTTTAACGCACAGGACCGCGGGGCGCTCTTCATCGGCCCGGGTGTGGCGGTATACGAAGGCATGGTGGTGGGCGTAAGCCCCAAGGCGGAGGACATCACCGTGAATGTGTGCCGCAAAAAGCAGATGACCAATATGCGCGCCGCCGGATCGGACGAGGCACTGCGGTTGACGCCGCCGCGCCGCTTGAGTCTGGAACAGTGCCTGGAATTTCTGGCGGACGACGAGCTGCTGGAGGTCACGCCGGAGAACCTGCGGATCCGCAAGACCATTCTCAATCACGAAAAACGCATGAAGGCGTCCCACGGCGGCAAGAAAAAATAAAAAGCACGCCTGTTTTCCTTGGAAAACAGGCGTGTTTTTTTTGCATATAAGCGGCATGGGGAGGGGGTCACGCCTCATGGACGGGATCCCCCGTCACATTGTGGATCCATTTTCCCGACCGGACGCGCCAGATACAAAACGGCGTTTTCACAAGACTTTCGGACTGGATCGCCAGCACCACCAGCCAGAAATTCCCCCGTACCACCAGTGCCAGAAACGCCGTCAGCGGCAGAGCCACCAGCCATTGGGGACCTACGTCCAGCACCGCGGACCAGTTCACGTCGGCGCCGGCGCGCAACACGCCGATGATGGTGCAGATACAGTAGGCGTGAAGCGGCGTGGTGACGAAAGTGCCCACCGCCAGCGCCGTGGCGATCTGCGCCGTTTCACCGTAGAGCTTGAAAAGGGGGAACAGTACCGGGTGGAACAGAAGCGGCAACAGAAGCGACGATACGGCGCCCAGTCCCGCACCTACCCACGTGGTGAAGCGCAGAAGGTCGATGCCAAGCGTCAAAATCTCCTGGCGGTCGGCACCCTCGCCGATGGTCTTGCCTACCATTACGGCGGTGGCGGAGCCTAAACCGAAGCATACCACCAGAAAAAGCCGCCCTAAATTGCCGGTGACGGAATATGCCGCCAGCACGGACACGGAGTTTTCCATATAGCCCAGGATCACCGTCAGAAGCGAGTTGCCGAGACCCCAGAGGGATTCATTGCACATTACGGGGGTGGCGTAGCGCAAAAAACGGCGGAACATCGCCCGGCCGGGGCGAAGGAACGCCGAGGCGCACAGCGGCAGATGGCGACCGCGGATCGCCACTGCGGCGCAGATCAGAAATTCCGAGACCCGCGATAAAAGGGTGGCAAGCGCCGCGCCCTCGATGCCCATGGCAGGCGCGCCCAGATGACCGAAGATCAAGATGTAATTGAGGCCTGTGTTCAAGATGGTGGAAAAGCCGAACACCAGCATACCGAACAGGGGACGCTCCACGCTCCGCTGGGCGCTGACGTAGATGCTTGAGAGCATGTTGAAGAGATAGGAAAAACCGATCAAGCGCAGATACGGCGCACCCAATACGCTCAAGTGGTGGTTATTGCTCAAAAGATCCATGATCGCTACGGGGAACAGGTAGAACAGCGCCGCCAGCAGAGCCGACAGGGATAGACCCACGAAGCACGCCACGCCCAGCGCCCGACTGATGCTCTCCAGATCACGCTTGCCCCAGTACTGGCTCACTAAAATCGCCAGACCGCTCTGTACGCCGAATACCAGCGACAGCAGGAGAAAGACCGGCACGTTGGCGGTGGTGACCGCCGCCATGGCGTCGTTCCCCAGTTGGCTGACCATAAAGGTATCGATCAGTCCCAGGGAAAACGTGATGAGGTTTTGCAGCGCGATGGGCAACGTCAGGCGCCAGAGCCGACGGTAGAAGCCGCCGGGACGGCGGGAAGGGAACAAGAACATAATCATTTCCTCACAAAAAGAATTACAGCATAGGGAAACGGTTTTGCTGATGGGCCCGCAGAGCCTCGTACAGCGCCTCCACGTCCCGAAGCGTGCTCTCCGGGCCGAAGCTTACGCGAAACGCGCCTGCCGCGTCACGGCGGGAAAGACCCATGGCGGCGATCACGTGGCTGGGTTTCCCCTTGTGGCAGGCGGAACCGGCGCTGATACACACGCCCTGCTGACCCAGCTCCGTGACGATGTTGCCGGCGGGGTAGCCGGAGAGCGTCATGGAGAGGATATGGGGCGATTCGCCCTGCCCGATCCGCGCCATGCCGGGAATGGTCAAAAGCCGACGCAGACATTCCGCTTTCAGGGCGGATATGTTGGCAAGATACGCCGCGCCGTTTTCACGCCACAGGGATACCGCCGCGGCAAAACCGGCGATCTGGGCAGTCGCCTCGGTGCCGGAGCGCAGACCGTTTTCCTGTCCGCCACCCCACAGAAGGGGGCGAAGCGTTTTCAAATGCGGCGCCACGTAGAGGGCGCCGATCCCTTTGGGACCGCCTAATTTGTGGGCGGAGAAGCTGGCAAGATCCACGCCCCACGCCTGCATCGGGCAGGGGACTTTCATAAAGCCCTGCACCGCGTCGCAGTGGAGCAGGGCCGGGCTTTGGCGCGCTTTGAGAAGACGCGCCACATCCGCTACGGGAAAGACGGCGCCGGTCTCATTGTTCACCAGCATCATGCTCACCAGCACCGTGTCGGGGCGCAGGGCGCGCGCCACCTGCTGAGCGGATACGGCGCCGGACGCGTCCGGCATCAGGCGGGTGATCTCATAGCCCTCCTGCTCCATGGCACGCAGGACTTCCAGCACGGCGCTGTGCTCCACGGCGGTGGTGATGATATGCTTGCCTGTGTGCCGCCCGTGGTAGGCGGCGGCGCGAAGCGCCCAGTTGTTGCTCTCGGTGGCGCAGGAGGTGAACACCACGCTTCGCGCCTCACAGCCAAGCGCATCGGCAAGAACGGTGCGGTTTTCCTGCAGGGCACGGCGCGTATTACCCGCCGCGTCATACTGGGCGGAGGGATTATAGGGGTCGCCGGTCATGGCGCGATACACCGCATCAGCCACCGAAGCCGGCACAGGCGCGGTGGCGGCATAGTCCAGATAGTGCAAAAAAAGTCACCTCAAAAGCCGTTGCTTTTCGCCGTTTACAGGGCTTGTCACGGGAAAAACAATACAGTATAATAGGATAAATTCCATTATACTGAATCGCGGGCGGAAGTGCAAGGAGAATTCCATGAAAGTCGCCATATATACGCTGGGTTGTAAAGTGAATCAATATGAGACGCAGGCGATGGAGCGTGAGCTGCTGCGCCGGGGGCATGAGCTGGTGCCGTTCGACAGCGCGGCGGACGCCTACGTGGTGAACACCTGCTCGGTGACGGCGGTGAGCGATAAAAAATCCCGTCAGATGCTGCGCCGGTGCCGCAAGCTGAATCCGGCGGCGGTGGTGGCGGCGTGCGGCTGTTACGTGCAGACCCATCCCAAGGAGGCGCAGACGCTGGGGCTGGACCTTTTGGCAGGGACCGGCGGACGCATGGCGTTTGTGGAGCAGTTGGAGCGGACCGTTCGGGAACGGACGCCCCAAACGCTGCTGGACGATCCCCTGTGCCGCCGCGCATTTGAGAGCCTGCCTGCCGGAGGACTTGCCGGCAGGACACGCGCTATGCTGAAGGTGGAGGACGGATGCACCAACTTCTGCGCCTATTGCATCATTCCCTTCGCGCGTGGGCCTGTGCGGTCCCTGCCTGTTGAAGAGGCGGAGGCGGAAACGAGGCGTTTGGCGGCGGAGGGGTATCGGGAGCTGGTGCTCACCGGCATTGAGATCTCCTCCTACGGGCGGGATCTGCCCGATACGCCGACGCTGACGGATCTGGTGGAACGTATCTGCGCCGCCGCGGGGACCATGCGGGTACACTTGGGGTCACTGGAGCCCCGAACGGTCACAGAGGATTTTTGCCGGCGCATGGCGAAGCTACCCAATCTCTGCCCCCATTTCCATCTGTCACTGCAAAGCGGGTGCGACGCCACGCTCAAAAGAATGAATCGCAAGTACGATACGGAGCGGTTTTTCCAATCGGTATCGCTCCTGCGGCAGGTTTTTGACGATCCCGCCGTGACAACCGATCTCATCACCGGATTTCCCGACGAGACGGAGGAGGAATTTGCTGCCACGCTTGCCTTTATCCGGCGCTGTGGGTTTGCCGATATGCACGTGTTCCCCTACTCGGTGCGGCCGGGGACGAAGGCGGCGGCGATGCCGCAGCTTACATCGGCGGTGAAGGAGCGGCGGGCGCAGTCCGCCGCCGCGGCGGCGGAGGAGATGCGCCGGGCGTATTGGCGACGCTGGAAAGGCAGGACGGTATTGGTGCTCTTTGAGCAGAACCGGCAGGGGTACAGCGTGGGACACGCGATGAACTACATGGAAGTATCCGTGCCGGAGGGGGACTATCATAACCGCGTATTGCCGGTGCGCATCACCGGAGAGGACGGAGAACGCGTCATAGGGGAGGTTTTGGACAGATGAACCATTTTTTTGCCTACATCGCGCGGATGCGCTTTATCAACCGCTGGGCGCTCATGCGCAACAGCGCCACGGAGAACGTGCAGGAGCACAGCCATCAGGTGGCGGTGCTTGCCCACGCGCTGGCGGTGATCCGAAACGAGCTGTTTTCAGGGCGGATCGACCCGGGGGCGGTGGCGGTGGCAGCACTGTATCACGACGCGCCGGAGATCCTTACCGGCGACCTGCCCACACCCATTAAGTATCAAAATCCGGCGATCCGGCAGGCATATCGGCAGATCGAGGAGACGGCGGCGGAAAAACTCCTTGCGATGCTGCCGGAGGAATTGCGCGAGACGTATGACAAGGCGCTCTGCCCTGTCGATCCGGACGTGGAAACGCTGGTAAAGGCGGCGGATAAGCTCTCGGCGCATATCAAGTGTTTGGAGGAACTGAAAGCGGGGAACGCGGAGTTCCGCCGCGCCGCCGAGCAGACCGCCAAGGCGCTCGATCAGTTCAAACTGCCGGAGCTGGATTATTTCCGGGATCATTTTATGGAGAGTTTCCGGCTGACGCTGGATGAATTGGAATAGGAGGCGTTATGATGAAAAGTATCAAGGCGATCGTTACCGTGGTGGGGAAAGACCAGGTAGGGATCATTGCCGGCGTGTGCAATCTGCTGGCAGGGGAGAAGATCAACGTGCTGGACATCAGCCAGACCATCATGGAGGGATATTTTACCATGATGATGGTGGTGGACGTGGCGGAATGCACCACGCCGTTTTCCGCGTTGACCGCCCTGCTGCGCGCCTTCGGTGAGGAGAGGGGCCTGGTGATCCGCATTCAGCGGGAGGATATTTTCGACGCCATGCACAAGATTTGAGGTGAGGCAGATGGTCAGCACGAAACGAATTTTCCAAACCATTGAGATGATCGACAAACAGCATCTGGATATCCGCACCATCACGATGGGCATCTCGCTTCTCGATTGCGTCAGTGAGGACGCGAACCGCTGCCGCGCCCGGATCTACGATAAGATCTGCCGTCGGGCGGAGCATCTGGTGCAGGTGGGGGAGGATATCGAAAGCGAGTTCGGTATCCCCATCGTCAATAAGCGCATCTCCGTTACACCCGTGGCGCTGGTGGCGGGCGGCTGTGACACGGAGGATCTGGCGCCCTTTGCCCGCACGTTGGACGAGGCGGCGAAAAACTGCGGCGTCAACTTCATCGGCGGCTTTTCCGCGCTGGTACAAAAAGGCTTTGCCAGAGGCGACGAGCTGCTGCTGCGCGCCATCCCCCAGGCGCTGGCGGAGACGGAGTTCGTCTGCTCCAGCGTCAACGTGGGGTCCACCCGCGCCGGAATCAATATGGACGCGGTGGCGCGGATGGGACGTATCATCAAGGAGACCGCCCACCGCACGGCGGATCGGGACGGATTGGGATGCGCCAAGCTGGTGGTGTTTTGCAACGCGGTGGAGGATAACCCCTTCATGGCCGGCGCGTTCCACGGCGTGGGCGAGGCGGACAGCGTGATCAATGTGGGCGTCAGCGGTCCCGGCGTGGTGTATCACGCACTGCAAAAATGTAAGGGCGCACCCTTTGACGAAGTGGCGGAGACCATCAAAAAGACAGCGTTCCAGATCACCCGTATGGGGCAGATGGTGGCGGGCGAGGCGTCCCGACGGCTGGGTACGCCCTTTGGCATCGTGGATCTGAGTCTGGCGCCGACACCGGCGCGGGGCGACAGTGTGGCGCGGATCCTGGAGGAAATGGGGCTGGAGGTGTGCGGTACACACGGCACCACGGCGGCGCTGGCACTGCTGAACGACGCGGTGAAAAAAGGCGGCGTGATGGCGTCCGGCCACGTGGGCGGCTTGAGCGGCGCGTTTATCCCGGTCAGCGAGGACGAGGGCATGATCGCCGCGGCGCAAAGCGGTGTGCTGGAGCTTTCCAAGCTGGAGGCGATGACCTGCGTTTGCTCCGTGGGGTTGGATATGATCGCCGTTCCCGGCGACACGCCCGCGGAAACCATCTCCGCCATCATCGCCGACGAGGCGGCTATCGGTATGGTCAACAGCAAGACCACCGCCGTGCGGGTGATCCCGGTGGAGGGGAAAACCGTGGGCGACGTGGTGGAAATGGGCGGACTGTTGGGCAGCGCACCGGTGATGCCGGTACACGGCACGTCTTCTGCCGCCTTTGTTGCCCGGGGCGGACGAATTCCGGCACCGCTCCAGAGCCTGAAAAACTGACGAGATCTGTAAAGCGGGAATACTTTACAGTGAAGATGTTTCAAAAGGGAGCGCCGACCAAACGGTCGGCGCTCCCTTACAGGTATGACCGGAAACTAATCCAGCTTGCCCCGAGCATGGAGCACGTCGTCGGGAGTAATGGTCATCAGATCGTCACGGGTGACGGTCTCGGCGGCGGCAAGGCGGTTATTCTGCTGAACGAGAATACTCTCGAAAATGTTGCGCACGCCGCGGGCGTTGCCGAACGTCTCCGGATTGCCGTTCTCCTCGGTGATATAATCCCGCACCAGCTCTTCGGTACCCTCCGCCAGTTGGTAACAGCCTTTTTTGCACTGCATGTGGAAGATCTTGAGCATCTCATCGGGCGTATAGTCGGCAAATTCCAGGAAGCGGTTGAAGCGGGACTCAAGACCGGGATTGGAATGAATGAACCGATCCATCAGGTCGGTATACCCTGCCACGATCACCACCAGATCGTCCCGATGATCTTCCATCGCCTTGAGCAGTGTGTCAATAGCCTCCTGCCCGAAGTCGTTCTCGCTCTTGCCGTTCAGAGCGTACGCCTCATCCACGAACAGCACGCCGCCCATGGCTTTTTCAATGACCTTTTGGGTCTTCAGCGCCGTCTGCCCCACGTAGCCCGCCACCAGACCGCTGCGATCCACTTCTACCAGTTGACCCTTGGAGAGGATCTCCAGCGAACGGTAGATCCGCGCCATCATCCGCGCCATCATGGTCTTGCCGGTGCCGGGGTTGCCGGTAAAGACCATGTGGAGCGACATGTCGGTAGTGGGCAGACCGTGTTCGCGCCGGAGCTTATAGACCTGCACCATATTGATAAGGTTATGGACCTCCTCCTTTACGGAGGCAAGACCGATATAGCTGTCCAGCTCGGAGAGAAGATCTTCCAGCTTCTCCGGCGGCGGCAGAGGTTCTTCCTGTTCCGCCGGTGCGCCCTGACCGCTGCTGTCCGCGGCGGGAGGCGTATGCTTTTGGGGCGCGGAGGGGGCAGCGCCGGCAGAGTGTTCGCCGCTTTTTGCCGCCGGACGGGGCGATACGGGGCGACCCCAGAAATCACTGCTCATGCTCCGCATATTGTTTTCCGTCAAGGTGCGGATCACTTCCAACTGCTGCATCAGGATTTCATCTTTTCTATCCATGGGAAACCTCCTTGGGTGTTATGAAAGGGGAAGGTAGACAGCGGCGCGGAGAAGACGGCTGACGATGAGACCTGTGAGGGAACCCGTCACCAGCGAAAGGAGGAGCAAAAAGGGGAGATACCCTACCACCGCCGTATCGCCCAATACGATCATGGCGGCGGCGATTTGCCCCGCGTTATGCGCCGCCGCGCCGCAAAGAGACACGCCGAATACCGATAATCCGCCGCTCCGGCGCGCAAGGATCATCGCGCCCATGGCGCAAAAACCGCCCAGCAGGGAAAAGAGCAGGGCGGAGGCGTTGCCGGCAAATACGGCGCCCAGTACGCACCGCACCGTCAGGATCGCCAGCGCCGCCGGCGCGCCGGAGACGTAGAGGGCGAACAGCGTGACGATATTGGCAAGACCCAGTTTTACGCCCGGCAGGGGCAACAGAGCGGACAGGGGAAGTATGCCGTCCAGCGTACTCAAGCCCAGCGCCAGCGCCGCCAACAAGGCCCACAGGGTCAAGTGTTTTACAGAATATCTGCCCATTGCCTCACCCCACCGTCAGATCCGCGGCGCCGCCCGACAGACGGATCACGATCCGTGCCGGAAGACAGACAATGCTCTGCCCGGCTTTGGAGACGGCGCCGGTATGCACGCAGTCCTGCCCGGGACAGTTGGCGGAGACCACCTGCACCGTCGCGCCGTCACACGACACCGTCAGCGTGTAGCCGTTATGGGAATAGGTGTGAACGCCCGCGTAACGCGAAAGGGGCGCAAACTCCTCCACCCTGCCGTCAACGCTGACAGATACCTGAAGGGACGCCGTTTCGGCAGGGATGTAGTAAATGAGTGCGATCACCAGCGCCGCCAGCGCGATCGCCAGCGCCGCCAGCGCGTCGCGGCGGTTGGGACGGCATTCAGGGGGAGATGACTTCAAGGACATAGGAGGTATCCTCCGACAGTGTCAGTTGTTCCGAAAGGTCCGGCGTACAGCGCACGCGCCCGTCGGCGGTGATGAGGACGAGAGAAAAACCGCCCTGTGCGCGCCAAAAGGCTTCCGCCTGCCGTTGACCCATCACGAAAAGCGCCGTGGAGTACGCGTCGGCAACGGAGCCGGAGGCGCCCAGCACCGTCACGGACAGCAGGTCGCTTTGCGCCGGTGCGCCGGTGGCAGGGTCAAGAATGTGGTGATAGACCGTGCCGTCCGGAGCGGTGAAGTTGCGCTGATAGGCGCCGGAGGTCACGGCAAAGGTGTCTTGCAGAGAGAGAATACAGGCGTAGCCCGCGCCTTGGGGATCCTGCACCGCTACGCGCCAGGGCGTTCCGTCGGGACGGGTGCCGCACACGTAGACGTTGCCGCCCAGCGAGACGGCGCCGCTCCGGATACCGCGGGCGGCAAAGATTGCCGCCACCTGATCGGAAGCGTAGCCTTTGGCGATGCCGCCCAGATCCACGGCACATCCCTCGTCCAGCGACGCGCTCGTGCCGTCAAGATGCAGATGCTCGACGCCTACCAGCGGCATCAGCGCGTCGATCTCCTCACGGGCGGGGACGCGGGGCGTGTCGCCGGTAACGTTCCACAGCGATACCAACGGCGCCACCGTTACGTCGAACGCGCCGCCGGTCGCTTCGGCGCAGGAGAGGGAAAGAGCCAGAAGCTCCGCCGTTTCCGGATGGAGCGAGGCGCTGCCCTGCCGGTTCAGACGGCTTACGTCACTGTCCTCACGGGTGCGGGAGAAGAGCTGTTCCAACGCGTTGATACGCTGTGCCGCCTCCTCCAGCGCGTCCTTGGCGCCGTCGCCGCAGGCGGTAAGCGTCATATAGGTATCCATGGCGAAAAGCGTCAGTTCCTCCGGCGCGGCGGCACCGCAACCGGACAGGAGGAGCAGTACGCACGACAGGGCGATCGCCCAAAACCGGCGCATCACAGCTCCTGACGCCCGTGAAGAGCCCGCATCAGCGTGGCGTCATCGGCAAATTCCAGATGGCTGCCCACCGGAATACCGTACGCAAGGCGGGTCACCTTGACGCCGAAAGGCTTTAGAAGACGGGAGAGGTACAGAGCCGTCGCCTCCCCCTCGGTGTCGGGATTGGTTGCCATGATGACCTCCCGCACGCCGCCGGCACTGACCCGATCCAGCAGGGAGCGGATATGGAGATCGTCCGGCCCCACGTGGTTCATGGGGCTCAACACGCCGTGGAGCACATGATAGCGGCCGTTGAACTCCCGGGAGCGCTCAATGGCGATCACGTCACGCGTGTCCGCCACCACGCAGATCACACCGCCGTCCCGCTTTTCGGAGGCGCAGATGGGACACAGACCGCCCTCGGTGAGGTTCTGGCACACGGGGCACAGCGTAACGCTGCGCCGCGCCGCCAGGATCGCGTCGGCAAATTCCCGCGCCTGCTCTTCGGGCAGTTCCAGCACGTGAAACGCCAGACGCTGTGCGCTCTTGCCGCCGATGCCGGGCAGACGGGCAAATTGTTCTACCAGCTTTTCAAGGGGCGCGGGGAAGTACTCCATGCCCTTACCCCCTCAACGCACGGATCGTGGCGGTGAGGTCCGCCGCGCCGTATACCGCACTGCCTGCCACCAGAACGTTGGCGCCGGCGGCAATACAGACCTTGGCGGTCTGGCAGTCCACACCGCCGTCCACCTCCAGTTCGCAGGAGGGATTCATCGCGTCGATATATTGGCGGATCTGGGTCACCTTGGGCATCATATCCGCCATGAATTTCTGCCCGCCGAAACCGGGCTCCACCGTCATCACCAGAATAAGATCGCACCGGTCGATGAACGGCAGTACCGCCGAGGCGGGAGTTTTGGGCTTGACCACCACGCCGCAACGCTTGCCCTTGGCGTGGATCAGATCCAGCGCCCGAAGCGTATTGTCCTCCGTGTCCGCCTCCACGTGGCAGGTGACAATATCGGCGCCGGCATCACAAAACCGCTCCACGTAACGCACGGGGCGGTCGATCATCAGATGTACGTCCAGCACCTTCTGCGTCACCTTGCGGATGGACGATACCACCGGCATGCCGATGGACAGATTCGGCACGAACAGCCCGTCCATCACGTCCACATGGACGTAATCGGCCTCGGCAATGCGCTCGATATCACGCCCTAAATTGGCAAAATCGGCGGAGAGGATGGAGGGGGAAATCTTAATCATGAAAACAGATCCTTTCAAAGATAGAATCACCGCCCGACGCGGCACAACATAGGATACCATAAGCGGCGGCGGCGACACCGCATCTGCGCAGTGCCGATCCCGCCCCGGGTCATGCGCCCCGCCGCTTTTTGGAATAGGGAGCCGGCGGGCACGGTTCCGCCGGCTCCCGTCAGGGAAACGGCAAGACATATTATACCAATCTTTTTCCCCGATTGCAACGCGCAAGGAGCAATTCTTCCCCAAAACGTAACGATTCTGTGAATTCTGACCCGCCGCTCTTTACGGCGTCGGGAAAAACGGGTACAATGGCAATACCGAGCAGGGAAAGGCGGGGAGAAGGTATGCGCTGGAGAGAGCGGATCGGCAACACGCTGGCGCGTTGGTTCTACGGACGAAACGGTGTGGATCAGTTGAATATCGCGCTGATCTATCTGATGGCGGCGGTCCATCTGGCCGGTTGGCTGGTACGGTCGCAGGCGGCGGTTTTGGCGCTGGACGCGATCGGTACGGTGCTGCTCGCGGTGACGGTGTTCCGGCTCTTTTCCCGGAATCTGACACGCCGGCGGGCGGAAAACGCCGTGTTCGTGCGGTATATCTGGCGTCCGGCGCGCAACCGCCTGCAACAACTGCGCGACCGCTCCCACCGGTACGTTACCTGCCCCGACTGCGGCGCCGTTTGCCGCGTGCCCCGTATCAAGGGGACCATTGAGATCACCTGCCCCAAATGCGGCGCCAAAAGGCGCGTGAAAGGCTGAAAAATGACAACGCCCCCTGCACCGCTTCAGACGGCGCAGGGCGTTTTTTTCGCCGGAAAACGGAAAACCTGTTTTTGGCAACCGCTGTTTTGCGGCGAAAGGGCGGATTTTACCGCGAAAAAAGAGAAAAACAGTATTATGTAAATAAAAACAAAAATTGACAAGTAGTTGAAATATCGGTTTGCGGCTTTGACATTTTTCAGCAAAGCTTTGAAAACCGTTCTTATATAAGGCGCGAAGCACATGTGGAAAACTCGGTGGAAACTGTGGATAACGTTTCGTAAAAGGTTATGGAGCAAATAATTATGTAAATTGGAAAACGCTGTCGAGCGCGAAAGTAAGCAACCGAAAAAGTGCGTGTTTTCACCGTTTTAGGGAAAAATCATCGACTTATCTCCGCAAGTGCCGAAACGGGAAAAACAGACGCCGCACCGCCGGAGAGGGGCGATGCGGCGTATTTTTTCCCGAAGAAACAAAAGTGATTACGTTATGTATTATTTTCCTTTTCCACGGTGCGGGAAAGGTCCTGCAGGAGGAGCGTCATCGTGCCGCCGCAGACCATGCCCTCGTCGGCGGCAACGTCATGGTTCATATCCACGGTCAGGAGCTGAGAACGCCCCGTGCCGATCAGCCGGCGCGCTTTCAGCGCCGCCTCCGCCTCGCCGCATCCGCCGCCCACGGTGCCGTATATGCGGCCCATAGCGTTTACCGCCAGCAACGAGCCGCTTTTTACCGGCGTGGAGCCGCGGGAGGAGAGCACCAGCGCCAGCGCCTTCTCCTCCGGCGACTGCGCCAGATAGGAAAGGAGCGCCGGATCGGCGTTGGTCTGCGCCAGCTCGTTCTCGCAGGGCGCGGAGGGGAGTGCCCGACGGCACTGCACCAGCTCGGCACAGATGGATACGGCGATCTCCTCCACCGTCACCGCGCCGATGGAAAGCCCGATGGGCGTGTGTACACGGCGCAGACGGTCCCGATCAAAACCCTCCTGCGCCAGAAGCTCCAGCATGGCGGCGGTGCGGCGGCGCGAGCCGATCATACCCACATAGGCGGGCTCTGTGCCTCCCAGGACGGCGCGCAGGCACACATCGTCCCACCGGTGCCCGCGGGTGATGATGCACACGTAGTCGCCGGAGCGGAGGGAGAGCTGCTCCAGCGCCTCCGCAAAGCCCCGACAGATCACCTGCGAGGCGAGGGGAAACCTTGCCGTATCGGCAAAATCGGGGCGGTCGTCTACCACGGTGACGGCAAAGCCCAGCATCTGCCCGATGGCGCAAAGCGGCACGGCGATATGCCCCGCTCCCAGCAGAATGAGCCGCTCCCGGGCGGCAAAACGCCGCACGTAGTGCTGACCCTGCGCCTCTACCGCCCAAAGACCGTCCCGTCCCTCCGCCAGCGCGCGGCGGACGGCAACAAACGGATTGTCCATGAAATCCCGACCTTTCTATGATATGATGACAAGGATATATGCTTTACAGCGTTGGTATTTCAGCACCTAACGCCTGTTCCAACTGACGGGCGCTTTGCAAGGTGCTGTCCACCGCGGCACGGAACTCGTCACTGCCGGTGCGGCGGAAAAGACCGATCACGCCGATGGCGTACTGTCTGCCGCTGCGGTCGCAGACCGGCGCGGCGGCGGCGCGCAGACCGATGCGATACTCCCCGTCCTCCACCGCGTAGCCGTTCGTGCGGATCTCTTCCAGCGCGGAGAGGAGGTCCCGGGGATCGGTCAGCGTGTGGGGTGTATAGGCGCGCAGTGTGAGTCGGGGCAGAAGGCGGCGCACCGCGGCGTCGCCCATAAGGCTTAAAAACAGTTTTCCCTGCGCTGTGGCGTGGAGCGGCAGGCGACTGCCGGTCTCCGGCACCACCAGCAGTTCGCCGCCGGCGCATTGATCCAGCGTGATGGCGTTTTGTCCCTCCCAGACCGATAAAAACGCCCCGGCGCCGGTTCGATCGGACAGGGATTCCAGATACGGACGCGCCAGACGCGTTACGTCCCACGCCGCCGACACGGCACAGCCCAGCTCAAAAAGCCGCACGCCCAAGGCGTACCGCCCGTCTTGCTCCTGACGGATCGCCTGATGAAGACGCAGTGTGTTTAAAAGCGCGTGTACGGTGCTTTTGGGATAGCCGCAATCGGCGGACAGTTCCTGCAGGGAAACGGGGCGCCGCTTCTGCATCAGCACTTCCAACAGGCGCATGGCTTTATCTACGGAATGAACGGTATGATCTGCTCGCGGCTCCACGGTCTGCGCCTCCTTCCCGCGTTTTTTATACACTGACTATACCATAAGAACTGCTTTGATACAAGAAAATTCTGTATCACAAGATGATCGTTCTGCAATACAGAACAGAGGCGCTTGTCAAGCGGCGGCGCGTCCTGTACCATAGAGGCAACCTATCTCATAGAGGAAAGGACGATTTAACCATGAAACGGATCGGTTGTCTACTCGCGGCGCTGGGGCTGGTTTTGTGCCTGAATGCCTGCGGCAAGACGGCGCAGGAGACACCGGAAGAGAAGACGGAGATCACGGTATTTGCCGCCGCTTCCATGACGGAGACGCTGCAGGAGATCAAAACACGCTATGAGGCGGAGCATCAGGACGTAGAGCTGGTGTTTACCTTTGACTCGTCCGGTGCGCTGAAGACCCAGATCATGGAGGGCGCGGTGTGCGATCTGTTTATTTCGGCGGCGCCCAAGCAGATGAATGAGCTGGAGGAAGCGGGACTTCTGGCGCAGGATAGCCGCATCGACCTGCTGGAAAACAAGGTGGCGCTGTGTCTGGCGCCGGAGGGCGGCGCGGCGATCGCCTCCTTCGACGATCTGGCGCAGGCGCTGGCAGGGGGCGAGATCCTCTTTGCCATGGGCAACGCGGACGTGCCGGTGGGACAGTATACGCAGAAGATCTTTGCCTACTACGGGATCGACGAGGCGGCGGTCAGCGGCAGTATTACCTACGGGTCCAACGTCAAGGAGGTCGTTACGGCGATCGTGGAGGGCACGGCGGATTGCGGCGTGATCTACGCCACCGACGCCGCCGCCGCGAATCTTACGCCGGTGGATACCGCTACGGCGGAGATGTGCGGACAGGTGATCTATCCGGCGGCGGTGCTTGCCGCGGCACCGCAGGGCGCAGCGACCCGGGCGTTTTTGGATTATCTCGCTGCCGCGCCGGCGGCGGAGGTATTCACGGCGGCGGGATTTACGGCGCTGGGATAAGACACGGAGCGGAGCGGTCGGTTTTCCGTCTTGCTCCGCTTCTTTTCATCGTATATAATAAGAAAGCAAGGAAAGGAGCGTTCTATGGACTGGTATCCGCTGCTGAACTCCCTGCGTGTGGCGGCGATCGCGTCGGTGGCGGTGTTTTTTACCGGCATTGCCGCCGCCCACTATATCGCCCGTCTGCCCCGCGCTGTCAAGGGCGTACTGGACGTGGCGCTGACACTGCCGCTGGTACTGCCGCCCACGGTGGTGGGCTTTTTGCTCTTGCGGCTGTTGGGACCGCGCCATCCGCTGGGCAGCTGGGTCTGGGACACCTTCGGTGTGCGATTGACCATGCAGTGGTGGTCGGCGGTGTTCGCGGTGGCGGTGGTGGTGTTTCCGCTGATGTACCGCACCGCACGGGGCGCTTTTGAGAGTTTTGACGAGCGGCTTGCCCAGGCGGCGCGGACGCTGGGACGCTCCAATACCTATGTTTTCTGGCGGATCCGTATGCCCTGCTGCCGGCAGGGACTGATTGCCGGCGCGGTGCTGTCCTTTGCCCGCGCCATCGGGGAGTACGGCGCTACCAGCATGGTGGCAGGCTATACACCGGGCAAAACCGCCACGGTTGCCACCGAGGTCTATCAGCTCTGGCGGATCGGTGATAATGAAACGGCGATCCGGTGGGTGGCGGTGAACATCGCCATTTCCGCGGTGGTTCTGTTGGCGGTGAATCTGCTGGAAAAGCGGGAGAGGAACAGATAGTATGCTGGAAGTCCGTATCCGAAAAAAACTGGATAGCTTTACGCTGGACGTGCAGTTTGCCGCGGACGGCGGCGTATTGGCGTTGCTGGGCGCCTCCGGCTGCGGCAAGAGCATGACGCTCAAGTGCATTGCCGGTGTGGAACGGCCGGACAGCGGACGCATCGTACTCAACGGGCGGGTACTCTTCGACAGTGACGAGGGGATCTGCCTGACGCCGCAACAGCGGCGCGTGGGGATGCTGTTTCAGGATTACGCCCTGTTTCCCCACATGACGGCGCTGGAAAACGTAAAGGCGGCGCTGGGGCATCTGCCGCGCCGCCGGCGTGAGGCGGAGGCGATGGCGCAGTTGGAGCGGTTTCAGTTGGCGGAGCTGTTCGCCCGTACGCCGGACAGGCTCTCCGGCGGTCAGCGCCAGCGTTTGGCACTGGCGCGTATGCTGGCGGCACAGCCGGAGGTGCTGTTGCTGGACGAGCCGTTTTCCGCGCTGGACAGCCATCTGCGCGATCAGATGGAGCGGGAGATGATCCGCCATTTACAGGGGTACGCGGGCGACGTGGTGCTGGTCAGCCACGATCGGGACGAGGTGTGCCGGATGTGCCGTCAGGTCTGCGTGCTGACCCGGGGGCGTTCCGAGCCGCGGCGCACGGTACAGGAGCTGATGGCGTCGCCGGATACGGTCAGCGCGGCGCGGCTGTCGGGCTGCAAGAACGTGTCCTCCGCCGTGAGGATCAGTGAGCATACCGTTTCCTGCCCCGACTGGGGTTTCACGCTGGAAACCGCCGCGCCGGTACCCGACGCGCTGACGGCGGTGGGGATCCGCGCCCACCATATCGCCCCGGGCGCGGCGGAGCGCAACAGTGCTGTGTGCCGTGTGGCGCAGGTGCGGCGGAGCGCCTTTTCCGTGCTTGTGACACTGTTGCCGGAGCGCGGCGAGGGTGAGGCGCTGACGATGGAGCTGTCGCCGGAGGAGTGGGCGGCGCAGGGCGAGGCGGAAACGCTGGCGGTGCATATCCCGCCGGATTGCGTTCTGCCGCTGACAGGAGGCGGACTATGATGCGCGACACCTCGGGGCGGACGATCCGCTATCTGCGCCTTTCCGTGACCGATCTTTGCAACTACCGGTGCATATACTGCATGGAGCCTGACGGCGTATGTAAGAAAAACCACGGTGAGATCCTGTCACTGGAAGAACTGCTTGAGATCGCAAGCGCCTGTGTGGCACTGGGTGTAACGAAGATCCGCTTGACAGGCGGAGAGCCGCTGGTGCGACGGAATATCGTGTGGCTGTGCCGGGAATTGAAAAAGCTGCCGGGTCTGGAGGAACTGACGCTGACCACCAACGGCGCGTATCTGCCGCGTTTTGCACAGGCGCTGAAAGCGTCGGGGGTGGACCGGCTGAATATCAGCCTCGATACGCTGGATCCTGCGCGGTACCGCGCCATCACGCGCACCGGTGAGCTGAAAGGCGCGCTGTCGGGTCTGGCGGCGGCGGAGGCGGCGGGATTTACCGATACGAAGATCAACGCGGTGCTGCTGGGCGGCGTCAACGACGGGGATATTCCGGCGCTGGCGCGTCTGGCGCGGGATCGGGCGGTGAGCGTGCGATTCATCGAGCTGATGCCGATGGGCGTGTGCCGCGATTGGGAGCGGGAGCGTTTTATCAGCGCCGACGCGGTACGCAAAGCACTTCCGGAACTGCGGTATCTGGACAGCGACGGCGTGGCGGAGCGGTACACAGCGCCGGATTGGGCCGGCACAGTGGGGTTGATCCGTCCCGTGAGCCACCGGTTTTGCCGGCAGTGCGACAGGATCCGCGTCACAGCGGAGGGGCGGCTGAAACCGTGCCTTCACAGCGCGACGGAGATCGCCTTGCGTGGACTGCACGGCGAGGCACTGCGTGAGGCGATTCTGCGGGGCGTTCAGGCAAAACCTGCGCACCACGAGCTTTTGGAAACAGGCAGTCAGAGCGGACGCGCCATGTATGAGATCGGAGGATGATGAGATGCCGTTTACCCATTTTAACGAACAGGGCAGAGCCCACATGGTGGACGTGACGGACAAGACGCCCACGGTGCGCACCGCCACGGCGTCCGGCGCTGTGCACATGGCGCCGCAAACGGCGGAGGCGATCCGCTCCGGCGGCGTGGAAAAGGGCGACGTATTGGCGGTGGCGCAGGTAGCGGGGATCCTTGCCGCCAAGAATACCGCCCAGACGATCCCTATGTGCCATCCTCTGCCGCTGACCGGCGTGGAGATCCGCTTTTCCTGGGAGGAGGGGCGGTTGAACATTCTGGCGACGGCGCGGTGCAAGGGCGAAACCGGCGTGGAGATGGAGGCGCTTGCCGCCGTATCCGCCGCGGCGCTGACGGTATACGATATGTGCAAGGCACTGCAAAAGGATATGGAGATCACCGACATCCGCCTGCTGGAGAAGACCGGCGGCAAAAGCGGCGATTGGCGAAGGGAGGGCGCGTCATGGCAGAAGTGACGGCGGTGTGCATCAGCACGGAAAAAGGCGTGGCGAAGCATCCGGTGGCGCAGATCGAACTGCGGATGCGCCACGGCATCGTGGGCGACGCCCATGCCGGCGACTGGCACCGGCAGGTGAGTTTGCTGGCGGACGAGAGCGTGGATACCATGCGCGCTATGGGCTGGACACTGCGCCCGGGGGATTTCGCGGAGAATATCCTCACGCGGGGGATCGAGCTGAAAACGCTGCCCGTCGGTACGCGGCTGCGGGTGGGCACGGCGCTGCTGGAGGTGACGCAGATCGGCAAGGAGCGCCACAGCGACTGTGCCATCCGCCGCACCACCGGCAAATGCGTGATGCCCACCGAGGGTATTTTTGCGGTGGTACGGGAGCCGGGATGCGTTCGCGCCGGCGATACGATCGAGGTTGAGGAGGCGGCAATATGAAGAAGATACCGGTACGGGAGGCGGTAGGGCACGTGCTGTGCCACGATATGACCCAGATCATTCCCGGCACATATAAAGGACCGCGATTCCGCAAGGGACATATCGTTACTGCGGAGGATATTCCCGTCCTGCTCTCCATGGGAAAGGAACACCTTTTCGTGTGGGAAAAGGGCGAGGGGATGCTCCACGAGGACGAGGCGGCGACCCGTCTGGCGGCGCTGTGCCGGAACGAGTATATGGAAGCGTCACCGGCGCGGGAGGGGAAGATCGAGCTTCGCGCCGCGGCGGACGGGTTTTTCACCGTGGCAAGCGACCGGTTACAGGCGGTCAACACGGTGGAGGACGTGATGATCGCCACGCGCCACGGCAATACGCCGGTGCGCGCCGGCGACAAGCTGTGCGGTACCCGCTGTATTCCGCTGGTGATTCCGGAGGAGACGATCCGCGCGGCGGAACAGGCGGCGGGATCGGAGCCCCTGATGGCGATCCATCCCTACCGTTTGCGCCGCGCCGCGGTGATCACCACCGGCAGTGAGGTGTTCCACGGCAGAGTGGAGGACGCATTCACGCCGGTACTGGTGCAAAAGCTGGCGTCCTACGGTATCGAGATGATCGCCCACCGCACGGTGGACGACGATAAGGCGCATATCATGGAGGCGATCGACGCCATGCGATGCACCGACGCGGAGATGATTCTCTGCACCGGCGGCATGAGCGTGGATCCGGACGACAACACGCCCGGCGCTATCCGCGATTGCGGCGCCCGAATCGTGACCTACGGCGCGCCGGTGCTGCCGGGCGCTATGTTCCTGCTGGGTTATTTTGAAGACGGTACGCCGGTGATGGGTCTGCCGGGGTGCGTGATGTACGCCAAGGCCACGGTGTTTGATCTCGTATTGCCGCGTATCGCGGCGGGGATTGCCGTGGAGCGGAGCGATTTTGTGAAGATGGGCGAGGGGGGACTGTGCCTGGGGTGCGGCGAGTGCCGCTATCCCGTCTGTCCCTTCGGAAAGTGAGGGAACGCGTATGTATACAGCGCAGGTGATCACCGTCAGCGACAGGAGCTTTCGGGGCGAGCGGCGGGACGAGTCGGGTCCGGCGGTGCTTGAGATGCTTCGGGAGGCGGGATATGAGGTGCTGGGCGTGTCGGTGGTGCCGGATGAGGAGGCACAGATCCGGTCGGCGCTGTGCGCGGCGGCGGATGAGGACGTGGCGCTGGTGGTGACCACCGGCGGCACCGGCTTTGCGCCCCGTGACGTAACGCCGGAGGCTACGCTGGCGGTGTGTGAGCGCCTGACCCCCGGGATCCCCGAAGCCATGCGGAGCGCCTCCCTTGCCGTTACGCCCAGAGCTATGCTCTCCCGGGCGGCGGCAGGGATCCGCGGCAGAACGCTGATCGTCAATCTCCCCGGCAGTCCCAAGGCGGCGCGGGAGAACCTTTCCGCGGTGCTATGCGCGCTGGAACACGGCTTGACCATGCTCCGCGGCGCCCCCGGCGACTGCGCCGCGCCGACGGAATGAACCGCTGATATGAAAGCCGAACGCACCGCAGGAAACCCTGCGGTGCGCGTTTTTTATGTCAGGAACAGCGAGAGCCGTTTCCCTGCGGTTTTTAATCATACCATATCCTGTAGTATTGCAGTGCCTCCGCTTTTTGCGCCTCTGTCAGATTCGGGTCGTTTTTAATCTTCTGGACACCGTCGCTTGAATACCAGGTTAACCCCAGATGTTGAAGATAGGATTTCGGGTCAAAACGGCTGTAGAGAGCAGAAGGCGAGTAATTGGTGTGATTACTGCTGCCGCTTGAGCTTGTAGTACCACCATTAAAACGATCTATCGCGTCAATAATGGCGCTTATCAAACTGTCGCACCTGCTGATTGCTGTTTCACTCAACGCTTTGTTCTTTACTGCCCGAGCTTCCTCCAGTAAACCTTTGAATCCGTCACGGGTAAACATTTCCGACATATATCTTGAATAAATATAATACAACTCGCCATCCGGTATTTTATTATCCGAAGCAGTTTTAAAATAAGGCTTTGCACGATCGTGAAGAGCTCTTTCCTCCTCAACGGTGCGTTCCGCACCATCAAATGTCAGCGCTTCACCGTAATACAGACAGGCGCGGGGTGAACCCAGATCCGCGGCTTTTTTCATAGCTGCCAGATCCGGGTTTTCTTTCTTGCACTCCTGTTCATAGATCTCGTCGCCCCGTCGTATATCGTCCTTTCTCAGCCATGTCGCGGCGGTATCCAACCCGACAGCTGCCAGCGATTCCATCTGCGCACGGCTGGGCTGCGCTTTGGCGGCTTCTTCAGAATAGAGTTTTTCCGCCTGCACCTTCGTTTCTGTCAGCTCTTTGTTCAAATCGTTTACCTGCTTTTGGCGGGCGGAAATCTTGCTTTCCAATTCCGCCTCTTCCTGCTCACAAGCGTTTTTCTTCTTGGTTTCCCGCTTATACTGCACAACGGAAAAGATGAACATCAATGTCAAGGGTATTAGATACATCAAATATAGAAAGGGAATCATGTTAAAAATGAAATCAGCATCACCGGCAGGAACACCGGCGGCAAGAAGCAAGGAAGAAAGAGTTTTCCGCAGATGATCTCCATTGCTCAACAAAAACACAGCGAAATCAAACAAAACGACACCACCGACAATGCCGCTGATGATCATGAATCGGCGCGCCGGCTTAATGTCTATCTTGCCGCATACATAGCGAATAGCCGCAATTATAGAGAACAGGGCACAGGGGGCGCCCAGCAAAAGCCAGATGAAGACGCGCCTACCTTTCCAGAGTGCATCAGAATAGGTGTGGTATTCCGCCATCTCCTTTTCCAGCTTTAAAAGCTCTATTTCGTCCTGTGCTTCCGAGATATCCGCTTTGATTTTTTCAAATGCCCGCATTTTTTTTCTCCCTTCAATAGTTTGCACCTATATAAGTGCATATGCATCATAACATACTCCTATAATAGTGTCAACGGTTTTGTTCTCAAACAGGTGCAAAAGGTGTTGTGTTATGAACCATACCATCGAAAAGCGAATCGGCGGCAACATTCGCGCGCTGCGCGAAAGAGCGGGCATGACGCAGGAACAGCTCTCCGCCCGACTGCAAATTGAAGGCTGTGATATAACAAGAAGCGCCGTCGCCAAGATCGAAGTGGGGCAGAGGCACCTGTACCCGGACGAAATCATGCTGATCCGGAAAATACTGCATGTAACGTTTGATGATATCTTTGCGCAATAAGCGGGATGCGGATCGTATGGAAAGCAGCCGTTGCAAACGGCGAAAACGCCCGGACAGGCTCCGGGCGTTTTTTACCTTTTGGGAGGATATTCGCCTGTCATGCGCCGCGCCGACGGAATGAACCGATTTCATCATGAGAAGCATCGCGCGGTCTTGCGCGGTGCTTTTTTTGCCATGTTCTATTGACAGTTGAACGAACATATGATAATATATTCATATAATCAAGCGTAGCAGGGAGGCGAAGAGATGGAGGAGATACGCAAGGGCAGCGAGGCGGAGAAGCACAAAATCGCCAACGCGGCGGAGGATGAATTGAGCGATCTGGCGGAGCTTTTTAAGGTGTTCGGCGATTCTACCAGGATCCGTATTCTGTACGATCTCTACGGCGGAGAGAAAAACGTAACGGAGATCTGCGAGGATCTGGAGATGAACCAGTCCGCCATATCCCATCAGCTTCGGCTTTTGAAGACGGCGGGGCTGATCCGTGCCCGTCGGGAGGGGAAGCTGATGATCTACGCACTGGCGGACGACCATGTGAAGACGATTCTTGCCATGGGCAAGGAGCATATCGAGGAATAGAAAAAGGGAGAGAAGAGACCATGAAAAAGAAATTCAACTGTGAGATCGACTGCGCCAACTGCGCCGCCAAGGTGGAAGACGCCATCGCCAAGCTGGACGGCGTGGAGAGCGTGCGGATCAACTTCATGATGCAGAAATTCACGCTGGAGGCGCCGGACGAGCGGTTTGACGAGGTGCTTCGCGCCGCCGTTGCCGCCGGAAAGAAGATCGAGCCGGACTTCTCCGTGGAGTGCTGACGCGCCATGGAGCGAAAGCAGAAGCGGAGGCTGCGCCGCATAATACTGGCGGCGGCACTGTTCGCGGCGGTGCTGGCAGTAGACCGGCTGGGCGTTTTGCCGGCGGTATTCACAAACCGCTACTACGCTATGGCGCTGTATCTGGCGCCCTATCTTCTGTGCGGCACGCCAGTACTGCGCAAGGCGGTGCTGGGGGTGAAGAACCGCCAGCCCTTTGACGAGTGTTTTTTGATGACGGTCGCCACGGTGGGCGCCTTTGCCACGGCGGAAAATGCCGAGGCGGTGGCGGTGATGCTCTTTTATCAGGTGGGCGAGTGGTTTCAGGACTACGCCGTGGGGCGTTCCCGCGGTTCTGTCAAGGCGCTGATGGAGATCGTGCCGACCTTCGCGCGGGTGGAGCGAATCGGCGCGGTGGAGACCGTGGAGCCGGACGAGGTGGCGGTGGGAGACGTGCTGGTGATCCGCCCGGGAGAACGGATCCCGGTGGACGGCACGGTGCTCTCCGGGGAGAGCTGGCTGGATACCTCCGCTCTCACGGGCGAAAGCGTACCCCGCCGCGCCGGCGAGGGCACGGGCGTGGTGTCCGGCTGCATCAACGGCGAGGGATTACTGCGCGTGCGGTGCGACAAGGTGTTTGAGGATTCCGCGGTGTCCCGTATTCTGGCGCTGGTGGAGGAGGCGGCGGAGAAAAAATCCGCCACGGAACAGTTTATCACCCGCTTTGCCCGCCACTATACGCCGGCGGTGGTCTTTTCGGCGCTGGCGCTGGCGTTGGTGCCGCCGATCTTTGGCGGCGCGTGGAGCACGTGGATCTACCGCGCCTGTGCGTTTCTCGTCATCTCCTGTCCCTGCGCGCTGGTGATCTCGGTGCCGCTGGCGTTTTTCGGCGGGATCGGCGCGGCAAGCCGGTGCGGCGTTTTGGTGAAAGGCTCCAACTATCTGGAGCTGTTGGCAAGACTTGACACGGTGGTGTCGGATAAGACCGGCACGCTGACAAAAGGACAGTTTAAGGTCTCCGCCATCCTGTGCGCGAAAGACGTGTCGCGGATGGATCTGCTGGCGGCGGTATCGGCGGCGGAGAGCGGCTCTACCCACCCCATCGCCCAGGCGATTTTGCGCGATGCCGCGGAGGAGGGGATCGTGCCGCCTGCGGCGCAGGAAGTGCAAAACCACGCCGGCAGCGGCGTCACGGCGCTGGTATCGGGCGAGACGGTACTGGTGGGCAGTGAGGCGTTTTTGGAGCAAGCGGGGATTTCCTGTACCGCCGAAGTGCCGGAGGGTGTGACGGTATGCCACGCGGCGCGAAACGGCGTGTATCTGGGCGCCGTCTGCATCAGCGACGCGGTGAAGGACGAGGCGCCCCAGGCGATCCGCGCCCTTCGCCGACAGGGCGTTCGGCGTATGGTGATGCTCACCGGCGACCGCGCGCCCGCCGCCCTTGCCGTGGCACGCACGCTGGGAGTAGATGAGGTGTACGCCAGGCTCCTGCCCGGCGACAAGGTGGCGAAGGTGGAGGAACTGCTCGCCACGCTTCCGGCAGGCGGGCGGCTCGCCTTTATCGGTGACGGGATCAACGACGCGCCGGTTTTGCGACGCGCCGACGTGGGGATCGCCATGGGGTCTCTCGGCTCCGACGCCGCCATTGAGGCCGCCGACGTGGTGATCATGGACGACGATCTGCGCCGTTTGCCCCGGGTGATGGAGATCGCCCGGCGCACGGTGACGGTATCCCGGCAGAACATCGTGTTCGCGCTGGCGGTGAAGGCGGCGGTGCTGATCATCAGCGCCGCGGGGCTTGCCACCATGTGGACGGCGGTATTTGCCGACGTGGGCGTGGCGGTGCTGTGCATTCTCAACGCCATGCGCCTTCTCTCGGCGCACCGGACGGTTGACAAGGACAGCCCGGAGCGGCTATAATGCTTTCAACGTATCATAACAAGGGGGAAACCGACATGGACTATTCCTATCGTACCCATACCGTATGTTCGATGGAGATCCGGTTCCATATTGAGGACGACGTGATCACCGGCATCCGCTTCATCGGCGGCTGTGACGGAAATCTGAAAGCCATCGCCAAGCTGGTGGACGGCTGGACGGTGGAGCAGATCGAGGAGAAGCTCAAGGGCAATACCTGCGGTCCGCGCCCCACGTCCTGCGCCGATCAGCTCGCCATCGCCGTGCGCAAGGCGTACAACGAGCTCCACGCGGCGTAAGCGGTATAGGAAAAAAGAGAGAACGGCTTCCTGCCGTTCTCTCTTTTTTTATACGGGTCTACGCCTCCTGCGCCAGCTTGCGGACGGTGTCTTGACGCACCGCCTGGCGCAAGGCGGTCAGGTACGGGGAGAAGGCGGCGGCGTCCTCGCCGTAGGTCAGGTTCAATTCCCGTTCCAGCGGCAGCCACGTGGCAAGAGGCGATTCGTTGTGCTGGATCACCGCCTCCAGCTTGTCCAGCGCCTTATAGAGCTTGGCTTCCGGCGTTATCAAAGCGTCCATTTCCGCGTAAAGCGCGGTGAGCTCTTCCCGATACGGCGGCGGCAGCGTGTCGACCCACGCCCGAAGAAGACGCGATTCCTTTTTCTCATCGCCGGCGTTTTTTTCAAAGGTGGGAATATCACCGGTGAAACATTCGCCCAGATCGTGGATCATGCACATCCGGATGACCCGATCCATATCCAGATCGGGGAACTCGTCTTTGAGGAAATAGGCGAAAAGACACAGGCGCCAGCTGTGCTCAGCCACGCTTTCATGCCGCATGCCGGAGGTGTGACAGTGACGGGTGGCGTCTTTGAGACGCTCGAAAAGATGGAGTTGCCGGAGCAAAAGAGTGACTTCCATAGACGCCTCCTGCGTATCAGATATACTGCTGGGAATTCACGTCGTACACGCCGCGGGTGGTGATGCGCAGCGCCGGGATCACCGGCAGCGCCATGAAGCTGAGGGTCATAAAAGGATCGATCCCGGGGTTCACGCCGGCGGCAAAGCACCGCGCCTTGGCGCGCTCCAGCTTCTCATTTACCGTGACCAGCGGCTCGTCGGACATGATACCGGCGATCGCCAGCGGCACCTCCGCCGTTACGGCGCCGTTTTCCGCCACCACGATACCGCCGCCCAGCTCGATCACACGATTTGCCGCCAGCGCCATATCCGCTTCGTTGGCGCCTACCACGATGATATTGTGGGAGTCATGGCTGATGGAGGTCGCCACCGCGCCGTGGCGCAGACCGTAGCCCTTGATATAGCCGATGCCGATATGCTTGGTGTTCTTATGCCGCTCCACCACGGCGATCTTGAGGATGTCGTTCTCCGCGTCGATATGATCGGCATATCCGGCGTCGGTGGTGGTGATCTCGCCGCTGACCATGCCGATCACACCACGGGGACGGCTGTCGGCAAAGCTCTCCGGCGTCAGGGTGCGCAGATGGAACGTGTCGTGGCTCTTGGCGGTCAGGTACGGGTCGATCTCCGGCGCGGCAAAGCCGGTCAGCACGCCGTGGTCGCACATGAGAGCGCCTTTTTTGTAGACCTGCTCGATGGTGAAGGAGGCAAAGTCGTCGATCACCACGAAGTCCGCCAGATACCCCGGTGCGATCGCGCCGCGGTTATTGAGCAGAAAGTACCGCGCGGCGTTGTGGCAGGCCGCCTTGACCGCAAGGATGGGGTCGGCGCCCAGGGCGATGGCGCGCTTTACGATATAGTCGATATGCCCCGTTTCCAGCAGGTCGTTGGGGTGCTTATCGTCGGTACAGAACATACAGCGCTCCACGTATTGATCGCACAGAAGCGGGACCAGTGCCTCCAGATTCCGGGCGGCGGTGCCGTCCCGTATCATAATGAACTGCCCGCGCCGGAGCTTGGCGAGAGCGTCCTCCAGCCGGTAGCACTCATGGTCGGAATACACGCCGGCGGCAATGTAGGCGTTGAGATTGTTGCCCGAAAGATCCGGGGCGTGCCCGTCGATCTTCTTATGGTGCGCCTGAGCGGCAACGATCTTGGATACCACGTCCGGGAAGGCGTGGGTCACGCCGTAGGCGTTCATCATCTCCGCCAGACCCTGCACCCGGGGGTGATCGTAGAACGAATCGATGGCCCGATAGTCCAGATTGGCGCCGGACTCGTCCAGCGGCGTGGCGGGAACGCAGGACGGGAGCATAAAGCGCACGTCCACCGGCAGTCCCTCGGTAGCCTGGAGCATATATTCGATACCGTCGGTACCCATGACGTTGGTGATCTCGTGGGGGTCGGTGATGACGGTGGTGGTGCCGTGGGGCAGTACCGCCTTGGCAAATTCCGTGGGCGTGACCAGGGAGCTTTCCAGGTGGATATGGGCGTCTAAAAATCCGGGCAGAACGATCTTGCCGGACACGTCCGATTCCCGAACGCCCTCATAGGAGCCCATGCCCACGATGAGACCCTCCGCCACGGCGATATCGCCCTGGCACAGCTCGTTGGAGAATACGTTCACGTAGGTGGCGTTTTTCAAAACCAGATCCGCTTTTTCGCGCCCTGCCGCCACGTTGATAATCCGCAGTTTCTTGTTGAGCTTCCGATTGATCTTGCCGGCATAGCTTTCACTTGTCGCCATAGCTGAACCTCCTGTGGTTTATTCGCGTTTTGAAAAGCTCCGGCACCTCGCAAGGCGCCGGAGCAGGGCATTATTTCACTGTGCCGTCCGGGTTGAACAGCGGCAGTTTTTCCAGATAACGGATGTCGGGCCGATCCGCGGCGGCGCCTTCCGCCAGGACCGCGATCCTGCCGGCCACCGTGCCGCCTGCCAGCGCCACCAGATCCTCCATCGCCTTGATACTGCCGCCGGTGGAGATCACGTCGTCAATGAGCAGGACGCGCTTACCGCGGATCAGATCGGCGTCGTCACGACCCAGATAGAGCTTCTGGGCGCCGGCGGTGGTGATGGAATGATCCTCCACGTGGATGGGATCGGGCATATACGCCTTGGGACCCTTACGGGCGATAAAATACTTCTTCGCGCCGGACTGCCGCGCCATCTCATGAATGAGGGGGATGCTCTTTGCCTCGGCGGTGAAGAGATAATCGTACGCGGAGGGGTCCACCAGCTTCAAAAGCTCCCGCGCACAGGCTACGGTCAGCTCCGCGTCGCCAAAACAGATGAACGCGCCGATATACAGCTCGTCGTTGATACGGCACAGGGGCAGTCGGCGCGTTACGCCCGCCACGGTCATGGTATAGGTCAGCATACAAAACTCCTTCGCGCCGCCGCTCACCGCGGCGCTGTTTTTTTGGGAAAAGCACTTTGTGACAACCTGTCACGTTACGTTTATTATAAAGCATACCGCAAAATTGTCAAGACCGGAAGAGAATGGCTTTTTTATAAAATGCGGTAAATTTTCTCTTGTGAAAAAAGGGAAAAGGTGGTATGATACCAAAGGCGCGGAGCTGCCAAAATGCGCTATCTACGATAAGGGGGAAATTCGACAATGAATGCCTATCTTGCAAGAGTTCTGGAGGACGTAAAAACCAAGCACGCCGGCGAGCCGGAGTTCGTGCAGACGGTGGAGGAAGTGTTCTCTTCTCTGGAGCCGGTGATCGAAAAGCATCCCGAGTATGAGAAGGTAGATCTGCTGGGCCGCATGGTGGAGCCGGAGCGGATGTTCACCTTCCGTGTGGTCTGGTGCGACGATAACGGTCAGTGGCACACCAACCGGGGCTGGCGCTGTCAGTTCAACGGCGCTATCGGACCCTATAAGGGCGGCTTGCGGTTCCAAAAGAACGTCTATGAAGGCATCATTAAGTTCCTCGGTTTTGAGCAGACATTCAAGAACAGCCTCACCGGACTGCCCATCGGCGGCGCCAAGGGCGGCTCCGATTTTGACCCCGCCGGCAAGTCCGACGCGGAGGTCATGCGGTTTTGCCAGAGCTTCATGTCGGCGCTGTACCGCTATATCGGGCCGGATATCGACGTGCCTGCCGGCGATATGGGCGTAGGCGGTCGGGAGATCGGTTATCTCTTCGGGCAGTACCGCAGGCTCAAGGGCGTGTGGGAAAACGGCGTGCTCACCGGCAAGGGCCTTTCCTACGGCGGCAGTCTGATCCGTCCCGAAGCCACCGGCTACGGCGCGGTGTACTATCTGCAGGAAGTGCTGGGGCACGAGAACGACACCATTGACGGGAAGAAGATCGCCATTTCCGGCTACGGTAACGTGGGCTGGGGCATTATGAAAAAGGCCGCCCAGCTTGGCGCGGCGGTCACGTATTTTGCCGGGCCCGACGGCTATATCCACGACGGCGACGGCGTGGTGACGGAGGAGAAGCTGAACTTCATTTTGAAGATGCGCGCCGAGGATCCCATGCACTGCAAGCCCTATGCCGACAAGTTCGGCGTGGAGTTCGTGCCGGGCAAGAAGTGTTGGGGCGTGAAGGACGTGGATATTTATATGCCCGCCGCTATGCAGAACGACGTGAAGATGGACTCGGCGGAGAAGATCGCCGCCTCCGGCGTGAAGTATTACATCGAAGTTGCCAATATGCCTACCACCAACGACGCGCTGAACTATCTGCGCGCCCAGAAGCACATGATCGTGGCGCCGTCCAAGGCGGTGAACGCCGGCGGCGTGGGCGTGTCGGCGCTGGAGATGGCGCAAAACTCCGAGCGCCTGGTCTGGACGGCGGAGGAGGTGGACGCCCAGCTCCACAAGATGATGGAGACCATCCACCGCGTGTCCGCCGAGGCGGCGGAGGAATACGGGCTTGGCTACGATCTGGTGGCAGGCGCCAACATCGCCGGCTTCAAGAAGGTGGCGGAGGCCATGATGGAGCAGGGCTGCTTCTGATAATAACCGCAAAAATATACCCCCGACCGGGAAAGTCGGGGGTATCTTTTTACCTGTCGTCACGCGTAACACAGCCACACCACCAGCGCGCCGGTGACGGCGGCGATCAGCGTGAAGGGAATACCGATCCGCATGAAATCGCCGGTGGAGACCGTGTAGCCCTCCTTTTGCAAAATGCCGATGCCGGCGATGTTGGCGGAGGCGCCTACGGGGGTGATGTTGCCGCCCAGCGTGGCGCCGATCAGCAAACCGAACTGGAACAGATACGGATCGATCCCCATCCGCTGGGCGATCGACGTGACCACCGGAAGCATGGTGGCGACGTAGGGAATGTTGTCAATAAACGCGCTCAACGCCACCGAGACGCCGACGATCAGCACGTACAGCGCCAGACGGGAGCCGCCGCCCAGCTTGACGAACAGCTCCGCCACCGCGTCGATCACACCGGCGCGGGTGATCCCCTCGATCACGAGAAACAGACCTGACAGCAAAAGAAGCGTTTTATAATCCAGCGCCTTGAGCGCGTCGGCGGCACTGCCTTTGCGCCGCAGGAGCGATAAAACGCAGCCGATGACCGCCATGGCGCAACAGATGATACCGTTGGTCAGCGCCGGCTTCTCGGGGAACTGGGAGGCAACGATCAGCCCCAGCACCGTGGCAAGGAGCAATATGCCGGGAACGGGGTCTTCTACCCGCGTGCCGCCGGTGGGCGTGATCTTCTCCCGTTCCCGACGGAAGATCCACAGCAGGACCGGCACCGTCATCAACGCGCCGGCTTCCACGGCGAAGAAGATGCCGGGGCGGTTTAAAAACCAGAAAAAGTCGTTGAAGCTCATACCCGCGTAACTGCCCAGCAGGATAGAGGTGGTGTCGCCTACCAGCGTGGCGGCGCCTTGCAGGTTGCTGGATACGGCGATGGAAATGATCACCGGCACGGGATTGATCTTCAGATGTTTGGAGACCGCCAGACCCACCGGCGCCACCATCAGCACCGTGGCCACGTTATCCACAAAGGCGGAGATCAAGCCGGAGAAGAGGCTCAATACCACCACCGCCCACTGCACATTCGGCACGATGCGCAATAGCTTTTCCGCCATCAGGATCGGCATTTTGCTCTGGATAAACAGCTCCACCGTGACCATGGTGCCGGCAAGCATCATCAGTACGTTCCAGTTGACAGCGCCGGGCGCCGCGGCGAGGGGCAGGATCCCCAGCGCGACAAACAGCGCCGCCGTTACCAGCGATACGATCCACCGCTGATCCGACAGGATCAGCAGGCAGACATACATGGCGGCAAACAGCACTAACGCCGGAATCATAGACGAGGTCATCACAGTTCCTCCCGATCAAATGAAGAGTTATTCGCCCTGTTCAAAGCGACAGTAAAAAGCGGATCAACGCCTGCGTCTGCTCGCCATGCTCACCGCTGACGCATACGCACAGGCATAAACGCTCGCCATCCGGCAGGGAAAAACCGTAGCGCGCCGCCACAGGAGAGTCGGTCAGGTCGATCGCCATGGCGTAGGCGCCGCCGCCGTCCTCCTCCGAGAGCGTACCTATGACGATCCATCCGGCGCGCTCCAGCGCCGCGTAGAGATCGCCGTCCAGCACCTCCTGCAGATTCGCCGTCGCGCCGATCACAGAGAGGTTCTCCGCCTGCGTACCGCTGCACAAAAACGCGTCTACCGCGCCGGCGCCCACCAGCGTGTAGAGCCGGAGGGAACGCTCATAGTCGGAAATATCCAGCGTTACGTCCTGATCCCAGACCACGCTTTGCCGCCGTCCCAGCGCCAGCACCTCGGTCAGATCCTGTCTCAACTGCTCCTGTGCGGTTTCCTCCAGCGTCACATCCGTAGCCAGAAGATAGAGCATGGGCGTTTTACGGGTGAAGCCGTAATATACCACGGCGGAGATCAGCACGGTCAGCGCCACGCCGACGCCGATGATATGCAAAAGATAGTAGTCAAGAATGAACTGGATCTTCCCCTTGCGATCCAGATCGCGGAAGTTGGTGTGGGGGATCCGTTCATATCGGTCAGGTCGTTTTTCCATGGTCGTCTCCTTATCTGCGGGGATAATGGTTCGTAGATACGGTACAGTATGATACAGATTGCCCCGCTTTGCCCCGGACGATCCGCTTTGCACCGTACGGGGCGGAAGGCGGAGCGCCGCGGGAGCGGCCGGCTATGACTGATTATAGCACATAAGAAGAGGTTATACAAGAAAAGACTGCCGCAGGACCCGACGGGTCACGGCAGTCTTTTATGCTTTCAAGCCCAGCAACTCCTCCGCCACCGCGCGGCGGGTGATACATCGGTCCATCGCCTGCTTTTCGATATACCGGTGGGCGGAGGGCTCGTCCATGTGCCGGTGTTCAATGAGAAACCATTTGGCACGGTTGACCAGGCGGATCTCCGCCATCTTCTCTTCCAGCGTCAGCGCCTGGCGGCGCGTTTTCCGCAGGCGCTCTCTGGCGCTTGCCATCCACAAAAGCGCCGTTTCCATCGCCTGATAGGAAAGAGGCTTTGACAGGGTGAACACGCCGTGCTCGCAGACCGTTTCGGTGACTTGAGGGAACAGCTCCGGACGCAGCAGCAGTAAGACCACGGTCTCACCGGCGGTACACTGGTCGATGGCGAAGCGGATCCCGGGCTCATCCGGCAACGGCGCGTTGACGATCACGAAGTCGAACGTCTGGGACGCGACGGCGCGCTTGGCGGCGCCTGCGTCCGGCGCTACCACCAGCCGGTCCCGTATGGAACCGGGCAGTAGACCCCGCAGACTCTGATTCAGCTTTTGTCCGGCGGAAACCAGCAGAAGGCTGTAAGAACGCTCTTCAAGCGCCATCCGTGCTCCTCCTTTCTCTCCCAGATACGGTCCGTGCCGTTACCTGCCGCAGTATGCCTCCACCACCGCCGACGGCAGATGCCGGCGGATAAAGGCGCTGTTTCGGGCGGCAAGCCGCGCCGCGGCAAGGGAGTCGGGCAGCTTTTTAAAGCGCGCCAGCGTGTCCGCATCCGCTGTGAACAGGTTCACGTCCGCCGCCGGCGGAAGAGTTATGCCCTGTTCGATACCTGACAGCGCCGCGTAGATCATCAGTGCAAACGCCAGATACGGATTGGCGGTGGGGTCGGGGGAGCGAAGCTCCATGCGACGGTATTCGCCAAATGCGGCGGGGATGCGCACCAGCTGGGAGCGGTTCTCTCTGGACCAGGAAACGTAGCGCGGCGCTTTGTTCTTGCCAAGACGGAGATAGGAGTTTTCCGCAGGATTCAAAAAAACAGTCATATCCGGCGCCTTATCCAGCACGCCGGCGATGATGGCGTCAAACACGCCGTCACCGCACGGCTTGGCGGACAGGTTGATATGAAATCCGTTGCCGGCGGCGTTTTCCAGCGGTTTTGCCGAAAAGTCCGCGTGGTAGCCGTTGCGGTGCGCCACCGTTTTGACCACCGTTTGGAAAATGACCGCCTGATCGGCGGCGGTCAGCGCGTCGGCATAGCGGAAGTCGATCTCGTTCTGCCCGGGACCCTCCTCGTGGTGGGAGCTTTCCGGCCGGATACCCATCTGCTCCAGCGTCAGGCACACCTCGCGCCGCACGTTTTCACCCCGATCCTCCGGCGCGATGTCCATATAGCCCGCCTCATCGCAGGGCGTCAAGGTGGGTTTGCCGTCGTCACCGGTCTGGAACAGGTAGAATTCCTGCTCCGCGCCGAAGTAGAAAGAGTATCCCTTTGCCTTTGCCTGTGCCATCGCCGCTTTCAACACGGCGCGGGAATCGCTCTCAAACGGCGTGCCGTCGGGATAGGCGATAGACGCCATCATCTGCACCACGCGCCCGTGCTCGGGACGCCAGGGGAGAAGCGTCAGCGTTTCCGCCTCCGGATGTAAAAAGAGGTCGCTCCGCGTTTCCCTGCCGAAGCCTGCCACGGCGGAAGCGTCAAAGGCGATCCCGTGTTCAAAGGCGCGGGGGAGCTCGTGGGGCATGACGGAAATGTTCTTCCGCCTGCCGAACACGTCGCAAAACGCCAGACGGATAAACTTAACGTCCTCCTCCTGCATATATTGCAAGACCTCATCTTTTGAATACGTCATGGACAACCACTCCTCGTTCAGTTTGCCACGTACATCTGCCGGTAGGGATTGGCGGTATCCGGCGTGACCACCGTAAACGGCGAACGCATGATCCTATCCATACCATAGCCGAATGCGGCGCAATAATCAAGTAAAATCTTTTCGATCTCCGCCATTTCTCCGCCGTCGGCGCGGTGGGCGGTCACCTGAGGCGGAAAACGCACGCCCGCGCAGTCCGAGCGCAGATAGAGCTTGCCGCCGTGCATACCGGTACAGGGGAAGTTGCCCACGATCCGCTTTTCACCGATGTCAAGACCCAGCACAACGATCACGCCGCCTGATTGATATTCTCCCAGGAAACTGCCGGCGGCACCGCCGATAACCAGAAGCGGCGCCTTGTCCCGATAGGCTTTCATGTGGATACCCGCCCGATAGCCTGCGTTGCCCCGAACCAGGATCTCACCGCCGCGCATGGCGTACCCCGCGGCGTCACCGATGTTGCCGTGGACGACGATCCGTCCGGCGTTCATGGTGTCGCCCACCGCGTCCTGGGCGTTGCCCAGCACCGTCAGGCACGCGCCGTTGAGATACGCGCCCAGCGCGTTGCCGGGCGTGCCGCGCAGAACGATGTCCCGATCCGCCATACCGGCGGCAATAAAACGCTGTCCGCAACAGCCGGTCAGTTCACACGCGCCGCTTGCGGCGCGGATCGCGTCGTTGACGGCGCGAAAATCCATGCCGCTTACGTCTTTCACCATGATTCATACACCACCTTTACGCTATTCGCCCGCGTGGGCGATCCCCAGAAGGGAGAGCTCCTTCTCCGTCAGACCGATGCCCCGAAGCATCAGCCGGTTGCCGCGCAGAGCCTCGATGGAGTTGATGCCCATGCCGCCCATCATCTCCTTGATCTCGTGCCGCCAGGCGTTCATCAGGTTGATGAGACGACGGCTCCCCTCCTCCGGATCCAGCCGCGCCACCAGTTCCGGCTGTTGGGTGGCGATGCCCCAGTTGCATATACCGCTTTGGCACGAACGGCACAGATGGCAACCCAGCGCCAGCAGCGCCGCCGTGGCGATATAGCAGGCGTCCGCGCCCAGCGCGATCGCCTTGACCACGTCGGCGGCACTGCGAATGGAGCCGCCGGCGATCAGCGATACGCTGTTGCGGATCCCCTCGTCCCGAAGCCGCTGATCCACCGCCGCCAGCGCCAGTTCCACAGGGATCCCCACGTTGTCACGGATCCGCGTCGGCGCCGCGCCGGTCCCGCCGCGAAAGCCGTCAATGGCGATCACGTCGGCGCCGCTTCGGGCGATACCGCTGGCGATCGCCGCGATGTTATGCACCGCCGCCACCTTCACGATCACCGGCTTTTGATATTGGGTCGCCTCCTTGAGAGAGTACACCAACTGCCGCAGATCCTCAATGGAATAGATGTCGTGGTGGGGCGCGGGGGAAATCGCGTCGGAGCCCTCCGGAATCATACGGGTACGGGACACGTCGCCCACGATCTTGGCGCCGGGCAGATGGCCGCCGATGCCGGGCTTTGCGCCCTGCCCCATCTTGATTTCAATGGCGGCGCCGGTTTCCAGATACTTTTCATGTACGCCGAAGCGCCCGCTGGCGACCTGTACCACGGTATGGGCGCCGTACGGATAGAAGTCCTCGTGCAGTCCGCCCTCGCCGGTGTTGTAGAGCGTACCCAGCGCCGACGCCGCCTTTGCCAGTGCCGCGTGGGCGTTATAACTGATGGAGCCGTAGCTCATGGCGGAAAACAGCACCGGCATTTCAAGCTCTAACTGGGGCGGCAGATCGCACAGCATGGTTCCGTCCGCGCCGCGGCGGATCTTATCGGGCTTTTTGCCCAGAAACACCCTGGTTTCCATCGGCTCGCGGAGTGGGTCGATGGGGGGATTGGTCACCTGTGAGGCGTTGAGCAGGATCCTGTCCCAGTAGACCGGTAACGGCTTGGGGTTGCCCATGGAGCTGAGCAGTACGCCGCCGGAATTCGCCTGCTTGTAGATCTCCGTGACGGTGTCGTCGTCCCAGTTGGCGTTTTCCCGCAGCCGGCAATCGCTTTTGACGATCTTCAGCGCGCGGGTGGGACACATCGCCACGCACCGCTGACAGTTGACGCACTTGGTCTCATCGCAGAGCATCACGCCCTTTTCGGAGGAAAAAGCGTGTACGCCGTTGGCGCACTGGCGCTCACAGATCCGGCAGGAGATACAGCGGTCCTTACTGCGGATCACCTCATACGGCGGATGGATATATAGCCCGTTCACAGTTCGACACCCTCCTTTACACGGATGATGACCGGCTCGCCGCCCATAGGCGACCAGATATGTTCCGCTTCCGGCTCCATGGCGCGGATGGCGGCTTCCTCACTGGCGATGAATACGCGCTCGCCCTTTTCACCCACCACCATGGAGCGCAGTTTCAGCCGGTCGTTCAGCGCCATCAGTCCGCCGGTGAAACCCAGCACGATGGAGAAAGGCCCTGTGACCAGCAGGCTGGAGAATACAGTACGCAGATAAGTATATACGGCGCGTTCCGCCGGATCGGTTTTTTGCCCGATGGTACTCCAGAACGGCGCCGCCACCACGCCCGCCGCCTCGGTGAGCGTCAGCCCCTGCCGCCGCAGGAGATAATCCATGGCGTAGGTGATCACCTCGGTATCGGTTTGCAGATGGCACCGGTAGCCGAACATCTCCAGATAGCGCCGGTTGGCGTCGTAGGAGGAGATCTCTCCGTTATGGACCACGCTCCAGTCCAACAGGGCGAACGGGTGGGCGCCGCCCCACCAGCCGGGCGTATTGGTGGGGTACCGCCCGTGGGCCGTCCAGGAATAGCCGGCGTATTCCTCCAGCCGGTAATAGGCGCCCACGTCCTCCGGAAACCCGACGGCTTTGAACGCGCCCATGTTCTTTCCGGAGGAGAACACGTAGGCGCCCTTGAGACCGGTATTGATCTTCATCACCGTCCGCACCACGTATTCCGCCTCGTCCAGCTGCAGGTCGGACAGCACCGACGGCATGGGTGAGACGAAATAGCGCCAGATGATGGGCTCATCCGTAATGGCGGGGAGCTTACGGGTGGGGATCCGTTCGGCGTGCCAGATCTCGAAGCCCTCCTTCAAAAGCGCCTCGCACGCCTTGCGTGTGTCGCGGCAGTCAAAAAAGAGGTGCAAGGCGTAAAAGTCCTTATACGCCGGATAGATGCCATAGCCGGCAAAGCCGCCGCCCAGACCGTTGGAACGGTCGTGCATGGGACCCATGGCGCGCACGATCTGTTCGCCGCTGATCCGCGCGCCGTCCCGCGAGAGTACCGCGGCGATGGCGCAACCGGAGGGAATGCGCACCTGCCCTTCCTTTACGTTCATCCAAATCCCTTCTTTCCGCAAAACAAAAAAGACATCCGTTTACGCGCGAAAACGCGTAAATGAACGCCTTTGCTCATTTAAGTACAGTATACGCCGAGTGTTCGCGCGCCGTCAAGGGTGGAGCCGGCGGGGCACGCTCCAAAAAAACGGTGGAGCGCACAACCGTTTTTGTTGAAATTGCAAAAAAATTGCGGAATTGTAAAAAAGCGGTTGACATTTCATTCCGCAAGCGTATAATGCCCCCATAAGGCAATGACGTCTTTTTTACAGCAGCCTGGCGGCTGGTGTGGAAAAGACGCCTTTTTTTGTTTTTTCAGCAAAAAAGGAGGCGCAAAATGATGGAAACGGTAAAGGACTATTTCGGCGCGGCGGTGTTTGACGACAGAGTCATGAAGGCGACGCTTCCGGCAAAGGTGTACGATTCCCTCAAAAAGACCATCGACGAGGGGAAGGAGCTGGATCTGAGCGTTGCCAACGCGGTGGCCGCCGCGATGCGGGACTGGGCGGTGGCAAAGGGCGCTACCCACTTTACCCACTGGTTCCAACCGCTGACAGGGATCACGGCGGAGAAGCACGACAGCTTCATTACGCCTGCGCCGGACGGCGGCGTCATTATGGAGTTTTCCGGCAAGGAGCTGATCCGCGGCGAGCCGGACGCGTCCTCTTTTCCCTCGGGCGGATTGCGCGCCACTTTTGAGGCCCGCGGCTATACGGCGTGGGACCCCACCAGCTACGCCTTTATCAAAGGGAAAACGCTGTGCATTCCCACCGCGTTTTGTGCCTACGGCGGCGAGGCGCTGGATCAGAAGACACCGCTGCTGCGCTCCATGGAGGCGCTGAACGTGCAGGCAAAGCGGGTACTGCGTCTGTTCGGCAAGACCGACGTAAAGCGGGTGGTGACCAACGTGGGGCCGGAGCAGGAGTATTTTCTGGTGGATAAGAAGCTCTACGATCAGCGGCTGGATCTGCGCCTGACGGGGCGGACGCTGTTCGGCGCCCTGTCCCCCAAGGGGCAGGAGATGGACGACCATTATTTCGGCGTGATCCGTCCCCGCGTGGCGGCGTTTATGGAGGAGCTGAACGAGGAGCTGTGGAAGCTGGGGATCCTGGCAAAGACCGAGCATAACGAGGTGGCGCCCGCCCAGCACGAGCTGGCGCCCATCTACACCACCGCCAACCTCGCCACCGATCAGAACCAGCTGACCATGGAGATCATGCAGAAGGTGGCGGCAAAACACGGTCTGGTGTGCCTTCTGCAGGAGAAGCCCTTTGCCGGCGTGAACGGTTCCGGCAAGCACAACAACTGGTCTATCGCCACCGACGCCGGGCAGAACCTGCTCTCACCCGGTGAGACACCCTATGAGAACGCCCAGTTCCTGCTGTTCTTGTGCGCGGTGATCCGGGCGGTGGACGAGTATCAGGATCTTCTGCGGATCTCGGTGGCGACGGCGGGCAACGATCACCGGCTGGGCGCCAACGAGGCGCCGCCGGCGGTAGTGTCCATCTTCCTGGGCGACGAGCTCAACGGGGTGCTGGAGGCGATCGAAAACGACGCGCCGTACCACGGAGCGGCGCATACGAAGATGAAGCTGGGTGTGGACATACTGCCCAAGTTCAATCGGGATACCACCGACCGCAACCGCACCTCACCCTTTGCCTTCACCGGCAACAAGTTTGAGTTCCGCATGCTGGGCTCCGCCAACAGCATTGCCTGCGCCAATGTGATGCTCAATACCGCTGTGGCGGAATCGCTCCGGCAGTTTGCCGATGAGCTGGAGAGCGCCGCGGATTTTGAAACCGCGCTCCACGCCCTGATCCGCAGGACCGTCCGCGAGCATAAGCGGATCATCTTCAACGGCAACGGCTACGACGAGGCGTGGATCGCCGAGGCGGAGGCGCGGGGGCTTTTGAACTACCGCACCACGGCGGACTGTATGCCTCATCTGCTGGATCGGAAGAATCGGGAGCTGTTGACCTCCCACGGCGTATTCAGCGAGGCGGAGCTCGCCTCCCGATGCGAGATCATGCTGGAGAATTACTGCAAGACCATCTGCATTGAAGCGCGGACCATGGTCACCATGGCGCGGACACAGATCGCGCCGGCGGTAGGGAGCTTTGCCGCCGCCACGGCGGCGAACGCGGCGTGCAAAAAGACACTTTGCGGTGCGCTGGCGTGCCGCTATGAAACGGAGCTGGTGGAAACCCTTTCCGCCCTGACCGACGAGATCGCGGCGCGCACGGCGGCGCTGGAGACGGAGATCTCCGCGCTGTCCGGCGGCGTGGCGGAGGAAGCCGCCCGGATCCGCGACGCGGTGCTGCCCGCCATGGAGGCGCTTCGCGGCGTATGTGACGAGGCGGAACGGAAAACCGCCAAAACAAGCTGGCCATTCCCCACTTACGCCGAGTTGCTGTTCGGCGTGTGAGCGGTTGGAGCAAAACGACCGGGAGGGATACCTATGTGTAACAGCCCGTCTGATGACGATTACAGGAATAGACAAAAACAGACCTTTTTCATTGATCCGGGACGCGACATCGAGCTGGAAGCGGAATGCGAGCTCCCGCCGGATGAAACGGCGCTCTATACCGAGCCTGCCGACGCCGATTGCGGCGGCGCGCGCAACACCACCGCGTGGGATTGAGTACAAGAGACGGGAGGAGAAGGACCATGTGTTCCATCATAGGCTTCTGCGATCCGAGCTGGCGCAGTGACGCCTTTTACGAGGGATTCGCCAGAACCGTATCCCGGGGGCCGGACGATACGCGTATCGTCGAGACCGCCGGCGGCGTGCTGGGATTCCACCGCCTGTCCATCATGGGACTGCATCCGGAGGGGATGCAGCCGTTTTGCCTGGACGGCGACCGGTGCGTGTGCAACGGGGAGATCTACGGCTTTGAGGCGATTCGCGGAGAGCTGAAGGCAAAGGGGTATACCTTTGAAAGCGATTCGGACTGCGAGGTATTGCTGCCGCTGTATCGGGAGTACGGCACGGATATGTTCGGCAGGCTGGACGCGGAATTCGCCTGCGTGATCTACGACGGGAAGACCGGCGGCTTCATCGCCGCCCGCGACCCCATCGGCATCCGCCCGCTCTATTACGGCTTTTGCTCCACCGGCGCGCCGGTGTTTGCCAGTGAGCCGAAGAACCTGCTGGGCCTGGTGGAAACCATCCGACCCTTTCCGCCGGGACACTACTATAAAGACGGCGCGTTCGTGTGCTACCACGATATTGCCGCGGTGGACAAGGTCTGCGCCGACGACGTGGAAACCGCCTGCGGCAACATTCGGGACAAGCTGATCGCCGGTGTGCGCAAGCGGCTGGTGGCGGACGCGAAGGTGGGATTCCTGCTCTCCGGCGGATTGGATTCCTCGCTGGTATGCGCCATTGCCGCGCGGGAGAGCCAAATGCCCATCCGGACGTTTGCTATCGGCATGGAGAAGGACGCCATCGACCTTAAATACGCCAGACAGGCGGCGGAGTTCATCGGAAGCGACCACACGGAGGTCTTTATGACGCCGGAGGAGGTACTCGCCTCTTTGGAGCAGGTCATCTATACGCTGGGGACGTTTGACATCACCACCATCCGCGCCAGTATGGGCATGTATCTGGTATGCAAGGCGATCCACGAAACCACGGATATCCGCGTACTGCTCACCGGCGAGATCTCCGACGAGCTGTTCGGGTATAAATATACCGACTTCGCCCCTGACGCGCCGGCGTTCCAGCAGGAGGCGCAAAAGCGGATCCGGGAACTGCACATGTACGACGTACTGCGCGCCGACCGCTGCATTTCCACCCATTCGCTGGAGGCACGGGTGCCTTTCGGGGACATCGACTTCGTTCGCTACGTCATGGCGCTGGATCCGGCGATCAAGATGAACCGGTACGGCAAGGGCAAGTATCTTCTGCGCCACGCCTTTGAGGGAACGGGGTATCTGCCCGATGAGATCTTGTGGCGCGAGAAGGCGGCGTTTTCCGACGCGGTGGGGCATTCCATGGTGGACGATCTGAAAGCCTATGCCGAAACGCAGTATACCGACGAAGCGTTTGAAAAGAAGCGCCGAAAGTACACCCACGCCCGCCCGTTTACCAAGGAATCGCTGCTCTATCGGGAGATCTTCGAGAAGTACTATCCCGGTCAGGCGGAGATGGTGGCGGATTTCTGGATGCCCAACAAATCGTGGGAGGGCTGTAACGTCAACGATCCCTCCGCACGTGTGCTGTCCAACTACGGCGACAGCGGCAAATAAGTAAACTGCCGGACGGATGGGCAAGGCGCCCACCCGCTCCGGCTGTTGACTTTTTTTCAAAGCGGGAGGGAACAGACAATGGATAAGATTCTGGTTTTGGATTTCGGCGGGCAGTACGATCAGCTCATCGCCAGACGGGTGCGGGGGTTCCACGTGTACGCCGAGATCAAGCCATACGATAAGATCACTACGGAGGAGATCCGCCGCGCCGGATATCGGGGCGCGATCTTTACCGGCGGACCCAACAGCGTGTACGGTGACGGTGCGCCACGATGCGACCGGCAGATCCTGTCGCTGGGGATCCCCGTTCTGGGCATTTGCTACGGGCACCAGCTTATGGCGTATTTAGCCGGCGGTACCGTGGCGCCGGCGGCGTCAGGCAGTGAATACGGCAAAACGAAACTGCGGGTGAAAGACAGCGCTCTCTTTCGCGGCGTGCCGGAAGAAAGCGTCTGCTGGATGAGCCACACCGACGCGGTCACGGAGCTGCCGCCGGGCTTTGCCGCGATCGCCGCTTCCGAGAAGTGCGCCTGCGCCGCCATGGAGGATGAAACGGGACGGCTCTTCGGCGTGCAGTTTCATCCGGAGGTCACCCATACGGAGCAGGGCGGACAGATCCTGCGAAACTTCCTCTTTGAGATCTGCCACTGCCGCACCGACTGGCAGATGGACGATTTCATCACCTCGGCGGTGGAGCACTGCCGGCGCACGCTTTCGGGAAAATCCGTGCTGCTGGCGCTCTCCGGCGGCGTGGATTCCGCCGTGGCGGCGGTACTGCTCCAAAAGGCGATCGGCGACCGGCTGACGTGCGTATTCGTAGACCACGGACTGCTGCGCAAAGGCGAGGGCGACTTTGTGGAGAAGACCTTCGGCGGCACCTTCGGGATCCGGCTGATTCGACTCAACGCCGGCGCGCGGTTTTTAGAAAAACTGCAAGGCGTCCGCGAGCCGGAGCAAAAGCGCAAGATCATCGGCGCGGAATTTATCCGCGTTTTTGAGGAGGAGGCGCGAAAGCTGGGCAAGCCGGACGTGCTGGCGCAGGGGACGATCTATCCGGACGTGATCGAAAGCGGCAAGGGCGATTCGGCGGTCATCAAGAGCCATCACAACGTGGGCGGTCTGCCGGAGCGTATGGCGTTTGAGCAAATTGTGGAGCCACTGCGGGATCTTTTTAAGGACGAGGTGCGCCAGATCGGGCAAAAGCTGGGCTTGCCGGCGGCGCTGGTATACCGCCAGCCGTTCCCCGGTCCCGGTCTGGGCGTGCGGATCATCGGAGAGATCACCGCTCAAAAGGTGGCGCTTTTGCAGGAGGCGGACGCCATTTTCCGCGCCGAGCTGGAAGCGGAGGGCGAACACCTTGCCGACCAGTATTTCGCCGTTTTGACCGACACCGACAGCGTAGGCGTCATGGGTGACGCCCGAACCTACGGCGCCACGGTGGCACTGCGGGCGGTGTGTACCGACGACTTTATGACCGCCGCGTGGAGTCGGATCCCCTACGACGTGCTGGAGCGCGTCAGCAGTCGCATTACCAATGAAGTACCGGGCATCGTCCGTGTGGTGTACGATATTACGTCCAAGCCGCCGGCGACCGTGGAGTGGGAATAGGAGGAGCGCGTATGACAAAGTATATTTTCGTGACCGGCGGCGTGGTATCCGGACTGGGGAAGGGCATTACCGCCGCTTCGCTGGGCAGACTCCTCAAATCGCGGGGCTTAAAAGTGGCGGCGCAGAAGCTGGACCCCTATATCAACGTGGACCCGGGCACCATGAGCCCCTATCAGCACGGCGAGGTATACGTCACCGAGGACGGCGCGGAGACCGATCTGGATCTGGGGCACTATGAGCGGTTCATCGACGAGGATCTGAACAAGTATTCCAACCTTACCACCGGCAAGGTCTATTGGAGCGTGCTGAACAAGGAGCGCCGGGGCGAATACCTGGGCTCTACGGTGCAGGTGATCCCCCATATCACCAATGAGATCAAGGAATTCGTGTACCGTGTGGGCAAAAAGACCGCCGCGGACGTGGTCATCACCGAGATCGGCGGCACCATCGGTGACATTGAGAGCCAGCCGTTTATTGAGGCGGCGCGGCAGATCTCGCTGGAGGCGGGCAGGGAGAACAGCCTTTTTATCCACGTTACCCTGGTGCCGTATCTCCACGGCTCGGAGGAACATAAATCCAAGCCTACCCAGCATTCGGTCAAAGAATTGCAGGGGATGGGCGTACATCCCAACATCATCGTTTTGCGGTGCGACGAGCCGCTGGAGGAGAGTATCTTCCGGAAGATCGCCCTGTTTTGCAACGTAAAACCCGACTGCGTCATCGAGAATATGACGCTTCCCAACCTCTACGAGGCGCCGCTGATGCTGGAAAAGTCGCGTTTTTCCGACGTGGTCTGCCGCGAGCTGGGGATCAGCGCGCCGCCGCCGGAGCTTGACGACTGGCGCGCCATGGTGGAGAAGATCAAGAGCCGGTGCGAAACGGTCACCATCGCGCTGGTGGGCAAATACGTGAGCCTGCACGACGCGTATCTGTCCGTGGCGGAGGCGCTGCGCCATGCAGGATATCACCACGGCGTCCATATCGACATCCGCTGGGTGGACTCGGAGACGATCACGGCGGATACGCTGGAGAAAACGCTCCGCGGCGTACAGGGCGTCATCGTGCCGGGCGGCTTCGGGAGCCGCGGCATCGAGGGAATGATCCTGGCGGCGCAGTATGCCCGTGAAAAGAATATCCCGTATTTCGGTATCTGTCTGGGAATGCAGATCGCGGTCATCGAATTCGCCCGGCACGCTGCCGCCGTTCCGGATGCCAACTCCGGCGAGTTTGACGAGCAGTGCGCCCACAAGGTGATCGACTTTATGCCCGGGCAGAGCGACGAGGTGGATAAGGGCGGCACGTTGCGGCTGGGCGCCTATCCCTGCCGCATCACCCCCGGTACCGTGATGGAACGCTGTTACGGCGCAAGGGAGATCAGCGAACGCCATCGCCATCGCTACGAGTTCAACAACGACTATCGCCAGGCGTTACAGGCGGCGGGGCTTACCATCAGCGGCCTGTCGCCGGACGGCAGGCTGGTGGAAACGGTGGAGCTGACAGAGCGACCCTTCTACGTGGGCGTGCAGTATCATCCGGAATTCAAGAGCCGGCCCAACCGGCCCCACCCGCTGTTCCTCGGCTTTATCGGCGCCGCCAAAGATATGCCGGCGCAGAGCTGAGGCACATCACATAAGGAAAAAAAAGCCCGCGCATAAGCGCGGGCTTTTTTAATAAGGTACCCGGAATTACTTGGCAGCCTCAGCGTACCAGAAGAAGAAGTAGCCCATGGTGGTGTAGCCAACGTTGGACAGACCCTTCATGCAGTACATATTGGTGTAGTAGTAGATCGGGCAGACGGGGAAGCCCTCTTCACCGAAGAGGATCTCTTCCGCCTTGTACAGGAGCTGGTCACGATCAGCGCCGGCGAGGGTCGCCTTCGCTTCGGTGATCGCCTTGTCATACTCCTCGTTGGAGTACAGGCCGTAGTTGTAGGAGTTACCGGTGACAAGCAGCTCGAGGTAGGTCACGGGGTCATTGTAGTCAGCGATCCAGCCCAGACGCGCCACGCCGAAGTTGTGCTCGCCGAGGCCGTTGGTGTAGGTCGCCCACTCCTGGTTCTCCGTGCTGATGCTCATGCCGAGAACAGTCTGCCAGTCGGAACCGCAGGCCTCAGCAATCGCCTTGTGCGTGTCGTTGGTGTTGAAATTGTAAACAACGGTGGTCTGAGGATCCCACTTACCGTCAGCGACCGCCTCATCATAGAGCTTCTTGGCGAGCTCGCACTTGCCGGCATAGGTCGAAAGATCGGCATCGGGATACTTCTTCTGCAGGGTATTGTAGATCGCACCCAGCTCACTTACGCCGTAAGCGAAGTCAGTGCCGGTGGAATCCAGAATACCGGAAGCGACAAAGCCGGTTGCGGGGCTCTGGCCGCCCTGGGTGACGTTCTTGACGATGTTCTCACGGTCGACGGAGAGAACCATCGCGGCACGGACACGCCAATCCGTGATCTTGGAGCAGTTCAGGTACAGATAGTAAGTACCGACGTAGGGGTTGATGAAGCAGTCGCCGGAAGCCTGCAGAGACTCGATCATATCAGAGGGGAAAGTCTCAATGAAGCTGTACTCGCCGGACTGATAAGCGGAGAGGATAGCGGTCTCGCTGTCGCTCAGCCACCACACGATCGCGTCGGGACCGAGGTTCTCAACGTCATAGTACTTCTCGTTGGGCTCCATGCGGATATAGCTGTCGTGGACCCACTCAACGACTTTGTACGGGCCGTTTACCACGATGTTGGCGGGATCGGTCCAGTTGTCGTTACCTTCCACGATGTCCTCACGCAGAGGAACGAGGGAGGCGAAAGCGCACATCTCAAGGAAGTACGCGCAGGGAGCTTCCAGCGTGACCTTGAAGGTCTTCTCGTCAACGGCTTCCACGCCCAGCTCGCTCTTGTCCTTCTCACCGGCCTGGATGGCGGCTGCGTTTACAACGATGTTGTCCAGGAAGTAGCCGTAATCGGAAGCGGTGGCGGGATCAACGAGACGACGCCAGCTGTAAACGAAATCGTTGGCAGTGACAGCCTGGCCGTCAGACCAGAAAATGTCGTCACGCAGGGTGAAGGTGTAGACGCACAGGTCGTCGGAGACCTTGTACGACGCGGCCTGACCGGGAACGATCTCGGTCTTGAGCATATTGCTGTCGTCAGTAACCTTCTCGTCGATCATCTTGTACTTCATCAGATTCTCGAACTGGTGCTGGGTGTACGTCGAACCGTCAACCGAGCTGATCAGACCGGGGTCGATCGTTTCAGGCTCGGAGGCGATGCAGGCGTTGACCACAAACGGCTCACTGGGTTTGTCTTCGCCAGCGTCACTGGGCTTCTTGCTCGTGCAAGCGCACAGGGACAGAACCATAGAGAGCGCCAGCAACAAAGCGAATACTTTTTTGGTGTTCATCATGTTCTTCCTCCATTTTATATTTTTGTATTAAGTTCCTATGGAACTGAATACCGTTGGAATGTGCCGCCTTACAGATGGCAGGCGACAAAGTGGCCGGGCGCCTGTTCCCGAAGCTGCGGCGTTTCTTCGCGGCAGCGATCGGTGGCGTAGGGGCAGCGCGTATGGAAGCGGCACCCCTTCGGCGGATTGAGCGGACTGGGGATCTCGCCCTCCAGAAGGATGCGCTGACGCGCCCGACTCTTGACCGGATCCGGCAGCGGCACCGCGGACAGCAGCGTTTTCGTGTAGGGGTGGACGGGTTGACTGCACAGCTCATAGCTGTCCGCCAGTTCTACCATCTGCCCCAGATACATCACGCCGATCCGGTTGGAAATATGGCGCACCACGCTGATATCATGGGCGATAAACAGATACGTCAGATGATTCTCGTTCTGCAGATCCTCCAGCATATTCACGACCTGCGACTGAATGGACACGTCCAGCGCCGAGATCGGCTCGTCGCAGACGATGAATTCCGGATCCACCGCCAGCGCCCGGGCGATACCGACCCGCTGCTGCTGACCGCCGGAAAACTCGTGGGGGAAGCGGTTGGCGTGCTCCGTATTCAGCCCGACCTTGTTGAGCAGCTCGTTGATACGCTCCGCGCGCTCTTTCTTACCGCGGCAAAGCCGGTGGATATCCAGCGCCTCGCCCACGATCTCACCCACGGTCATGCGGGGATCGAGGGAGGCGGAGGGGTCCTGAAAGATGATCTGCATTTTGCGCCGGTAGGGCAGCATATTGACGGAGATCTTCTTCTCGCTGTCATAGATGGGCACACCGTCATAGACGATCCTGCCGCTGGTAGGCTCATACAATCGAAGGACGGTTCTGCCGAAGGTGGTCTTGCCGCATCCGGATTCACCCACGATACCGAGGGTCTCACCGCGATAGATGGTGCAGGAAACGGATTCCACCGCCTGAACGTATTTCTTTTTCTCAAAAGGGTTTGTGCCTTTGACAGGGAAATACTTGCGCAGATTCTCCACTTGGATCAGCGGCGTTCGTTCACTGCTCATGTCTCCGCCTCCTCCTGTTCGTCCTCTTTCTTGAAATGAAGCCAGCAGGCGGAATAATGCCTCTCGCCGACTTCCACAAGCGGCGGCTTTTCACGCAGGCAGATCTTCATACAATGCTTGCACCGCGGACCGAAGTTGCAGCCCGTGGGCGGATTGAGTAAGTCAATAGGCGTGCCCTCAATGGGGACAAGCCGCTCTCTCGTCACCTCGTCCATACGGGGGGTGGAGGAGAGAAGACCCCGTGTATAGGGGTGCTGGGGATCGTAGAACACGTCGTTCACGTCGCCCTGTTCCACAATGTGACCGGCGTACATGACCGAGACGCGATCGCAGATCTCCGCCACAACGCCCAGATTATGGGTGATGAAGATGATGGACGTATTCGCCTTGTGCTGCAGATCCTTCATCAGCTCCAGGATCTGCGCCTGAATGGTCACGTCCAGCGCCGTGGTAGGCTCATCGGCAATCAGGAGCTTGGGCTCACAGATCAGCGCCATGGCGATCATGGCGCGCTGGCGCATACCGCCGGAGAACTCGTGGGGATACTGGTCGATACGCTTTTCCGCGTTATTGATACCCACCAGCTCCAGCATCTCAATGGCGCGCTTGCGCGCCGCCTCACGGGTATAGCCCTTATCGTGGCACATGAGCGCCTCAATGAGCTGGTTGCCGATGGTATAAACCGGATTCAGACAGGTCATGGGGTTCTGGAAGATCATACTGACCTTATTGCCGCGGAACTGGCGCATCTGCTCTTCCGTGAAGTCCAGAACGTTCTCACCCTCAAAGGTGATCGAGCCGCCGACCACCTTGCCGGGGCTTTGCAGAAGACCGATGACGGAATACGCCTCCACGCTTTTGCCGGAGCCGGATTCGCCCACGATGCCCATGACTTCGTTATAACCCAGCGAATAGGAGATGCCGTTGACAGCCTTCACCTCGCCCGCGGGGGTAAAGAAGGAGACTTTCAGATCCTTGATCTCAAGGAGGTTTTTATTATCCTTTTCCATTGCCGCGCCCTCCTCTTATTTCTTCAGCCGCGGGTCGAGCGAATCGCGCAGACCGTCGCCGATCAGGTTCAAAGACAGGATGACGATCGTCAACACAATACTCGGCAGGAGAAGACGATACGGATACAGCGTGATCGTTTCCAACGCGTCCGAACAGAGGGAACCGAGGCTCGCCATCGGCGCGGACACACCCAGACCGAGGAAGGAGAGGAACGACTCCAAAAAGATCGCGCTGGGGATCTGCAGGCACGTGGTGATCACCACACTGCCCACGCAGTTGGGCAGAAGGTGCCGGCGGATGATCCTGCCGTTACCGGCGCCCAGCGCCGTCGCCGCGGTGACGTACTCCTGCTGTTTGAGCTGCAATACCTGACCGCGCACAATACGCGCCATGGTGACCCAGTACAAAAGCGCAAAGGTGATAAAGATACTGATGATGCCGGCGCCCAGTGCCGAAAGGGACTGTACCAGCGCCGAATCACTGGAATCGAACCACGCCCGGAGCGGGTCTTTCAAAACGACCTGGAGCAAAAGCACGACCAGAACTTCCGGAATCGAGTAGATCAGCTCCACGATCCGCATCATCACAAAGTCCACCGCGCCGCCGGAAAGACCGGAGATCGCGCCGTACGTCGCGCCGATCACCAGCACGATCAGCGCCGCCATGATGCCGATGATGATGGATACCCGCGTGCCGTACATGGTACGCGCCATCAGGTCACGGCCGAAGCTGTCCGTTCCGAAGGCGTGGGGGAATACGTTGCGGGACAGCCGGATCTCCACCGCGCCGTCCGCCGGCGTATCGGTATAGGATATCGCCTTGCTGTCGCTCCAGGACCCGTCCTTTTGGATCTTGGATTCCGACACGATGAAAAGCGGATTTTCCGCCTTGGTCTGCAACATCAAAATAGCGTTTTCCATGGCGCGATCCAGCGTGAAAGCATACGTCTTGCCGCCGTGATAGATCACGTAATCGCCCTTGGGAAGGGAGGTAAGACTGCCGGGCTGGAGAGCGGTGGCGTAAAACCCGTCCACAGAGCCGGCGATAGATCTTGCCGTGGCTTCGCCGGCGGAATACTCGAACGGACCCAGTTTCTGGGAAGAACGGTACTGATCGGCGTAATCGTACGGGATCAGCGCCGGACCGACAAAGGCAAACAGCAAGCAGGCGATAAACACGCCCAGCGCCACCATCGACACGGTGTTGGAACGGAAGCGCCGCCACGCGTCACGCCAGTAGGACACGCTTTTGCGCTTTTGCTCCATAGCGGCTTTTTCATTCTCGTCCGCACGGTCGAAATCTTCCGGCCGGAGGGAGAACGTCCCCTCGATCAGCTCGGGATCCACGTGGAAGGGACTGAATTTTGCGAATTTTCCGCTCATAGATCAGTCCTCCTTCCCCGTCAGCGTGATCCGCGGATCGACGATCTTATACGCGATATCGACGACGAGATTCATAAAGATCACCAGCGCGGAGAGGATCACCGTCGTCGCCATGATGACGGGATAATCGCGGTTGAGAACGCTTTGCACAAAGTATTTGCCGAGGCCCGGGATCGAGAAGGTGGACTCCACAACGAACGATCCGGTGATGATACCCGCCATCACGGGACCCAGATAGGTGATGACCGGGATCAGCGAGTTGCGCAGAGCGTGCTTCAAGATCAGCATCCGCGTCTTAACGCCCTTGGCGCGGGCGGTGCGTATGTAATCCTGATTGATCGCGTCCAGCATACTGGTACGCGTCAGCTTTGCCACGTAGCAGGTATAATAGAAAGAAAGGCTGATGACCGGCATGACGTAGCTCTTGAAATCGGGCAGGCTGTTGCTCTTGGTGGGAAGCCAGTGGAGATTGACCGCAAAGCCGATCAGCAGCAGTCCCGCCAGAACAAAGGTGGGCACGGCGACGCCCACGGTGGTCATCACCCGCAAAAACCCGTCGACCCATTTGCCCCGGTTATACGCGGCGATACAGCCCAGCGGAATTCCGACGACCACCGCCAGCAGCAGGGAGATGACGCCCAGCTTGATGGAAAGCTCAAACTTCCCCTGCCCGAACAGGATCGTGGAAACACTGGTGCCCTCCTGCATTTTCAGCGAAGTGCCCAGATCGCCCCGGGCATAGTTTTTAACGTAGTTGAACAGCTGCACGTAAAGCGGTTTATCCAAGCCGTATTTGGCGTTGGCGCGCTCGATCATCTCCGGCGTCGACTTCTCCGTCAGGAACGGACTGCCGGGAATGGCATTCATCAAAAGGAACGTGATGCACATGATCAACAGCAACGTCATAATGGAAACGACGATCCGTTTAATAACATAGACAGCCATAGCTTCTCTCCAACACGGTTTTTCATAGCGCCCCGCCGATACAGAAGGTCTGCGAGGGCACATTTTTTTGTATTATGCGCCATTTTTTGCCGCTTGTCAATAAAAAATGCGTTTTTCGTTGACATCGCCCGCCGCCGGGAAAATCACCGGCTTGCCTGACAGAGGGCGGTGTGCTATACTTGAGCGAGGACCTCACCGATGGCGCCGTCGATCACCAGATCGGCGCGGACGCCGATGGCGCCCTTGTTGATCACCGCCAGCTTTTTGCCCTTGTAATACTGCACCAGACCCGCCGCCGGATACACCGCCAGCGACGTGCCGCCGATGATGAGCACGTCCGATGAGCGGATATAGTGAATCGCCTGCGCCATCACGGCCTCGTCCAGCGGCTCCTCGTAGAGCACCACGTCCGGCTTCAGATCGCCGCCGCAGTCGCATTTCGGGATACCGGCGCTGTGGAGTATGCGGTCGACGCCGTAGAGCCTGCCGCAGCGCTCACAGTAATTGCGCGCCACACTCCCGTGGAGCTCCAGCACCCGGCGGCTGCCCGCCTTCTGGTGGAGCCCGTCGATGTTCTGGGTGATGACCGCCCGCAGTTTTCCCGCCGCCTCCAGCGCCGCCAGCTTCCGGTGCGCCGCGTTGGGCTGCGCCTCCGGCGCCAGCATTTTATCCCGGTAAAAGGCGTAAAACGCCTCTTTCCGGCGCACGTAAAACGTATGGCTCAAGATCGTCTCCGGCGGATAGGCGTACTTTTGGCGGTACAGCCCGTCCACACTGCGGAAATCGGGGATGCCGCTTTCCGTGGATACGCCGGCACCGCCGAAAAACACGATATTGTCCGAGCCGTCGATCCACTCTTTCAAGCGTCGGATAGCGTCTTCCATGGGCGGATTCCTCCCGTTGATATTTTCATAAAGGAGCGTTTCTATGAACATTCAGATTTTCGGCTCCGCCAAGTCCTTCGACAGTAAGAAGGCGGAGCGATGGTTCAAGGAGCGGCGCATCCGCTACCAGTATATCGACCTGCGCACCAAGGGCTTGAGCGCCGGGGAATACCGCGCCGTCAAGTCCGCCGTGGGCTACGACGCGCTGGTGGATAAGGACTGCCGGGACTATAAAGAACTCTATATGGACTATCGCACGCCGCAGGATGCGGAGATCGCCCTCCTGGAGCATCCGTGGCTGTTCCGCGCGCCCATCGTGCGGAACGGACGGTTTGCCACCGTGGGCTACTGCCCGGAGGTCTGGCAGACCTGGGAGTAAGGCGCGTTACGCCTTGCCCCTGATGGTCAGGCGCATCTGACAGCACAGCCGGTCCAGATCCTCGTCGGTGGCGGCGTCCAGCCGCAGTTTGCCGCCGCAGTGCGCGCAGGTGAGATCCACGCACATCCGGCGCACCTGGATACGGTATTCCCGACTGCCGCAGGTGCAGGATATGCCGCCTCGGGCGGCGATCTCCTTGAGCTCGGAGAGTACCTCATACATAATGACGTTGTCGGTAAAGGCGCCGGGATCGTCCGCCTTTTCCTTCCGGGCGCGTAAGGCCAGCTCCTCCATGTGGCGGCGCACCTCCTCCGGCGCGCCGGCGTAACAGCAGAGCTGTTTCGTCTCCGGACAGGCAAGACCTACGCCCCTGCCCCGCAGCAGCTCGTCGGCGCGGCATACCGCCTCGTGTTCACCGCCGCACAGACCGCAGGGGACGCGCAGGTGGAACTTCACCCCGTCGGTCTCCACGTCCAGCTCCGAGCGGCCGCATTCACACTCGATCCGCGCCGCGGCGGCGGAAAGGGCAAAGGCACTGCGGCTGCCCAGCACCGCCTTGCCGCATTGGGGGCAGAGATAGCCAAAACTGCGTACTTCTTCCATACCGGTCACCTCAAACGACTCATTTGAAAACAGTATACTCCTTTTTCCGGCGGATTTCCAGCCCTGAATCTGCGGACACGCGGCGGAGCACACGTTGTATTCCGCCCCTTTTTTATCGCAGGGCATAATTGGGAACAGGCGGCGCATACTACGAGAAACGATGCGAGGTGAAACGTATGGAATGTAACAGGATCGGACGGCGTACCGTCCGGCTGCGCCGGGCGCCCAGCGTGGTGTCCCACGCCTGCGTGGGCGGAAAGATGGAGCGGAACGGGCCGCTTTCAGCCCATTTCGACGAGCTGGACGACGATCCCTTTTTCGCCCAGAAAACGTGGGAGCTGGGCGAATCGGAGCTCCAGCGCCGGGCGGTGGGACACGCCCTGGAAAAAGGCTCGCTGTCGGCAAAGGATCTGGATTTCCTCTTCGCCGGCGATCTTTTGAACCAGTGTATCGGCTCCAGCTTCGGTCTGCGGGATTTCGGCGTGCCGTATTTCGGCATCTACGGCGCCTGCTCCACCATGGGGGAGGGGCTGGCGCTGGGCGCCATGCTCATTGACGGCGGCTTCGCCACGCTGGTAGGCGCGGTGACCTCCTCCCACTTCTGCACGGCGGAGCGGCAGTACCGCGCCCCGATCCCCTACGGCAGTCAGCGCACGCCCACCGCCCAGTGGACCGCCACCGCCGCCGGATGCTGTATTCTGGGGGCGCAGGGGCAGGGACCCTATGTGACCCACGCGGTGTGCGGACGGATGGTGGATCTGGGGATCACCGACGCTACCAATATGGGCGCCGCCATGGCGCCTGCCGCCATCGACACGCTGGAGGCGCTGTTCGAGGACACCCATACCCGACCCCAGGACTACGATCTGATCATTACCGGCGATCTGGGGGAGCTGGGGCATAAGGCGGTCTCGGAGCTGATGGAGCGGGACGGCTACGATATGCGGAACTACACCGATTGCGGACTGCTGCTCTATGATCGCGCCGGACAGGATATGCACGCCGGCGGCAGCGGCGCCGGATGCAGTGCCGCCGTACTCAACGGGTATCTCCTGCGCGGCTTTCGGGAGGGGCGGCTCCACCGGATCGTCTTCGCGCCTACCGGAGCCCTGCTCTCGCCCACGTCTACCTTTCAGGGCGGAAGCATTCCCTCCATCTGCCACGCGGTGGTACTGTCCGACCGAAAGGAGGGAGCTTGAGCCATGGAATACCTGAACGCTTTTTTGTGCGGCGGACTTCTGTGCCTGATCGGGCAGGTCCTCATTGACCGCACACAGCTCACGCCTGCCCGGATCCTCACCGGCTACGTGGTAGCAGGCGTTATCCTGCAGGCGATCGGCGTATATCAGGCGGTGGTGGACTGGGGCGGCGCCGGCGCCACGGTGCCGCTGTTGGGATTCGGTTACGCCCTGGCGAAAGGCGTCGCCCGCGCCGTGGAGGAGCAGGGCGCGCTGGGCGTGATCACCGGCGGATTGGGCGCCACGGCGGGCGGCATCACCGCCGCTATGCTGATGGGGCTTTTGGCGGCGCTGATCGCCCGCCCCGGTTACAAACGATAACGCCCTTGACAACGCGCCGCCGGCGGAAGAGCTGCGCCGCGCCGTGGAGAACGCCGGATACCGTGTGACGGAGATCCGGTAAAGAAGGATCACGAGCAAAAAACTGCCGTACGGCCGCAAAAAGCGGCGGTACGGCGGTTTTGTTTTTGCCCGTAAAGCATCCGGACAGAGATCTTCTGTTTATTCTACGATTATCCTGCATACTTATCTTGAAAAACGCAGGTATTATGCTATAATGATCGTATATTTTTGCATTTACAGAGAATTCATACTGCCGTGAGGCAAGGAGGAAGGATCCATGAAAAGAAGGAAAACAGCAAAACTCATTGCGCTTTTGCTGGCGGCGCTGATGCTGGCGGCGCTGTGCGCCTGCGGCGGGAAGGGCGGCGATCAAGCGAGCCGCCCCACGGCGTACGACGGTAAGAACGAGTACGAGGCGCTGCTGGATTACGCCGACCGGCTGGAAGAGGCGGGCAACGCGGAGGCGGCGGCGCTGGTGCGCGCAAGGATCCCGCAGGCGGCGGCGGGCGAGGCACGTGAAAAGATCGAAGAGTACATGCACAACGATGAGCAGTTCCAAATGTTCGAAAACATGGAAGACGCCATGGAAATTGCCGACGCGCTGAAGGGAGACAAGTGATCATGAAAAAGTTACTGTCTGTGATCATCGCCTCCATCCTGATCCTGTCCATGCTTCCTCTTTCGGCGTTTGCGGAAAACGAGGATCTGCCGGTCGCCCCTCCCCCTCCGGCGCAGGATATGACCAACTATCCTGGTGAAGTGCAGCGCGACCCGGAGCCGATCCCCTATACGGACGAATACAAAAACTTTTTGGAACAGCAGAAAAACGAACAGCCGGAACAGCCGGAAGAACCGGAGGAGCCCGTCATTCCCGAGGATATCTGGGACGGCGAATACAAGGATTTCCCCGCCAAAGACGGCACCACCACCCGCGTGTTCGATAACGGAAGCATCTATACCACCTACCCCGACGGCAGCAAGGAGGGGATGGACTACAAGGGCAACCGTTTCACGAAAGATGCAAACGGCAAAACCGTGGTCTAC
>JAFSZX010000020.1 GCA_017458825.1 Oscillospiraceae bacterium
CGCCTTGAGACGAATGCGAATCATTTCCTTTGCCATTGTGGTTTTCCTCCATGTTTTCGTACGGTTTTTTCGTTGACCTTCGCCGTACGGCAAGAAATTTTCTGTACGCCTTCCCGTGCGTATCATTCCGGCTCACAAGAAACACCGGCACAAGTCCGGCCGGTGTCCTTCTGGCGCGGCGATCTACGCTGCCGCACAAGAAAATTTCAGCCGCCCGATGATCGGACATACTCCCCGAAAGTTACCTCCTTGCGGAGCAATCTCCCGGTTCATCGCAGTTGCAAACGGCTCCGGGTGTGTTGCACCCTTTGCACGCGTGCCTGATTATTCTATAAGAAAATCCCCTTGTTGTCAAGGGGATTTTTACTTATTTTTCTAATTTTTTTCAAATTCCCGCCGGAATCAGTACGCCACGCCCCAATAGATGTCGGTGGTGCACTCCTTGCCGCAGATAGGACACCTGCCTACGGTGCCGGATTGGTCAAACGGCATACACCGGCTGGACACGCCCGCCTTTTCCTTCATCGCCAGTTCGCAATCGAGACTGCCGCACCATTTCGTGCGGGCAAAACCGCCGCTGCCCTCCGCCATGGCTTTGACCTCCTCCCACGAGGTCATGTCAAAGCAGTTGTCCGCCAGATTCTTCGACGCCATGGCATAGAGATTGTCATGCACTTTCTCAAGCAGCTCCGCTACGGCGCTCTCCAGTCCGGACAGGGGCACGAACGCCTTTTCGCCGGTATCGCGGCGGGCGATACAACACTGTCCCTGCTCCAGATCTCTCGGCCCGATCTCCACCCGCAGCGGCACACCCTTCATCTCATACTGGGCAAATTTCCAGCCGGCGGACTGATCGCTGTCATCCATGCTCACGCGCACGCCGGCACTCTCCAGCCGGTCACGCAACGCCGCGGCGGCGTCCAGCACGCCTTCTTTGTGCTGGGCGACGGGGATCACCACCACCTGTATCGGCGCGATCGCAGGCGGCAACACCAGACCGTTATTGTCGGAATGGGTCATGATGATAGCGCCGATGAGCCGCGTGGAGCTGCCCCAAGAGGTCTGGAACGGATACTGCAGCGTATTGTCCCTGCCGGCAAACGTGACGTTATAGGCACGGGCGAACTTATCACCGAAGAAATGGCTGGTGCCGGACTGAAGCGCCTTGTGGTCCTTCATCATACATTCAATGGTATACGTCGCCTCGGCGCCGGCAAATTTCTCCTTATCGGTCTTGCGGCCTTTGACCACCGGCATCGCCAGCGCGTCACGGCAGAAATCGGCGTAACAGTTCAACTGCTGTTCCGTTTCCGCCACGGCTTCTTCGGCGGTTTCATGGATGGTATGACCCTCCTGCCACCAGAACTCACGACTGCGCAGGAAAGGACGGGTGGTCTTCTCCCAGCGGATCACACTGCACCACTGGTTATAGAGCATGGGCAGTTCGCGCCAGGAATGAAGCACGTGCGCCCAGTGGTCGCAAAACATGGTCTCGGAGGTGGGGCGGAACGCCAGGCGCTCTTCCAGCTTCTCACTGCCGCCGTGGGTGACCCATGCGCACTCCGGTGCAAAGCCTGCCACCAGCTCCCCTTCCTTTTTCAAAAGGCTCTCGGGGATCAGCACCGGCATCGCCACGTTTTGATGACCTGTCTTTTTGAACATCCCGTCCATGATGCGCTGGATATTCTCCCAGATGGCATAGCCGTAGGGGCGCAGGATCATAAAGCCCTTCACGCTGGCGTAATCCACCAGCTCGGCTTTCAGACAAATATCCGTATACCACTTGGTAAAATCCTCTTCCATGGGCGTGATCGCGTCTACTTTTCTCTGATCTTTTGCCATTCTATATCCCTCTTCGTATTCCAAAACTCGTCGCCCCGTTTCGGGCTTCCTGCCTATTGTATCGGCTCACGCGCCGCTTGTCAAGCGGCGGACTACATCTCCCGATTGTCGATCGCCGCCAGACCGAACCGCACCGCCCGTTCGATCTCCATGCGCTCTTGTTCACCGGCGGATTCGTAGCGCCGGCGGAGCTGTTGGAGGAAAAGACCGCGCAGAGAATCCTCCCCGCACTTTTCCCACAGATCCCGTTTCATCCGCGTTTCATCCCGCACCTCCAGCGCGTAAAACCGGTCGCACAGCGATTGATGCAGCACCTCGGTCCGGACGGGTCGATCCGTTTCGCCTGTCAGCGTGATGCGGTATACGTCGCCGCGCGTCTCCGGCGGCAGGGCGGCTATGATCGCCTCCTCCGGTTCCCTGTCGCCCACGTCCACACGCAGCAGCTCATAGCGCCGCTGACATAGCGGCACGAACTGCAGTGAAACCTCCCCCGGCGCTACGGTGCCGCACAAGACGCCCTTTTCACCGGTCTCGTCAAACCCGCGCCCTTCCGGACAGCCGGGATAGGCGTATACCACCGAGCCGGCGCGGCAGAGCCCCGAAAACGCGTGCTGATGACCCAGCGCCGCGTAATCCACGTTGGTCTTTTGCAGCTGCTCGGGGCGTAAGGGGCGGTAGCGGCTGTCCTTCACGCCTACGTCGCCGTGCAACAGCAACAAGTGTACCCAACCGTCCTCCGGCGCGGTAAAGCCGTCCAGCACGGCGGCGCTGTCCACGGCAGGCGACGTAAACGCCGCGCCGTAAACACTGCACGAGAGTGAGGGAAAGTCCAGACGCGTCAGAACGTCCTGCGTGAAAATATGCACGTTTTCCGGCCAGCAGATCCGCTCATAGGCGCCCTTGGGGGCGTAATAATCGTGGTTTCCCGGCGCGATTACCACCTGGGCGCGGCACTGCCCCAGCGCCGACGCCAGCTCCTCGCCCGTCTGGGCGTAAATATCACCGGAGTCGAACAGGTCGCCTGCCAACAGCACCAGCGCCACGTCCTGCTCGTTGGCGTACGACACCATCCGTTCCACCAGACGGCGGCTCTCCTGCCGGCGATGGCGGGCGTGCTCCTCGTCCAGCGCGGTAAAGGCGCTGTCCAGATGCAGATCCGCCGCATGAAGTATTTTAACCATGACCGCGCTCCTTTTCTACCGTATATCCACCCGCTCCACAGCGGTACAACGCCCCGTGGCGTCATCCAGCGTAAAAAGACAGCCCTGCGCCTTGCACGGTCCGTCCGCCGGACGGTACCGCTCCGGCAGACCGCCCAAAAAGCGGTCGATGGACTGCTCCGGCCGCACGCCCAGCACCGACTCGATAGGCCCGGTCATCCCCAGGTCGGTAATATAGCCGGTGCCTTTGGGAAAGACCCGCTCGTCGGCGGTGGGGACGTGGGTATGGGTACCCCACAGGGCGCTGACACGCCCGTCCAGATAGTATGCCAGCGCCAGTTTCTCACTGGTTGCCTCGGCGTGAAAGTCCACCAGCGTGAAGGTGGGCTGTTCCATCCGGCGAAGCACCGCGTCCGCCGTGGTAAAGGGGTCGGCGGCGCGCCAGTCCAGATCGCATCGCCCGATGAGATTCATGACGCCCACGGTCACGCCGCCGCAATCGTACACGCCCCAGCCTCTGCCCGGTGTGCGGGGTGAAAAATTCGCCGGACGCAGTAAACGGCCGTCCGTTTCCAGACGGTCTGCGATCTGCCGCCTGCCCCAGGTGTGGTTGCCCAGCGTGATAACGTCCGCGCCGGCGGTGAAAAGATCCTGCGCCTGTTCCGGCGTCAGCCCCACGCCGGAGACGTTCTCGCCGTTGATCACGGTGAAAGATACGTTCTTCGCCTGTTTGAACGCCCCCAGATGGCGGCGCAGATGCTCCACGCCGCTTTCGCTGGTCACGTCGCCCAGTGCTAAAATGTGATACAGCATCGTCGGTTCCCCCCTCTTAACGCGTCAGTCTCTGACGGCGCCCCAGACCGTACCCGCCAGCGTACACGCCCCGAACGCCACAATGTCCACCGCCACGATGGTGGAACCCACCGGCGTACCGTACACAATGGCGAGGGCGATCCCCGCCAGGGCGCACAACACCGACAGCGCCGCCGCGAAAACGGTGACGGATAAAAAACTCTTGAAGATCCGCATGGCGGACAGCGCCGGGAAGATCACCAGCGCCGAGATCAGCAGCGAACCCACCAGATTCATCGCCAGAACGATGATCACCGCCGTCACAACCGCGATGAGCAGGTTGTAGGCGCCGGCGCGCAGTCCCGTGGCGCGGGCGAAATTCTCATCAAAGGTGACGGCAAAGATCTTGTGGTAAAACAGCACGAAGATCGCCACCACCGCCAGCGACAGCACCACGCACAGCCATACCTCCCAGCCGGTCAGCGTGAGGATGGAGGTGGCGCCGAACAATGTGGAGCATACGTCCCCCGACACGTTGGCGGAGGTGGAAAACAGGTTCATCAGGAGATATCCCACCGCCAGTGCGCCCACGGAGATCATCGCCACCGCCGCGTCGCCTTTGATCTTTGCGTTTTGCCCGGTGCGCAACAGCAATACGGCACAGCCTGTCGTCACCAACAGCACCAGCGGCATCTCCCCCACCGTGTGGAGAAAATCGCCCAGGGACGTGTTTTTGAAGATCTGATCCAGCACGGCGCTGATCGCCATGGCGCCGAACGCCACGTGGGAAAGACCGTCACCGATGAAGGAGAAGCGTTTGAGTACCAGCGGCACGCCCAACAGCGCCGCGCACAGGGCGATCAGCACGCCCACCACCAGCGCGTAGCGCACAAAGGCGTAGCCTGTCACGTAGCTTGCCAGCTTTTCCCAGATCATAGCGCCGCGCCTCCTTCCCCGCCGGTGAGAAGCTTACCGGCGTCACTTTTCAAATAGGCGTCCCGCGTGCCGAAGAACACCGTGTCCCCCATGTGGAGGATATGGTCGGCATAGCGGACGGCGGCAACGTCGTGGGAGATCATGATAACGGTCGTGCCGCCCCGATGGAGCCGGCGGATCAACTGATACATCTCCGCCGTTACTTTCATGTCAAGACCGGAAACCGGCTCGTCTAACAAAAGGAGCTTTCGGGTGGCGCACAGGGCGCGCGCCAGCAGTACGCGCTGTTGCTGGCCGCCGGACAGTTCCCGATAGCAGCGCCGGAGAAGCGGCGTAATATCCATCTTTTCCGCGTTTTCCAGCGCCAGCGCCTTTTCCTCTTTCGTGTAAAAAGGACGCAGACCGCACCGGCTTTGACAGCCGGAGAGGATGATCTCCCACACGGAGGCGGGAAAGTCGCGCTGGATCGGCGTCTGCTGGGGCAGATAACCGATCTCGTCGGGATGGAGCCCGTCGCCCCATTCGATGGCGCCGCTCACCGGTGCTTGCAGGCGGAGCAACGTGCGCATCAGCGTACTTTTGCCGGAGCCGTTTTCCCCGATGATGCACAGAAAGTCCCCTGCGTTTACTTGAAAATTCAAACCCTGTACCAGCGGACGCCCGTCATATCCCAGCGTCAGATCGCGGCAAATCAGTTGTGCCATGGTACACCTCGTCTTATTGCAGCGCCTCTTTGAGAACGCGCAGATTGTTTTCCATCACGGTAAGATAGGTCGTTCCCGCCGCCGCGTCCTGCGCGGTGACGGATTGCATGGAATCCAGCGTTAAAACGGTCTGATCGCCCGCGGCGGTGTTGCCTCGCACCGTTTGTGCCAACGTGCCGTCGGCGGTCTCCGTCTGGAGAATATACCGCAAGCCCAGCGCGTCTATCTTTTGCGCCAGAAATACCACCGTTTCAAAGCTGGCTTCCGCCTGCGCCGAACAGCCGGCAAAGGCGGCGTAGTAGGTCAGGCCGTAATCGTCCGCCAGATAGCGGAAGGGGAACCGGTCGGCAACGAGTACCGTTTTCCCTCCGGCGCTGTCCACCGCCTCCTGATAGGCGTTGTCCAGTGCTTCCAGCTTCCGGATATATGCCGCGGCATTGGCGCGGTAGACGGCGGCGCCGTCCGGATCGGCGGCGGCAAACACATCCGCCAGAGCGCGGCATAGAAGCGACGCGTTCCGAAGCGACAGCCAGATATGCTCATCATAGGCGGTCTCTTCTCCGTCCTCTTCCTCTTGCTCCATGCCCTCCACCGTCTCCTCCTCTTTCGCCGCGGTACCCAGCAGTTCCAGAAGATTCGCCGCGATCATATCCTGATTGGCCGCCTCGCCCAGCGCGTCATCCACCCATTGGTCGGATTCGCCGCCTACATATATAAATACGTCGCAATCGGATACCTTTATCATATCCTCCACAGAGGGCTGGTAGCTGTGCATATCCACGCCGTGATCCAGCAACAGCGTCAGTTCCACCTGCTCGCGCCGCTGACCGATCAGCTCGCGCGCCCAGTCGTACAGCGGAAAGACCGTCGCCACCACCTGTATCTTATCCGTATCCTGCCGCCGCTCGCCGCCGCAACCGCAAAGCGCCCCCGACACCAGCACTGCGCACAGCATCAACGCGATCCATTTTTTCATGGCGGTCCCCCCCTAAACGTTCTGCCATAGTGTACGCGCCGCCCGCGCCGCCATAGCACAGGCGCGCCGGTTTTCTCACCGGCAATCCTTACACACACCGTAAATCACGGTGTCTTCCCGATCGATCTGGAATTTCTCCTCCTGCGCCACCCGATCCACCAGCGCGTCCGCCGCCGGCATGCCCATATGAAACGTCCTGCCGCACCGCTTACACGCCAGATGCAGGCAGGCACGGCAGCCCTCCGCCGCCGCGTACTGGTAGTAGGTCTCCCGACTGCCGCTCCGGCTGACGCGCCGTACCTTTCCCTCGGCTTCCAGCGCCGTCAGATTGCGGTACACCGAGCTGACACTCACGCCGCTCGCGGTAAGATCGGCGGCGACCTGTTGCGCCGTAAGGCTCTCGTCGGCATGGCGCGCCAGATACCCCAACAGTGAACGGCGCTGTTTCGTTACATATCTTGCCATACCCGTGCCTCCTTGAATTTGAGAATGATTCGCAAATGATACTAACACACAGCGGCGGCGCTGTCAAGCGGAAACGAAAAAACGCCCGCGGCAAAGCCGCAAGGCGTGAAAAAGGGCGTTTCGCCGATATGCGAAACGCCCTTTGAGACTGTCAAAAAACGGCTCTGCCGTTTTTTGACAAAGGGGTTGCAGCCTACTGCGCGCACTCATGGTGCGCCCATGGCGCACCATTCGCACACTTCGTAGTCTGATCGGTGTCATTTGCCACGTACACGCCGCGGCAAATGACAATTTAATATCTTCGCGCCGTGCGCGGCGCGAACTCTGCGAGGCTTTTTTGACACGCTGAAAGGGCGTTTCGCCGATATGCGAAACGCCCTTCGGGTTTTCTTTACAGATCTATGGTCTTCAGCTCGTCTTCCGCCACATGGCGCAATTCCTTCTTGTTCATCAGTTCGTAAATACACGGCACTACGAACAGCGTCATCAGCGTGGCGTACAGCAAGCCGCCGATACACACCAGCGCCACGGGCTGCATCAGCGCCGTGCCGGCACTGCGTGCCAGCGCCATGACCGCCAGACCCAGAATGGTGGTCAGAGAGGTCATCAGGATCGGACGCATACGGGTTACGCCCGCGTCGATGATCGCCGCGCGGCGCTCCATGCCGGAGATGCGCTGTTGGTTGATATAGTCCACCAGCACGATGCCGTTGTTGACGATGATACCCACCAGCATTACAAAGCCGATCAGCGAGATCACGCTGATCTCAATGCCGGCGATCAGCAGCGACAAAAAGCCGCCTGTAAACGCCAGCGGAATGGTGAACATCACGATCAGCGGTGATTTGAGGGATTGGAACTGTGCCGCCATGATGAGATACACCAGCAGTACGCCCAGCCCCAGCATCAGTACCAACTGCCAGACCGCCTCCATGATCGCTTCGTTCTCACCGTCGAACACCACGGATACCGACGAAGGCAATTCCAGCTCCGCGGCGGCGCGGCGCAACGCGCCGGTGACTCTGGTGATGTTATACCCCTCCGCCACCTCCGCCGTGACGGCGATATACCGCCGCTGCTGGTCGCGCTGGATCGTCTGCAAACTGACACGCTCCTCCACCGTGGCGACCTCGCCTAACAGGAAGCTTTCGCCCCCGCTTTCAGAGGCAGCCGCGCCGGCGAGATTCGCCATATCCCCGAGACCGCCCGTGCCGGTGAGGGACGATACGGAACTGCCGGAGGGGCTGATCTCCAGCTCCAGCAGCGTCTCACGGGTCAAACGCGCCGACGGGTCGTTTTCCACCAAAAGTCCCATCGCCACGCCGTCCAGCGTCAGGTCCGCGCCGTCGGCGCTGGTGGAAAGCGCCGACGCCACCTGCAGATAGATCTGCGCCACCGTCATACCCTTTTGCATGGCGGCGGTGGGATCCACCGTCACCTGCAGTGCCGGTACCGCGTCCTCCAACCCGTCGGACACCGAGGCGACGCCCTCCACCGTTTCCATCCTGCCTGCCAGCGTCCGTGCCGCCGATTGCAGGTCTTCCATGCTGTCGCCGAACAACTGCACCGTTACGCCGGAGGTGATCAGCGTATCAAAAGACATCACCGCAGACGCCTCCACCGTGCAGGGCAGATCGGCGCACAGCGTTTCCAGCGTCCGCCCTGCCTCCATGCCGGAGGCGCCTTCCGCCACGGTGATATAGAAAGACACCGTATTGCCGCCGCTTCCGCCGCCGAGGGAACGCATCCCGCCAAGGGAATTGCCGCCGCCTAAAACCGCGCCTACCGTTTCCACGTTATCCATCGTCATAGCGCGGCGCATGACCTCATCCGCCGTTTCCCGCGTCTTGGAAAGATCGTACTCCTCCGGCATGGTCACTGTGACCGACGTGTTATTTACGTCGATCTCCGGCATAAAGCTGAAACCGCGGCTGATCGCCGCCGCGCCGGAGAGTACCAGCAGTGCCGCCGCGCCGCCTAAAATCACCGCCTTGTGATCCAGCGACCACGTCAGCGCCCGACGGTACGCGGGATAGATGCGCTCCAGCAGGAACTGCCGACGCGGCGGCACCGCGCCCAGAAGTCCGGACGCCATGGCAGGTACCAGCGTCAGCGCCGTCAGGAGGCTTGCCAGCAGGGAAAACGTCATGGTCAGCGCCAGATCGGTAAAGAGCTGTTTGGTGATGCCCTCCACGAATACGATGGGCAGAAAGACCGCCACCGTGGTCAGCGTGGAGGCGACGATAGCGCCTAAAACCTGGCCCGCGCCGGATACCGCCGCCTGGATCACCGTGGCGCCTTTGGCGCGCAGACGGTAGGTGTTTTCGATCACCACCACGGAGTTGTCCACCAGCATACCCACCGACACCGCCAGACCGCTCAAGGAGATCATATTGATAGTCACGCCGGAAAAATACATCAGCACCACTGCCAGGACCACGCTCACCGGAATACTCAACAGCGTGATCACGGTGGGGCGCCAGTCCCGCAGGAACAAAAACAGCACCACCACGGCAAATACCGCGCCCCACAGCAACGATGAAAGGATGGCGTTGACGATCAGGTAGATATACTCCCCCTGATCCATCAGCGTTTGGAAGCGCAACCCTTCATACTCCGCTTCCAGCTTCTCAAACCGCGCCGCGATCTGCTTGGATACGGCGGCGGTAGCGTAGTTGGATTGTTTGGTGAAGGTCACGCTGACGCCGTCCTCCCCGTTGATCTTGGTGTAGACCCGGTCGGCGTTGTCCAGCACCGCCACGGTCGCCACGTCGCGCAGATATACCGGCGGCACGTCTTCTGATCCGAAATCGAACAGCAGCAGATCTTCCAACTGCTCCCGGGTGGAAAACCGGTCACCTACCGAGACCATATAGCTCACGCCGTCATCATCCTGCACATAGCCTGCCGGCATGGAGAAGTTCTGCGCCGCCAGCAGGGCGGAAACAGACGTTACGGACAGCATGGCGGAAAGATCCGTCCGGGCGGAGGCTGTTTCCCGATAGCTCTCCAGCTCGCCGAGCGCCTCGTCGATTTTAGAAAGCGCCTCGTTGATCTGCACCGTGCCGACGGTCAGGCCGGTCAGCGCGTCCAGACCTGTCAGGGCGCCGTCTGTTATCTGACGGGTAAGGCGCGCCGACGCTTCCTCACCGCCCAGCGCGCGGATGGCGTCCTCCACGTCCGATACGGTATCTCGCAGTTCCTCCAGCGCCTGTTCCGCCTGCTCCGGCTCCGCACCCAGCGCCCGAAGCGACGCGATCTTTTCATCCCGCAGAGCCGTCAGCTCCGCTTCACGGCTTTTCAGCGTGTTCAGCGTTTCAGCGGGCAGACCGCCCAACTGCTCCAGCGCGGCGATCTCCGATTGCACGGTCAACAGCTCGGTCTCCATCTCACGCCATTCCTGCACCGCCGGTTCAAGGCGCGCCAGACGCTCCGCCAGCTCCGCGCGCTGTTCGTCCATGGCGGCAAGCCCGTCCCGCACCGCGCCGATCGCCGTTTCCACCGCGCCGCCGACAGCGTCGCGCTGTGCCGTTTTCATCTCATCCTGCGCCTGACGGATCTGCTCACGGGTCTGCTGGAGCTGAAGGCGCGTTTCCTCCAGCTTCGCCTCCATCGCGCCGTACAGCGTTTGGGAAAGGCGATCCATCTTCGCCTGATCGAGTACCACGTGCGCCTGCGTTTCCAGCGTGCCGCTGACGCTGACGCTCGCCACGCCGGTAATGCCCTCCAGCTTTTGCGCCAACGTGTCGTTGACAAACTCGCTCAAGCTGTGAATGTCCATCCCCCGGTAGGATACGGCGGCGATCTCCACCGGAAGCACCGAGGGATTGATCTTCAGTACGTAGGGCGCGCCCACCGTGTCGTCCCACTGACCTGCCAGAGCGGTGATCTTCTGTTGGATATCAACGCCCAGCGTGTCCATATTGGTACCGTTTTCAAACTCCAGTACCACCAGAGAAAGGCTGTCGCGGCTGGTGGAGGTCACGGATTTGATATGCTCCAGCGTCGCCATAGCGCGTTCCATGGGGCGCGTGATGGTCTCTTCCACAGATTCCGGACTCTCGCCGGGCGCCGTGGTGATCACGACGGCATAGGGGAAGTCCATGTTGGGCAGTAAGTCCGGCGTCATGCGCAGATACGCCACCACGCCCAATACGACCACCGCCAGCACCGCCACAAAAACGGTCAGCGGGCGCTTGACACTGAATTTCGGCATGGCTCCGCCCTCCTTTTGACGCCCGCGCCGCCTTTGCGCGGATCATCGTCCGATGACATAGAATAGTAAGAGTGTAACACGGCGGCGCTTTGAATACAAGCGCGGCGCCATATTGTTTACGGAATCGTCACAAAAAAGGAAGACCGCCCTGTGCGAGCGGTCAAAAAAAACAAAAAAGAAAACTTATTCGGCAAAAACGCCCAGCCTGTCGCCCGCTATTCGATCGTTCGGGCAAAGGTCACGCCGGATTTCTGCATCCCCACGTCCAGACGCACCCGATCGCCGCGGATATAACTGCGGGTGTACTCATAGACGCGGCCATCCTCCGTTTCGGTCAGACGCTGGTGATAAAACGCGCAGCTCCCCGAAGCCACGCCCAGAAGCGACGCCTGATGCTCGTCCAATACCACCGCCTCGTAGCTGTCACGGGCGGCAAAAGGGGTGATGCCCACGTGATACAGGAGGCTGTAAAAACTGTGGGTCTCCAACATGTCGCGGGTCAGGTTGGGGTAGATGAACTGGGGATAGTAGCTGGTTTCCAGAATGAGCGGCTCGCCGTCCACTTTGCGGATACGGGTAAAACGATAGACCTTGGTGCCTTCCCGCAACGCCATTTTTTCGCACACCGCGGCGCCGGGTGTGATCACCTCAAAATCCACCAGCGCGGAGGAGGGGCTCATACCCATAGAGGATACCTCCGTGGTGAAGGAATACTGCACGCCGCGCCGCGTGGTGTTGGGGTCGGATACAAAGGTACCCTTGCCGCGCTTGCGCACCACCAGACCCTCCGTTTCCAGCTCGCCGATCGCCTGGCGCACCGTGTTCCGGCTCACGTTCAGCACGCGGCAAAGCTCCGATTCAGACGGTAAAAGCTCCCCCACGCTCAAAGCGCCGGAGGAAATATCGTGCTTGATAATGCCCACCAGTTGGGCGTACAGCGGAATATCGCTGTCCAGCGATAAACGGCTGGTCAATATGCGATGCTGTGCCATCGTATCAAGTCCTTTCTCCGTCAGGCGGCACGAAAGCGCCGGAATCATCCGGGAAGTGGACGGAAATAGCGCCGCCCTGTGCAAAGGGCGGCGTTATTTCCGGAACAAAAAAGAAGGAAAGCAAATTTACGGCTTACTTGTGATCCACAGAGTACATGTGCTCAATGAGGCACAGGACCTTGTCGGAGTAGCCGATCTCGTTATCGTACCAGGAAACCACCTTCACGAACGTGTCGGTCAGCGCAATGCCGGCCTTGGCGTCGAAGATGGAGGTACGGGTATCGCCCAGGAAGTCGGCGGAGACCACGTCCTCGTCGGTGTAGCCCAGGATGCCCTTGAGCTCGCCCTCGGAGGCCGCCTTCATCGCCTTGCAGATCTCGTCATACTTGGCGGGCTTGGCAAGATTCACAGTCAGATCCACCACGGACACGTCCAGCGTGGGAACGCGCATGCTCATACCGGTCAGCTTGCCGTTGAGGGAGGGGATCACCTTGCCCACAGCCTTGGCGGCGCCGGTGGAGCTGGGGATGATGTTGCCGGAAGCGGCACGGCCGCCGCGCCAGTCCTTCACGGAAACGCCGTCCACCGTCTTCTGGGTGGCGGTGGTGGAGTGAACGGTGGTCATCAAACCGTCGGTGATGCCGAAGTTGTCATGCAGCACCTTGGCGATGGGCGCCAGACAGTTGGTGGTGCAGCTGGCGTTGGAAACAAAGGTCATGGAGGAGTCATACTTGTCCTGGTTCACGCCCATGACGAACATCGGCGTATCGTCCTTGGAGGGGGCGGACATGACGACGTGCTTGGCGCCGGCGTCAATATGACCCTGGGACTTCTCCTTGGTCAGGAACAGACCGGTGGACTCTACCACGTACTCGGCGCCAACCTTCGCCCAAGGCAGATTGGCGGGGTCACGCTCGGCAAAGATGGGAATGTTCTTGCCGTTGATGACGATGGCGTTCTCAGTAGCGGACACGGTGCCGGCAAAGTGACCGTGCATGGTGTCGTACTTCAGCATATACGCCAGATAATCGGCCGGGCACAGATCGTTGATGCCCACGATCTCGATGTTGGGGTGATTCAGGCTGGCGCGCAGGACCATGCGGCCGATCCGACCGAATCCGTTGATACCGACTTTGATGCTCATAATGAATACTTCCTCTCTGTTGGAATATTTGTAACGTATGGTACGTTTCCTATTATATGCGATTTTTGGAAAAATGCAAGTACCCATTTTATTTTTTTTGCGGCAGGAAAATCGACTCCCTTCTTGTTTTTTCGCCGGAGTTTTGGTATAGTCAAAGAAACGGGTCGAAACGGCGGCGGCACGGATAATTCCCGTACCGGCGCGCCATGTTATATGAAAACGAAAGGAGGCGTGCGCATGAGTCAGCAAAACGACCGGAAGGAATTGCTCTGTCAGGTATTGGGCAATCTTTCCTCCCAGCTCCGCTACGCTATGGGCAACCTGTGCGCGGCAAAGCAGCTCTCACGCGGCGATACCGAAACGAACCGACGCAACGCCGCCATTGAACAGCAGAGCATTTACCGCATGATGCGTATCCTCAACAATCTCTCCGACGCGCCCCTGCTCGCGGAGATGCCGCTTTTCGCGTTGAAAACCGCGGATCTGCCGGTCTGGCTGGACGGGATCTTCCGTCAGGCACAGCCGCTGGCGGAACAGTGCGGTTTGACACTGCGCCTGCGCTGTGCCGAGGCGCACCATCTGTGCGCCGTGCAGGAATACTATCTGTCGCGTCTGATGTGGAACCTTTTGTCCAACGCCATGAAATTCACCCCCGCCGGAGGCGAGGTGACACTGGGTATGGATCTGCGGGGCGATCAAGTGCTCCTGAGTGTAACAGATACCGGCTGCGGCATCGCCGCCGAGCAGATGGATCGCATCTACGAGGGCTTTCTCCATCCGGAGTATAAGGCGGCGCCGCCCCACGGACTGGGGTTGGGGCTTCCGCTGTGCCGCGCCATCGCGGAGGGTCACGGCGGCAGGCTCCTGCTGACGTCCCGGGAGGGCGAAGGCACCGTCGCCACCGTGTCTTTGCCGGATAAGATCTCCTCTACCATGACGTTCTCCGCGCCGGTGTTCTCCTACACCGGCGGTTTTCAGCCGGTGATGGTGGAGTTGAGCGACGCCCTGCCATACGAGGCGTTCACGGAAAGGAATCTGGACGAATGACGGGGCAAGGGCGTGTGTTGATCGCCATGTCCGGCGGTGTGGACAGCACCGCGGCGGCCGTATTACTGCATCGGCAGGGCTATGACTGTGACGGCGCTATGCTCAAGCTTTTGCCCTCGGACGACAGCTTGTGTTGCAGCGCCGAAGACGCGGCGGACGGACGCGCCGCCGCCAGCCGCCTGGGGATGCGGTTTTACGTGTTCAATGAAACGGAGCGGTTCGATCGGGACGTGGCGGCGCGGTTTGTGTCCGAATATGTGGCGGGGCGCACCCCCAACCCGTGTATCGACTGCAACCGGTGTTTGAAGTTCGGCGCGCTGCTGGATCGGGCGCTCCTGTTGGGCTACGAGTACATGGCAACCGGTCATTACGCCCGGATCGCGCAGGGTGAGGACGGTCTTTTCCACCTGTTGCGGGGCGTGGATCGCCGCAAAGATCAAAGCTACGTTCTCTATCAGCTGACCCAGCGCCAGCTTGCCCACCTGCTGTTGCCGGTAGGCGATTACGACAAGGCCGCCATTCGGGCGATTGCCCGTGACGCCGGTGTGCCCAACGCGGACAAGGCGGACAGTCAGGACATCTGCTTCGTGCCGGACGGAGATTACACCGCCTATCTCCGGCGCCGCGGCGCGGCAATGGAGCCGGGAGATTTTATCGATCGGGACGGACACGTGCTGGGACGGCACAGAGGACACGCCTGCTATACCGTGGGACAGGGCAAGGGTCTGGGCATCAGTCTGGGACGGCGCGTTTACGTGGTAAAAAAGGACCCTGTCGCCAACACCGTGACGCTGGGCGACGAGGCGGATCTCTACACCGGCGAGCTGTGGGCAAGAGATGCCAACTGGATCTGCGGCACGGCGCCCGATCACCCGATCCGCTGTCACGTTAAAACACGATACAGCCAGCGGGAAACGCCGGGGCAGGTCACCGCCCTGCCGGAGGGCAGGCTCCGCGTGGTTTTCGACGAGCCGCAGCGCGCCGTGACCGCGGGGCAATCCGTTGTTCTCTACGACGGCGACGAGGTATTGGGCGGCGGTATCATTGAATAAAGCACGCAAAAAGCCGCGGGACAGAAGCTGTCCCGCGGCTTTTTTACCGTCGGCTGATCTGCCAGTCGTCCTGATAGATCATATCGTCAATATCACCCGGATGTTCCCTCATCGCCGCCCTCCTTTTCTCTGCCGGACAGTATATGCGCCGCGGCGGCGGCAGATGCCTGCGCAGCGGCCTTCTTCACCGGCAGGATCGCCACGAATCGGGTGGAACGGCTGTCGCTCTCGCAGTGGATCGAGCCGCCGTGTTGTGTCACGATGGAACGGGCGATGGCAAGTCCCAGCCCGAACCCCTCCGTGTCGGATCGGGCCTCATCCAGACGGTAGAACCGGTCGAACAGATGGGGGATCTTTTCCGGCGGAACAGGTGTTCCGCCGTTTTCCACGGTGAGGCGGGCGGTCTTATCCTCCCGACGCAGGCTCAAACGCACCTCGGTACCCTCCGGCGCGTATTTGATGGCGTTGTCCAGCAGGATCGCCGTGAGCCGCCCCAGTTGCTCGCCGTCGCCCCAGACGGCAAGGTTCTCGTCAATATCGTACAGCAACCGGCGGCCGGCTTCAAATGCCACCGGCTCAAAGCGCAGTGCCGTGTCGATCACCGTGTCGCTCCAGTCGGTCAGCGTAAAGGCGGCGCTGTGTCCGCCGTCGTCCGCCCGCGCCAGGGTGAGCATGTTCTCCACCAGCTTTTTCATGCGGCGGGATTCACTGCGGATGTTATCCACGTATCCGGCGCTGTCCGCCGACGCCGTTTCCGCCAGCAGATCGGCGGAGGACAGGATCACCGTCAGGGGCGTTTTTAACTCATGGGATGCGTCGGACAAAAACTGCTGTTGCTGCTGCCACGCCTTTTCCACCGGTTTTGTGACAAGGCCGGACAGGAGATAGCTCAAGCCCAGCAGCGCCAAAAACGCCGCCGCGCCCACCAGCGCCGCCGTAACGCGCATGGCGCGCAGCGTACCTTGCTCGAGAGAGCTGTCCGCAAAGGCGATGCGCAGATATAGCGGCGTACTCTGCCGCAGATACCGCAGATCGTATTCCTCCAGCAGTCCGTAATCCTCATCTTTGGCAAGGCAGGCGTTGATGATCGCCAAAACCGTCTCCTCGTCGCCCAGGTCTTCAAACGCGCCCTGATTGAGCCGCACCGTGCCGCCGGCATAGACCTCCGCCACGAAGATCCGCCGCGCGGCGCGCTCCGCGGCACGGTCGCCGCTCCGCTCCGGCAGGAAGGCTTCGCCCTGCAACGCCTGGCGGAGCTGATCCCGATTCTGGTTTTCAAGGGCGGCTCTGGAGGAGAGCAGTACCGCCGCCATAGCGCCTAACAGCACCGCCGTGACCACCGCCATAGTCACCGCCACTACTTTCCAGCGCAGTTTGCGGATCATGATTCCACCTCCAGACAGTAGCCTATCATGCGCAAGGTGCGGATCTTCACCGCCGAGTGGAGATGGGTCAGTTTCCGGCGCAGGAAGGAGATATACACCTCCACGTTGTTGTCCTCCGCCTCGGAATCGTAGCCCCATACCTTCACCAGCAGCTGCTCTTTTGTGACGATCTGCGCCTTGTTGCGCATCAAAAGCTCCATCAAGTCGTATTCCCGACGGCTCAAACGCACCGACCGTTCCTGACAGGACAGCCGGAACGTCCCGTTCTCCAGACGCAGATCGCCGTAGCTCACCGCGTCGTCCAGACGCGCCTCGGCGCCCCGCCGCAACAGAAGGCGGATACACGCCAACAGCTCCTGCGGCTCAAACGGCTTGGTGAGATAGTAGTCCGCGCCGCTGTCCAGCCCCTGTACCCGATCCGTCACGTCGGCACGGGCGGTGAGCATCACTACCGGCAGGGTGTTCCCCTCGCTCCGCAACCGGCGCAGCAGCGTGAATCCGTCCATCCCCGGAAGCATGGCGTCCAGCACCATCAGATCGTACCTGTCCGACAGGGCGCTGTCCAGTCCGGAGATGCCGTCATGGCACGCGTCCACCGTATATCCCTGCCGCTTGAGCAGTTCCTCCAGCGTCTTGGCAAGACGCACCTCATCCTCTACGATCAAAAGCCGCATGGTCGTTCCCTCCTTACCACGCCAAGAGCAATTCCGGCAATGCGCCGTCCATAAGATATACGGTATCCTCCTCGTTCAGCCGCACGCAATACGCCTGCCGGTCGCTTCGCAGATCGCCCACAGTCACCGTCAGCATGCTGTCCACGCCCACGGTATTGACGTATGCGATTTCCAGCACCGCCGCCGGCGGCTCCAGACCGCACAGTGCGAACACGCCCTCCGACGGCGCATAGTCGAAACAGCCCTGCACCGACACTTCCGCCAACGCCGCGGCAAGACGGGCGATCTTGTCCTCCTCCGTCACGTCCCTGCCCTGCCGCGTCCATACGCCGTCCGACACCTCCAGCACGTCCTCTCCCTCGCCGCAGCGCACCGTTACGGCGCGCAGTTCCACGTCGCTCAATACGAACGGTTTGGGGAGAAGCGCCATGTCATAAATACTGCGGCTCATCAGCTCTGATAAACGCGCCGGCGCCACGTAGATCCCGTCGGGGTCGGCGGCGGCGCGAGCGTACCGATCGCCGTCGGGCGTCTGCTTGCCGAAATACCACGTCTGTTCCGTTCCGTCGCTCCCGAATACGGTGAGGTAGCAGTCTTTCGTGTCCAGACCGTATTGGGACGCGGCGCCGGTCTCCGACAGGGCGGACCGGGCCGACAGCTCCGCCGCCAACGCCAGCAGTTCTTCGGGATACTGCCCGTCCAGCGGAAAATCCGGATCGTCCAGCCATTGCCACGCGCCGGTCTCATTCCGGCGGAAGCGCAGCGTCACCGTGCCGTCGCAGCAGGAAAGCGCCTCCGTCTCCTCCGCCGTTACCGTGGGTACGGCGGTTTCTTCTCCCCCGGGCGCGTCTTTTGCTCCGCATCCGCTCACCAGCAGTAACGCCAGTATGAGAAGCAGTCCTCTATCCCGTATTTTCATAGCGACGAATCCTCCCGTTTCTTTACCGACATACCGCTTTTTCTTACAGTATAGCCTCTGGGGCGGAAAAAGAAAAGCAAAACTTGCTCCAAAGGGCGGCTTATGGTAAGATAGGCTTACGAAAAGAGGTGTACAGACCGTGCCGATATTGCTGACGTTCAATCTTTCCCCCGAAAAACGTGCCGCCGTGGAGGCGGCGGCGCCGTTTGCCTGCCGCTGTATCGCGGTGACGCCGGAGAGCTTCGGCGCGGCGCTGGGGGATCTGACCGAAGCCAGGCGCTTCTTCGCGCCGGTGGCGGCGCCGTTTACCGAGGAACTGCTGGTGATGGCAGGGCTGAACGACAAGCAGTTGGACGCGCTGCTCCTTGCCTTGCGCCGCAAAGGCGTGACACTGCCCCTCAAAGCGGTGCTTACGCCCACCAACGCGCGGTGGACGGCGCAAGCCCTCTATGAGGAGCTGTGCCGCGAGCGCGCCGCGTTTGCCGCCGCCCGTCCGTAACGGCACCGCACAGAAAAACGCTCCGGAGCTTTCAACACTCCGGAGCGTCTCTTTTTCTCACAGCGCCGCCGCGCCGATGATGCCCGCCTCGTTGCCCAGCTCCGCCGCGGCGATCCTCGGCACCGCGCCCTGGGCGCCGCCGAAGCAGTGCGCCGCAACGTAACGGCGGATCGGCTCCAGCAACCGCTCGCCCTGGCGGCTGATGCCGCCGCCCAGCAGGATCATATCCGGCGCCAGCGCGTTGACAAGATCGGTCAGCCCTGCCGCCACGTACTCGCAGTAACGCTCCACCACCCGACGCGCTGTCTCATCGCCCTGCTCCGCCGCGTCAAACACCCGTTTGCCGGTCATCTCCGGCACGCCGTAGAGCAGCGATTTCGGATCTTCCTGCGCCGCGGCGGTCGCCTGTCGGCACAGCGCGGTGGCGGAGGCGTACGCCTCCCAACAGCCGCGGCGGCCGCAGGTGCAAAGCTCACCGTCCATTTTCAGCAGGATATGGCCCAGCTCCGCGCCGGCGGAATGCATTCCGGCATAGATACTGCCGCCGATGATAATACCGCCGCCGACACCGGTACCCAGTGTGATCATCACCACGTTCCGACAGCCGCGCGCCGCGCCGGCGACCGTTTCCCCCAGCGCCGCGCAGTTGGCGTCGTTGCTCAAACGGACCGGGATCCCCAGCTTCTCGGAGAGTATGGCGCACACCGGCACGTCAAACCAGTTCAGGTTATACGCCCGCACCACCACGCCGCGTTCACTGTCGCAGGTGCCGGGAGAGCCGATGCCGGCGCACGCGCAGTCCGCCGTCGTCAGACCCACCTTCCGCAACGCCGCGTCTACCGCCGCGGCAATATCGTCGATCACCGCCGACGCCTCGCGTTCCGCGCCGGTGGGGACGCTGTGGTGTGCTATGATCCGGTACGCCGAATCTACCACGCCGACGGCGATGTTGGTGCCGCCCAAATCAATGCCGACACGATATCCCATGGCTGGATTCCCCCTTCTTACAGATGACTTACAAAGGAGCGGTTCACTTTTACGGAGGTGTCTTTATCCGAAGATTCCACACATCCGAAGATCGTTCGCATGGTGGTCAGCGCCTCGGCGCCGGATACCTCCGGCTCTCTGCCTTCAATGAGCGCGTTGACAAACTCGTCGATCACGCCGGAACGGCCGTCGGTCGGTTCCGGCAGATAGTTGGTATGGCGACCCGTATGGTCACGGACGATAATGGGATACGTGTCGTCGCTGTAAACCAGCAGAGAGCCTTTCGTGCCGTAAAAACAGGTGGAGGCGGAATGGTGCCCGTAGATCGTCCAGCTCGCCGCCATAGTGCCCATGGCGCCGCCGGACATGCGGAGGATGCACAGGGCGTTATCGTCCACGCCGATGAGCTTGCCGTCGTCTCCCCGCTTGTTGAGCGTGACCACTTTGGCGGTCGTCTCCACCACCTTCTGGTCAAGCATATACTGCAAAAGATCCACCTTGTGGATACCCAGATCCGACAGGGCGCCGATGGCCGCCTTTTTCTTGTCGAAATACCACGTATCCTCGTTGCGGCTGTCCATTGACCAGCCCTCCGGACCCGCGTTGCCGATCACAGCGCGGAAGGTGATCACCTCACCGATCACGCCGTCGTCCAAAAGACGCTTGGCGTGGCGATAGACCGGATCGAACCGCAGGTTGTGCCCGATCATCAGATGACAGCCGTTGCGCTCCGCCGCCTCTACCATGGATTCACATTCCGCCAGCGTGACCGCCATGGGTTTTTCACATAGCACATGCTTACCGGCATACAAAGCGGCGGTGGTGATCTCCGCGTGGGCGCGGTTCTCTACGCATACGGAAACCGCGTCGATCTGCGGGTCTTTCAACAAATCGTAGTAGGTTTCATATACCTGTCCGCCATACCGCTCCGCCATGTCGGCGGCACGGCTGGGCACCCGATCGTAATATCCGATCAGCTTGACCTGCGGGTGGGTGGCATATTCCGGCAGATGGCGCACCTGCGCGATCTTACCGCAGCCGATCACACCGATCCTGATCCGGTTCATTCCTGCGCCTCCTCCCTGTTGTTCCACGCCACCGTCAGCGCACAGCCGCGGCAACGCATATAGCATACCGAAATCCGTTCGGGCAGCGCCAGTTTACTCAAGCGCAGTAACGGTCCCGCTCCTGTCAGTTTGAAAACAGCCTCTTTGGCTGTCCACAGTTCCCAGAAACGCTCCGGTGAACCGTCGCCTCCGGCGAGATAGGATAACTCCGCCTCTGTACAGACACGACGCATAAACTTCTCGTCCACCGTGCGCACCGTCTCCAGATCCACGCCCACGGGACGCCGATCCACCGCGCACACGGCGTAGGCGCCGGAATGGCTGATGCTCACGTGCCACGCGCCGCCCTCCACAAAGGGCTTTCCCGCCTCGTCCCAGCGAAGCGGCACCGCTTCCATCGCGCAGTCCATGCGCTGTGCCAGCATACGCCGCGCCAGATATTCTCCCGCCTCCGTCCGCAGCCGATCCGCCTCGTGGCGCATCGACTCGGCGCGCCGGCGCCGTTCGGAGTCCATCCAATCAGGGGCGGGAACGCCGTCCGGCTGTAAAATATCATACCATTGTAATTCCATTTCGCGTCCCTCCCTGTCCGCGTCCGCTTTGCGGACACGGGAAACTTGTTACGTTTTTCGCCTGCCGCGTGAGCGGCGAGAAAAACAACCTGAAATAAGTGTATAATAGCCGCCTTGCGGCTATTCAGCGTGTCAAAAAAGCCTCGCAGAGTTCGCGCCGCGCACGGCGCGAAGATATTAAATTGTCATTTGCCGCGGCGTGTACGTGGCAAATGACACCGCTCAGACTACGAAGTGTGCGAATGGTGCGCCATGAGCGCACCATGAGTGCGCGCAGTAGGCTGCAACCCTTTTGTCAAAAAACGGCAAAGCCGTTTTTTGACAGTCTCAATAGCCGCCTTGCGGCTATTATACCATGGTTTTTCCCTGCTCGCTACTGCTTTTTTTATTTCACGCTGTTTTTTGAAAATGTTTTTCGCTGTTTTTTCAAAAGAAAAGTCTTGCATTTTTCGGAAAAGCCGATATAATATACAAGTGGCTCAAGTGAAGCCGCGTTTATATGGGCCCATAGCTCAGCTGGGAGAGCGTTCGGTTCGCATCCGAGAGATCGAGGGTTCGAATCCCTTCAGGTCCACCAAAACACAGAGGTCACCCAACAGGGTGGCCTTTGTGTTTTGCCTGTGACCTGCGGGATTCGAAGTTTATC
>JAFSZX010000021.1 GCA_017458825.1 Oscillospiraceae bacterium
GTTCGCGCCGCGCACGGCGCGAAGATATTAAATTGTCATTTGCCGCGGCGTGTACGTGGCAAATGACACCGCTCAGACTACGAAGTGTGCGAATGGTGCGCCACTGGCGCACCATGAGTGCGCGCAGTAGGCTGCAACCCTTTTGTCAAAAAACGGCTTTGGCGTTTTTTGACAGTCTCTCGCAAAACCATGGGTTTCGCGCGGCGTCTTTGCCTACTTTCTCCGCTGCTGGAGAAAGTAGGGCGCCGCAGGCTCCCCCCCGTATCTCTTTCGTTTTTTCCCCACATTCCCCTTCGTATTTTCCCCCGATCTTCCCCTGCACAGCAACGCACCCTGCCGCGGATCGCTCCGCCGCAGGGTGTTTCGTTTCTGTTGATCGCTCAATCCTCCCGCACTACCGGTGTGATGCGCCAATCCTCGCCGCACGGCGGCGGCACAGGGCACGTCAGCGCATAGAGATCGCTCCACCGCGCCTCCTTGGTAAACAGCGCCGCCGCTTCCGCTCCCAGCTTGTCCACGTCCGCCGCCTTGGTCAAAACCGGTGCGTTTCCCATCCGGCGCAGTACTTCCCTGCCGGTGGCGCTGACCGCCAAAAGCCGCAAATACGGCACGCGCTCCCCCGCCGGCGGCAAATCCAGCCACGCGTGGAGCATCATCCTCCGCAACCGTGCTGTGGGATACCGTTTCGTTGCGGCTTGCGCCAACAGTTCTTCTATACTGCCGCTTTGGCGCACGGCACGGTAAAACCGGTGATATAGACCCTCGCCGCCGCTGTCAAAGGGGGCAAACGCCTCCTCATCCATCCGCCGCAGACGGTCCAATATCGCCCGCTCACCGTACGCCATCCGCGCCGGGGCGCGTCCGGCGTCGATCTCCCGCCGCAATACCTCCGCCGCCTCGCTCGGCAGTAAGCCGAGCGCCTGTTCCGTCTCCCCCCGGTAAAGCAGTTGCCGTAGCAGCGCGCCGGACGGCACGCCGTCACAAAGCGCGCCGTCATGGGCGGCGCCGCGCCGCCGGATCGCCACCGGACGGATGGCGCTGCCTGAAAGGGCTCGCAGATATTCCACCGCCAAAATGTCGTTGGGCTGTTCCAACAGCGCCCCGTACCGCTCCCCCAAAAGGGCGCCGATCGCCGCCTGGCGGCGCATGGCAAAGGGCAGCTCCTCCCCCTGTCGGGACAGGGCGCGGCGGTACGCCTCGCTGTCAAGGGCTCGGGCCACCGCCTCCAGCGCCGCCAGATCGCCGCTTTCACTGCCAAAGGCCAGCTCCGTGACCACACCGGCGGCGCGCAGGATCGCCACGCCGCCTCTGGCAAACGTCTCGGCGGACGATGCCGCCCAGGGCGTGGGGATCTCGAACACCAGATCCGCGCCGCACCGCAGCGCCATCTCCGCCCGTGCCGCCTTTCCTGCCACCGCCGCCTCGCCACGCTGGACGAAATGGCCGCTCATGGCGCATACGACGGCGTCCGCGCCGCGGCGGCGAAGCTCCCCGATCATATACGCGTGCCCTGTGTGAAACGGATTATATTCGCATATAATACCTGCAACGTTCATAAAAAAACTTCCTCGCGCCGTCCCAAACGATCTTTTGCCCTCATTGTACCCGATTTCGCCGCCGAATGCAACGCCCTTGACAGGCGCCGTCAAAGCTGGCACAATAAAGCGGAAAGGGGGCGGCGACTCATGGATCGGTGTGAAAACTGCCAGTTTTACCAATACGATGAGGAATATGACGACTATTTCTGCGACGCGGCGCTGGATGAGGACGATATGGCGCGGTTTGTCGCCTCCCAAACGCGGGAGTGTCCCTTCTGGCGTCCGAGCGACGACTACCGCACCGCCCGCCGGCAATAAGCACAGCGTCTTGACGGAGCCGCGGTTTTTGGCTACAATACACGCAGGACAGGTTTGTCCGGGAGGATAACGACAATGGCAACGGAATTTATCGACAAGGCGCGCATCACCTGCCGCGCCGGTAACGGCGGCAACGGCGCGGTGGCGTTTCACCGGGAGAAATACGTCGCCGCCGGCGGTCCCGACGGGGGTGACGGCGGCAACGGCGGCTCCATCCTTTTACAGGTGGACGATCACATGTCCACCCTGATGGATTTTCGCTATAAGCGCAAGTATACGGCGGAAAACGGCATGGACGGTCAGGGCGGCCGCAAATCCGGCAGGGACGGCGCCAGTCTCACCATCCGTGTCCCCCGGGGGACGCTGGTGCGTCACGCTGAAACCGGCGAGATCATCAAGGATATGTCGGACGACGCGCCGTTTGTTCTGTGCAAGGGCGGGCGCGGCGGCTGGGGCAACCGGCATTTTGCCACACCCACCCGACAGGTCCCCCGTTTCGCCAAGGCGGGACTGCCGGGGCAGAGCTACGACGTGTTGCTGGAGCTGAAGCTCCTGGCGGACGTGGGGCTGGTGGGCTTTCCCAACGTGGGGAAATCCACACTGTTGAGCGTAGTCAGCAAGGCGCATCCCAAGATCGCCAACTATCATTTCACCACTCTCTATCCCAATCTGGGCGTGGTGTATGTGGACGAGGGCGTCAGCTTCGTAATGGCGGATATTCCCGGCATCATCGAGGGCGCCAGCGAGGGCGCCGGTCTGGGTCATGATTTCCTCCGTCACATTGACCGTTGCCGGTTGCTGGTGCATCTGGTGGACGCGTCCGGCAGTGAGGGGCGTGATCCCGTGGCGGATTTTGACGCCATCAATGCCGAACTGCGCCGGTACAGCGCCGAGCTGGCGGCAAGAGGTCAGATCGTGGTCGCCAACAAGATCGATCTTGTCACCGATCCTGCGCCGGTAGAGGCGCTCCGCGCCCGCGCCGAGTCGCTGGGCTATCCTTTTTTAACGCTCTCCGCCGCCTCCCATCAAGGCACACGGGAGCTGGTGTCGTGTATCGCCGCCGCGCTGTCCACCCTGCCGCCGGTGACCACCTACGAGCCGGAATACGTGGAGCGTCCGCCGCAGGTGGATCTGTCCGAGCCTCTGCATATCGAGCGGCAGGACGAAACGTGGCTGGTAGAGGGCGAATGGCTTCGCCGCCTAATGGCGAATATCAACTTCTCCGACTATGAAAGCCGGATGTATTTTGATAAACAGCTCCGTGCCTCCGGTCTTTTTGACCGTCTGGAAGAGATGGGGATTCGGGACGGTGACATCGTTTCCCTGTACGATCTGGAATTTGAGTATCGGCGCTGAATTTCCCATGTATAGCAAAACTCCTTTTCGCCAAACTAACGGCGGAAAGGAGTTTTTTTATGTATTATCACGATTTGACCGACCTTCTCAACCACGACAGTGCCGCCTACGCGTACTTCTACTCGCTCTCTCCCAAAACCCAGGAACAGTTACAGCGTCAGCGCCTGACCTCCATCGACCAGCTCCGCCGCGCCGTAAAGGACATGGCGTTTGACGAGCGCCCCCAGGTGTTTTGATCCGGTCTTTTTTCCGCTGACTCCGCAATAAACACGCCGCCCTATGAACACACAGGGCGGCGTGTTTTGCAACAGCCTGTTATTCCGATACGGCTTATTCCGCGGGATAGACGGAAACCTGCTTGCGATCCTTCCCGCAGCGCTCAAAGCGCACCACGCCGTCCGCCTTGGCAAAGAGGGTATCGTCGGTTCCGATGCCTACGTTCTTGCCGGGGTGAATGTGGGTGCCGCGCTGGCGCACCAGAATATTACCCGCCAGAACGAACTGTCCGTCGGCGCGCTTGGGACCCAGGCGCTTGGACTCGGAATCACGACCGTTCTTGGTGGAACCCATACCTTTTTTATGGGCGAAAAATTGCAGACCAATGTGCAGCATACTGTCAGTACCATCCTTTCTGTAAAGATGATCGAGGGACGAAGAAGGCGTTTACGCCTCCAGCACTTCGATATTGTTCGGGTATTCGCCGTGGAGCTCCGCCAGATACACCATCAAACCCGTCATAAGCGCCTGGCAGGTGGCCTCCGCCGTGGGGGACAGTCCGCCGGGCAGACGGAAGGAGATGGTGCCGGAGCGCTCGTCGACTTTGACCGAGGCACAAAGACCCAGCACTTCATTGACGGTGGCTTCTGTGAGCCGCACCGCGCTGGTCACGGCGGCGCAAACGATGTCCGCGCCCGCGTCGGCGTAGCCGCTGTGTCCGGCCGCATCAAACCCGATGATGCGGGATTCTTCCGTGTGAAACGTTACGCTTGTCATATTGCGCCGTTAAAATGTGATCTTGCCGATCTCAACCTTGGTGTAGGGCTGACGGTGACCCTGACGTTTCCGGTAACCCTTTTTGGGGGTATACTTGAACACGCGGATCTTCTTGCCCTTACCGTTCTTGACCACCTTGGCGTCCACCTTCGCGCCCTCCACCACGGGAGTACCGAACTTGGTGTTCTCGCCGTCCACGATGGCGAGCACGCGGTCGAATACCACGTCGTCACCGGCTTGCGCGTCCAGCTTTTCGATGAACAGCGTATCGCCCTCGGAGACATTGTACTGCTTGCCGCCGGTCAGAATGATTGCCTGCATACCTTGTTGCACCTGCCTTTCCTTTATTACGGACTCGCTGTCGGGGGCGGTCAGACAGAGCTGACGCTTCCTTGCCCATTCAAAGCGGCTCGTATATTTTATCAGTCCACGTTCCGTTTGTCAACAGTAAAATCACAAAAAAGACAGCTTTTTGTCTCTCCTTCTCCCGCGTCTCTTGCAAGTGATGGGAAAAAGTGTTATACTGCACAGGTGCAGAAAACCGCCGCCTGCCAGACGGCGGCGTGAAAGGAGAATCCTGCCATGCTGTCCCTTCGTGCCATGACCCCTGCGGACGCCACCGCCGTGAAAGAGATGATGCGCGTTTTTTACGCGTCTGACGCGGTGATGACAAACGGTTCGGACGAGATTTTTGACGCCGATATTGCCGCGTGTACCGGCGACAGTCCCTTTGCCGACGGGTTTATTCTTCTCCATGACGGACAAACAGCCGGCTATGGCATGATTGCCCACAGTTTCAGCACCGAATTTGGTCGGCGCTGCGTGTGGATTGAGGACATTTACGTTCTGCCGGCGCATCGGGGCTGCGGTCTTGCCTCGTTTTTCATTCGCCATCTCCAAGCGTGCTATCCTGACGCCGTGTTTCGCCTGGAAGCGGAGGAGGAAAATGAAAACGCCATCTCCGTGTACCGCCGCGCCGGATTTGACGCGCTCCCCTACTACGAAATGCTCTGCCGCTAAGCGCCCCCCATTTTGGCTTGTATGCGTCAAAAAAAACGCCGACTCGCGTGAGTCGGCGTTTTTCCCTTTTTTTACTTGGCGTACTCCACGACTTTGGTCTCCCGCAGAACGTGGACTTTGATCTGTCCGGGGTACTCCAGCTCGTTTTCGATCCGCTTGGCAAGCTCCCGGGCCAGGATCACCATTTCGTCCTCGCTGACCTGATCGGGGCGCACCATTACGCGCACCTCACGGCCGGCTTGAATGGCATAGCTCTTTTCCACGCCGGGATACGTGCCGGTGATCTCTTCCAGCTTCTCCAAACGCTTGATATAGTTCTCCAGATTCTCGCGCCGCGCGCCGGGACGGGCGGCGGAGATGGCGTCAGCCGCCTGCACAAGGCAGGCAACCAGCGTCTTGCACTCCACGTCGCCGTGGTGCGCCTGCACTGCGTGGATAATGTCCTCTTTCTCCTTGTACTTACGCAGATACTCCACGCCCAGTGCCACGTGGGTGCCTTCAAACTCGTGGTCCAGCGCCTTGCCGATATCGTGCAGAAGACCTGCCCGCTTGGCGGCATGTACGTCGGCGCCCAGCTCGGCGGCCATCATGCCGGCGATATGGCTGACCTCGATGGAGTGTTGCAGTACGTTCTGTCCGTAGCTGGTGCGGTAATGGAGCTTACCCAGCAGCTTTTGCAGCTCCGGATGCAGGCTCCGCACGCCGGTTTCCAGCACAGCGCGTTCGCCCTCGCTGCGGATCACGGCGTCCACCTCGCGGCGCGCCTTTTCCACCATTTCCTCGATATGGGTGGGGTGAATGCGTCCGTCGGCGATCAGTTTCTCCAGCGCCACACGGGCGATCTCCCGGCGCACCGGCTCGAAGCAGGACACGGTGATGGCTTCCGGCGTATCGTCGATGATCAGATCGGCGCCGGTCAGTGTTTCGATGGTACGGATATTGCGTCCCTCGCGGCCGATGATCCGTCCTTTCATCTCGTCATTGGGCAGGGGAACCACACTGACGGTGATCTCGGCGGCGTGATCGGTAGCGCACCGCTGGATGGCGGTGGCGACGATGTCGCGGGCGCGCTGATCGGCCTCTTCCCGGGCGCGGGCTTCGATCTCCTTGATCTTTAACGCCGCTTCGTGAGTGACCTCGGATTCCAGCTGTTCGATCAGGTATGCCTTCGCCTGTTCGGCGGTGTAGCCGGAGATGCGCTCCAGCATCTCCGTCTGGCTGCGCTTGACAAGGCGGATCTCCTCCTGCTCCTTGTCCAGTGCGGCGTGTTTGGCGGCCAGCGCCTCTTCCTTGCGCTCGATGGCCTCGGTCTTGCGGTCGATGTTCTCTTCCTTTTGCTGCAGCCGGCGCTCCTGCTTCTGCAGGTCGGCGCGGCGCTCCTTGACTTCCTTCTCGTATTCATTTCGAGAGCGCAGAATCTCCTCCTTGGCCTCTACCAAGGCTTCCCGCTTTTTGCTCTCTGCGTTTTTAATCGCCTCATTGACGATCCGAAGTGCTTCCTCCTCGGCATTGGCGATCTTGCGCTCGTCCTGCTTCGCCTTCTGCTTCTGGATGAGAATACAAGCGAGGTAGCCAATTACGAACGTCGCGACTGCGATCGCTGCAGCGATCCACAGTTCGATTTTCATTGGTTTCCTCCCGACAGTTTTTTGTTGTGCGTATCACAGCATTTGAGCTGTGTGTCAGAAAATAATCGAAAAGATCCCCTAATCTCTCCGATAATCATCCGCTACATATTTTATACGCTTTATGTAAATCTGTCAAGAAGGAAGAAAACGAAAGTTACGTGCGCACGTACTGCGCGGCGGCGTAGCCCAAAAGCCCGTTGTAGAGCACGGTGTACCAATCCTCCTGCATGCCGCAGACCGTCAGGGGCGCGCCGTTGGGCATTCGTGCCAGCACCGCGGCGGATGTGGAGGGCGCCGCGCGCAGCCGCAGGGGGCTCCCCTCGGTGGCCACCACGCCGGGGCGCTGCAGGCAGATATCGGTAAAGGGCAGGCCGAAGTAACGGGTCATCGCCTCCGTCAGCGAGCGGGCAATGTTCACCACGTGGCTTTCGATCCACAGCGCGTCCGCTACGTTGTCGTGGTAACCGATCTCCACCAGCACCGCCGGCATCCGGGGCTGGCGTACCTCGCCCAAGGCGGTGGTGGAGCGGGTGACTACCAGCTCCGGCAGGGGATAGATCTGCCGCAGCTCCTCGGCGATCAGCTCCGCCGCCCGCTGGCCGTTGACCGAGCCGGGGTAATAAAAGGCGATGATCCCGCGGGTGGTGCCGGCGTCTGAGCCGCTGCCGGAGGCGTTGGAATGGAGCGCCAGATAGAAGTCCGGGTTGTCCCGGTTTCCCTGCCGGATGGCGTCGGCGGCTGACCCCTCCGGCGAGTTGCGGGTATAGCGGATGCCGTTGGCGCGCAGATACGGCTCCATGGCGTCGGCGATCTGATTCATCCAGTATTCCTCGCTGCCGCTGCCGGTGATGTACGGATTATATTCCTGTGTGGAGGGACTTAAAAAAATGCTGGGCATAAAAAACTACTCCTTTCCCGTCGGTTTTCTGCTCCAGTCTATGGCGCGCCGGGCGGATCTGTGATAGAATGGGCAAAAGCAGATCGCAGGAAAGGCGGGTTTCCCCATGAAAATGCAGCGACCTTATCCCACCGTCACCATCACACCCAAGGGCGCCGCCGCACTGGGCGGCGGGCACCCGTGGGTCTACGAGGGCGAGGTGCTGGCCGCAGACGGAGCGGCAGAGGACGGCGGTCTGGTGGACGTGATCAGCGCCCGGGGCTCCTATCTGGGCACCGGCTTTTATAACCGCTGCTCCAGGATCCGGGTGCGGCTGCTGTCCCGCAACGCCAACGACCGGTTCGACGAGGCCTTTTGGCGGCGGCGGATCGAATATGCGTGGCAGTACCGCAAGACGGTGATGGGGGCGGAGGATCTTCGCTGCTGCCGCATCATCTTCGGCGAGGCGGATCAGTTTCCCGGTCTGACGGTGGATCGGTTTGAAAGCGTGCTGGTGGCGCAGGTGCTGAGTCTGGGCATGGAGCGGATCAAGGCCCTCCTGTTCCGGCTGCTGACGGAGGTGCTGGCTGCAGACGGGCAGGAGATCGCCGGCATTTACGAACGCAACGACGTGGCCATCCGGAAGCTGGAGGGCATGGAGGAGGGCAAGGGCTGGTTTCCGCTGCCGGATCGCCCCGCTCCGGGCTTTGACGCGGTGGAGATCCGGGAAAACGGCATTCGCTACCGGGTGGATTTCGTCAACGGACAGAAGACCGGCTTCTTTCTCGACCAGAAGTACAACCGCCGGGCGGTGGCTGCGCTGGCCGCCGGACGCACGGTGCTGGACTGCTTTACCCACACCGGCTCCTTCGCTCTCAACGCGGCGCAGGGCGGCGCCGCCCACGTGACCGCGGTGGACGTGAGCCAATATGCCGTGGACTGCGCCCGGGAAAACGCAGTGCGCAACGGTCTGGAGGGTCGGATGGACTTCCTGTGCGACAACGTGTTTGACCTGCTGCCCCGGCTTGCCCGGCAGCCGCCGCGCTATGACTTCATCATCCTCGATCCCCCGGCCTTCACAAAAAGCCGCAAAACCACCGCCAACGCCATGACAGGCTATAAGGAGATCAACTACCGGGCCATGAAGCTGCTGCCCCGGGGCGGATATCTGGCCACCTGCTCGTGCAGCCATTTCGCCACCACGGAGCTGTTTGAAAAAATGCTGTGCAGCGCCGCGAAGGACGCCGGCGTACAGCTGCGGCAGATCGAGGCGCGCCAGCAGTGCGCCGACCACCCCATCCTATGGGGCGTGGAGGAAACGGACTACCTGAAATTCTTCCTGTTTCAGGTGGTCTGACCCCCGGCGCTACCGGCGGAAAAATTTCTACAAATTTCCCATTGAAAAAGTAACGTAGACGGCGCAGTTGACACACATAATCATAACCACCAGTAAACTGGTGGTTTGACTTGCCCCTAA